>JANYEL010000168.1 GCA_025363155.1 Moraxellaceae bacterium
GGATCGAGATATTTTATAATCGAGTGCGCAGGCATACGAAATTAGGTAACATCAGTCCAGCAGAAGCATTTAACAACTTTATGCTGCAAACGGCATAACCATTCTCTTAAAAAACTGTCCTTCAAACTCGACAGGGGTCAAAGTGGTCAGGGGTAAAACCTGATACGCCGTAGCTGGCAGTGACGTTGTGATAGCCCGCTTGCCCGAAGGTGACCGCATCAATCAGGGCTTCGCAGAGGATGACTTCGCCATTGGCTTCTGCCACTCCCGCCTCATTCCAAATGCCACGGTGTGCGTTGGGTAAATACAGGTGCATCGGTGTGCCAGTTCGCAGGTCGTCACGGATTTTTCTTCCATAGACTTCAAGGACGTTGCCCACAGGATCCAGCACAGGAATGATGATTGAGCCGTTAAAGTGTTCGTGACCTGATTCGCGCAAGATACCTAAGTTTTGCAGGCGGCTTTTGATTTCTGCTCCCGCTTTGAGGTTCTTGGCGGGCAGTCGATAGCCGAGTGTCCGATTGGAGAAGCCGAGTTTAAAACGATGAATCAGCTCATGGTCAGTGATGCCGCGTTTGGCGAGATAGCCTAAGGCTTCGGGCGATTCCAGCAGGGCTTGATGGTAGAACTCGATGACTTGATTCAGCAGTTCTTGATCGTCGTCAGTCGGCAAGACAGGCGATGGCAGTTTGACACTGCGTGAGATTTTAACCCGTACACCTTCAACACCAGCGGCTAAAGGAGAATCGGCTCTAAGCAATTCAACCGCATGACGGAAGGAAATGCCGTTGGCTTTCATCACCCAGTCAATCGAGCTGCCGCCCATCTGACATGCGCCGAGGCAGTGCCACAGGTTTTTATCAGGGGTGATGACGAGGGATGGCGTTTTGTCGTCATGGAAGGGACAGCAACCGATGAGATTGTCGCCCTGGCGTTTGAGAACGATGCTACGCTGTTCTGCCAAAGTCGCCACCGAGACCTCATTCTTCAGCCGCTCGATCTCGTGTTCAGGGATACGTGCCATAAATCCGCCTGTGCTAAAAAACCTTGTCAAGTAGGATAGAGTATAAATAACTCTGTTGTATAGTACTCTTATATAGAGTACAGTCAACTCATAGTTTTAACAAGTGGGGTTATATTGTGGCTTTAGATCATTTGATATTTGACATGAATACACATGATGAATCCTTCTTTGTCCAGCTCGGCACGCGCATTGCACAAGCGCGTAAACATGCAGGATTGACCCAGAAGCAGCTATGCGAGCAGCTTGGCATTGCTCAACAAACACTGGCGCACTATGAGGGCGGTAAATTGCGCTTACCGACATCACTTCTGCCGACACTGGCGCAGATATTGGATGTGGCGGTGGATGAGCTACTTGGCATGACGCCGCAGCGCGGCACAGGCAAACGTGGCCCGTCGCCGCGTATCCAGCAGCAGTTAGAAGCGATTAGCGTATTACCAAGAACCAAACAGGCGTTTATCCAGCAAATGCTCGATACCATGCTTGCGCCTGTGCCACAGGCGGCTGAAGAAAGCCGCTTGTAAGAACGGCGGCTAAAAAGCTGTCAAGCCACTGATGATGTATTTTTTAGTACCTACTTGAGTACTGGTCAAGCTGCAAACCTTAGCGGCTAGGGTTTCTGTTTTTTATAATAAGTAGAGTGAATGTTGCACGATCTTTTATGGGGCTATCAGTAATATGTTTAGCCTACAGTCTAAGCCTTACCCCTAAAGGGTTTCCGCGATTTTATAAAGTCATTTCAGCGAAGCAAGAATAGAAGGTTAGCCTAACCCCAAAGCCATACACCGCAACGCTTTCAGGCTTTTCAGCAGAGCTGCATGGTGTGTGTACGTTTTTTAGGGTTCAGTTCACCTGAGTTTTATGGGTTTAAAGAGGTATAGTTCTTTGGGATTACGGGTGTTTCCGCAGGTTGGTTTAGCGCATGCTAATGTTAGACGTGGGTTTCGTACCTCAACCCACGCTATGCTTGCTATAATTAATTTACTGATCAAGCATAAATAAAGCTGGAATTGCATCAGTGCTCCAACTATAAGAGTTTATATTCCATCCTGTTGGCGATTTATAAAACAGAAATTGCCACGCAATAGCTCCTTTTTCAGTTTTTTCAATACATGCTTGTCTAACTAATGATAATCCCAATTTTTTTGGTTTAAAACACTCATAACCTACATCTTTTCCAAGTCTAGACGCATATAACTCTCGTTGAGATTTTGTCCCCTCTAATGAGGATTGAAAATCAGATTCTGGTAAAATTACATATGGCTTCAAATATAGTAACGCTGCACTAATATTTCCTTTTGACATTTCAGTCATGACTTTATTTGTGAAAATTACTAATTCTTCTTCCGATTTAAATGTGTCTGCATAGGTATTATGAGATGCAGCAAGCGTCGCCAATAATATTAGCATTGATTTAAACATGAATATCTCCTTACTTCTTATGTTGAATTCTTCTTTTATACAGAAACAATCCACCCATAGAAATCAAGATGGAGATTACGCTTAGAAATTGATAATAATTCATTTCATCATTTTGTTGTTTAGTAACATAAAAAAATGAACCATGCTGATTAAGTTTAATGCTGTTAATCGTACTCGGTGTTTTAGCTCCTTCCACAGAGTATTTAACAAATAACTTATTACCTGTGTATAAACCAAATAATCCAAGACACATAAATACAAATGAAAAAGCAAGAAAATAATTTTTCATGGGCTACTTCCTTTTAACATAATTGATAATATTCAAAATATTAATAGAAGGACTTATATATGTTTTAGATGCACCAGTCACAGATCCTCCGCCAAATCCAACACCCAACGATGACCCGCCTCCAATTACGGTAGTATTGTCACCTGACGTTCCAGTAAAACCATCTGCACTAATATGAGGTCCAAGTCCACCTCCCATACTGACGTTATATGAGGTACCAGATAAATCATTTACTGTGCGACCATTTGATGCCGCCGCCTGAACACCTAGTTCCAAGCTTGGAGTGCCTGCTGCTAGACCACCTCCATATGATCCATACAACGAATAATTACCCTTATTATCAGATGCTATTCCCCCCGCAATATTTCCACCTACCCCAATTCCCATAGCTGCTATTCCTGAGAGGCTAAAACCTGCTTGATAAGTAGCTGCCAATAAATTAGTTGAACTTGGGGAATTGTTAGATCTTGGAGCAAGAACAGTCCCTGTTCCAATGGGAGAATATGTTGATCCGTTATTTATTCTATTCTGGAAACTATTAATAGCACTATTGACAGAGAAGTTCATCAAATTAAAATCAGGAGCACCAATAGCACCCCTCATAGCCGCGTCATTCATGGGTTCCATGCTTAATCCACTTGGATCAACCATATTTATTGGATTATTAGCAACATATGAATACGGATTCAACCCTCCCTCAAGCCCAATTGGATCAGGTTCCATGTAGCGACCCAATTCAGGGTTGTAGTAACGATTAAGGTTGTAATATAAACCAGTCTGAATATCGTAGTACTGACCAGGGAAGCGTAAATTCATCTCTACGCCATTGGTTAAACCTGTCGCAGGCTGCACCACACCAAACGCATCAGGATCCCATGACCAGACCACTTGTTGAGTCGATGCATCTATCGCTCGTCTTGGTTTGTTTTGGTGGTCAGTAACAATATAGACAATACGATTGCCATACACTGCAGCAATTGGACGATCACCCAGCCAGATATACTCAACAATGAGCGCACCATCACCTGTGTATTCGCCAATCAGATGACTCGATTCATCATAAGCATATTGACGATCTAAGTTTGAACCGCGACGGAATGTCCGTTCATTGTTGTGGTTATAGTCAAATAACATACCTGTATACAGGCTATTCCCAGGAACTGCACCTTCAAGCTTACGACGACCTGCATTGTCATAGGTTGAGGTACCAATATAGCTATTGGTAATTTCACCTTGAGTTGAAGTCCCTAAAGGTTGTGCAACTGTGTTCTTTGTCCAACCCGTTAAACGATTACCCGTATAGCTATAATTAGCAGCCGTATAGGCAAGACCCGTCGTACCTGTTGTGCTCAGCGTCAAACGGTTGCCATTGGTATCATAGGTATACTGAATGGTGCTGGCATTCGGCAAAGACTCAGTCAGTAGTTGAGAATTGTTGTCGTAAGTGTATTTATACACATTACTGGTGTCTACTGTACTCCTTGTTATCCTTCCATCAAGATCATACAAAAAATTTGCATTAAAATTTTTGGCACCAGTCGTGTTGGTATTGGTCACGCCTGTGGTGAGACCTCCGTCATCAATCCCAACAATGAAGACACCACCAACACCCCAAGTCCATCCACGTAATCTATTTGCACCGTCATAATTGATATAGCAAGCAATGGTAGTGGCACCCAACTTGATACTACTGATCACACCATTCGTATCATAGCCATAGGTCAAAACTTTACCAGACGGCATAGTCATCGTTGCAAGCTTACCAGCTGCCGTATAGGTGTAGCTATTCTTCTGCTGACTCGTAGCATAGCCGTATGTGGTTGGTGCTTGATTAACTTGAGTTTTTGTGAGTAAACGGTGAAACAGGTCGTAGGTATAATTTGTCGTAACACCAATGCCTGCATTATTGGAAGTAACACTATCCAAATTGCCATAAGCTGTTGTGTCGTAAATGTATGAATCATTGACTTGTAAATTAGTTGCTGTATTCGCATTCGAAGTACATACGGTCATTTTTGGACGATTGTCTTGATCAACGATGCCGAAACTACAGGACCGATCAGCATGTCCTCTTGCAGTTAAGCGTTTATCAGGATCAAGCGTATAGGTTTTTAGACCAAAATCATTATTTGTCTCAGATTGAAGCTCATCGTGATTGATGAATCCACGTGTCGATCCTGCACTGTTTGCTGCAGTTTCAGTCGTATTGTTATCCGCAGTATCATAGCCCTTGGTATCGACTTTACCGTTACCGTCTGTATGTGACACAACACGGTTGAGTGCATCATACGTCCACGAATTGATGATGCCGAGGGCAGTTCTTGTTTGTGTCGTGTTGCCGTTGGCATCATAAGTCAAAGCAACCCATAAGCGATTTGTCGTAGAACCTTGACGTGTAGTGTAACGCCGTCCATTGGCATCCAACGTGTTCCACGTCCCAGCAACAGTTACGCCTTGTGGGTTACTCTGTGTCACAACGCTTGGCGTGTTATTCGGGAAGTAAGTGGTGGTGGTTTTATTACCACTCGGATCAGTCACTATCGAAGGGCGACCAACGCCATCGTAGCTATAAGTAGTTACTTTACCATCTTCATCCGTCGAGGTGATCACACGCTTTAAACTGTCGTAAGTTTTACTCGTGGTTGTTGACGCAGTTGAACGACTATGAACATTGCTTAGCACCTGATAACTGGCATCATAAGTCAGCGTATCTTTCGTTGCATCGGGGTAATTAATCGTTTGGGGCTGCCCTGCACTATTATAGTTGGCGTATGACGTTTGACGATTTACCACGGCCCCACTTGAATTGTTTACGTTTCGATTATATGTCGCAATATTGCCGAAATTATCATAGGTCCAACTGACTTGGTCATTCACCCCACCTGCATTTAAACTTGGGCCTTTGGTGTAATAAGGTAATCCATAGTTTGGCAAGGTCGTTGTTTCATAATAGTAATACAACCAAGTTTTTGGTGTACTTGATGATGACCCAGGATAGCTTGTTACTTGCTGAGTGATTTGACCACGTGCATTGATTGTATTGGTTACTGTCAGCCAGGGTGCATTTACTGTATTTGGTATTTGAGTGGTATTGGCAGTACCTGTGCTCAGTGTTGTATAGATGTACGATGTTGTACGGCTGAGCGGTGTTCCAGATGCTTCAACCACAGACAACACACGACTCAAATTATCATAGGTGTAAACGGCCTTTGCAGCTTTTGCATCGGTAAAGTTAAGCAAACGACTGGTCGTTGTATTGAATTCTGCAGATGCAATCGGCTTACCACCAATAGTGAGTATCGGAGCTCCAGATACATTGATTGTAACATCACCCGAGCCGTTAACAACTGTAGTTACCGTTGTGGTCGCAGTTTGAGTACCATCAGGAGAGTAGCTCATGGTAATAGTTTTTGCGACGTCATCATAAATGGCGGTCATATCTAGCGCATTGGCAGAACCATTCCCCGGATGCAACGCCTCTAATGTAGTTTTAGCAGTACTATTATAATAAAGCCCAGTTGTACTATTTAGAGTAACTAGATAATTTTGCGTAATATTCCATTGTTGTTCAACTTGTGAGGCACTGTTAGTTACTTGCTTTAATATTGGAAAAACATACGCCGTCAGTGGCTGCGCTGTATTGTTTCTCTTTGCTGTTTGGTAATACGCTTGATTGCTGATGTAAGGATATGTTGCCCCAATACTGACCAACTGATTGGTGTACGTATATGTCCCAGCAATCGGAGACGACGAACTGGCAAGCGCAAATACAGCGACAGAATTCCCTGTTGCGGGTTCTAGTACATTGTATGAAGTCCACGTGAAAACTGCAGTTTGTATATCGCCCACCGTTCCACTTTTCAGTGACACTTGCGTGATGACGCGCGACTCATTGAGTGTCTGTGTACTTGCAGCTGGGTTTGCTTTAAATGTGTGTTGGAACGTCAGAACGTTGTTACGATTATCGCTGACCTGCGTTAGGTTGTTATTGGTGTCGTATGCAAGTGTAAGCTGCTTACCACTTGGATATTTAATCCCTGTGACACGCTGAAATGTTGTAGTTTGTGCTGATGCTGCTACAGCCTGATATATCGCTGCATTCGATAGTGAACCTGCAGGTGCTGTTGGATTGTTCGCTTGAAGAACACCATTTCCCGCACTGTTATAATAGACATAGGTTGAATTCGTATAGGCAGGTTGAGAAGTAATCGTATTAATATTACTTGCAACGGTGTATGCGACTCCATTCTTAGAGATATTAATCGTATTCCCAGAACGTACGAAAGTGTACTCACCTAAATTATTACTCCACGGCAGTGAATCAACTCCTGCACCACCACTAGATGCCGTTTGAATATCACCTTCAGGATCTGCAGAATAAAGTCGTGTGAAGGTCGTCGTACCATTTGTCGTTTCATCTTTAAATGCCGCTATGACTGACTCACCTGGTAACTGCACAAAATAAATACTCATTTGTGTTGTTGTGGTGGGGTTAGCGGATGAAGTTAGATTATATGGATATGGCGATCCACCAGTATATGTAGGTGATGCCAGTGTATAGTTTGTAATTTGGTATCCAAAATTAATCGTTGTCACATAGCCTTGGTAATTATCCGTCCAACCGCTAGTCGAATTTTCTTGTGATTCCATTACCTGTGCGGCTGACATATTGCCACGCAACACGCCACGATAACTGAGCGTATAAGGTAAAGCTCCTTGAATTTGAGTCTTACTATATCCCACATCGCCTGCCAGCAAATTATACCCCGAAGTATTCGACTGAATATTTGGAGCTTGTGCCGCTGCATAATTCTGTGCGACGACATCTGGGTCTGCCCAAGCAGTAGGAATTGCAAATATGTGCAATAGCATAGTGAGAGCGAGAAAAACTTGCCATTTTAAGTTATTTAATTGACGAAGGCACATACCTTATCCTCAAACGCAATGCGTTATGAAATATTTATAAAAGTGAGTTATGAATGATTAAGATGAAGATTTGATATGTGCACTAGCAGACAACGGAGGTATTGCTGGTTGTTGTGCTAACTGTTGCTGAGCTGCGGTATTGACTTGATTTTTAGCAATAACATCAGCGCGTTCAGCTAACATTGATTTTGTAGATGCTGATGTTTCATGATTAGATGGACAACCAGTAAGTTGCATTACTGCAAAAAGCGCTACTACAAACCCGAAGGTCTTTTTGGTGTTTATTTTTTTCATTTTGTGAATACCAGATTTGTTGTTTTATTGCGCAGCACGATAACAAGATACTTGGATATCGTCAAGCGACATCAAATGAAATAAACACGAGGCAGATGCTACCAAGTTCATGAGAACAAGTGATCAATTCATGTAAGAATGACTGATCAATTGAATGAGAATATGCAATTTGAGTAATGGCACTACCGCTCAAAAAGCACGGTTTGGGGGTGAGCTCTTTCCCAATACTACCGAAAGAGCATCGGGTAAATTATTTAAAGACTTTTTCAAGAATGAAAAACATACGAATCAGGAAAAAGGGATTATAGTAATAGACCTCCAAGCTGAATTCCGTATTTTGCGGCCCTAACAAGGAGTATAAAAATGATTTTAAACTCTTTCGAATTTAATCTAACAGAACAAAAGATTGCGAAAATACAAACGACTATTTCTGAAGTAGAAAAAGACACTTCTGTAGATCCGTTTTTACTAAAAATAGAGTTAGGCTCTTTAAACGCACTTCTAAATGAACTAACAAACCAAAGAAATTATTATTTAGAAATTACCCATAGATTTAAAAATAAAATACCAACAAAAACAGAAGCATTAAAATCACCAGAAATACTAGTTTATATCAGAGTAGCAAATGATATTTCTCAAGAAGACATTGCCACACTCCTCAATACTAGTATTGAGGAAATAAAGCGCCAAGAAGATTATTTATATAAAAATATGATTCCTAATTTTCTGATAAAAATAAATGATTTCTTGGGAGAAAAAGTAGCGAATAATTTAACTATAGAAACTTCTATCATTGATTGGAATCTGTTCCCCGTTAAGGAAATGTTAAACCGAAAATGGTTGTTATCAGGAAATATTGATCCAATAGGTGCCATCAAAGCCTTATTTTCAGATATTTTTGGTAATCAGCAATACGAATTAGCACTACATAGAAAATTCCATTTTAATGGGAACTCCCCAAATGAGTACTCATTACTTGCATGGCAAATTTGGGTTCTCCACACAGCAAAAGAGAAAACAAAAAAAATTAAAGTACCTAAATTTAATAACGATGATTATTTTCTAGATCAGCTAATTAAACTTTCAACTAGCACTACAGGACCACTAGAGGCTCAAGAATTTCTCCTATCAAAGGGGATAATTCTAATAGTAGAACCACATTTATCATCTACATATCTTGATGGTGCCGCAATGCTTCTACCAAACACCTCTATTCCGGTAATAGGACTAACATTACGACATGATCGATTAGATAACTTTTGGTTTGTACTTTTCCATGAATTAGGACATATTTTTCTTCATTTAAACTTGGAACGTACTTCTATAGTAGATGAAAAAGTCGGAGAAGCTAAAGATGAAATAAAAATAGAAACTGAAGCTGATAACTTTGCCTTGAATAATTTACTCCCAGCAGAAAAATGGGACATGTGCATAAGTAGATTTTATAATAATGTAGATGCGTTAAATGAAGATTCCAAGAACCTTAATATTCATCCAAGTATCATTGCTGGAAGAATAAGAAAAGAAGAGAATAATTATAAATTATTTAACGATCAAATTGGTTTAAAACAAGTAAGAAAATTATTTTGGGACAATAAGTATGATTTCGAATAAACACTATGTACCATTTCTTAAAATGGCGACAAAGTGAGTATCAAGCATTATTCAAACTAGAAAATAAAATTAAAGATGCAATCGTCCCTTTTATCATCGTACCGCCAATTGAGTATGATTTTGCTGAGAAGCAACTAAAAAAAACTATACAAGAACATATTGAACCCATGCCCAAACGATTTAAGGATAAATGGGGATCTAGACTAGCACTTTTGGACTTTCATGAAAGCGTAGAACAAGAAATCATGGATAATGGGGACACTGCTATAAAGTATGTATATAACAATGCAATAGCTCTTGGATGTAAGCTAATTCCTGTAATATCGCTCCAAAAATCAGTTTTATTCTTAACAGAAATTAGAAAAATTATTAAGACTCAAAAGTGTGGAGTTGCTTTAAGGCTCTTCTTAGAAGATCTCGATAAAGTTACGATAAATAATGAGATTAGTAATATCTTATCAACTATAGAATTGACTATTAAAGATGTTGATCTGATTATCGACTTAAAAATGCCCGATAAATTCGAGCCTTATCCATTATTCTCCAACATTATTGGAATGAAAATCAATAAGTTAAACAGCCTAAAAGATTATCGCTCTTTCGTTATCGCAGGGAATTCACTAAATACAAAAGAGATTAAACAGCCTGGAGGGTTATTTATTCGACATGAATGGATGCTATACCCCCATCTTGTCAACAAATTCAAAGAAAAATCACCAGCTTTTGGAGACTATACTATTGAAAATATAGATTTTCCACCTCCAATGGATATGAGGAAGGTTAACCCATCCGCCAAATTAATATATACCCTACCTCAGCATTGGCACGTTTTAAAGGCTAAAGCATTTAGAGGAAACGAAGGCCAGATGGTGGCCCTTTGCAAGAAAATTATTAGCATACCAGCATATAAAGGCATTACATTTTCTGATGGGGATAAGCGAATTCATGACACAGCAAACGGTAAGGAAAACCATGGTAATTTAGGAACATGGAAACAGGTTGCAATCAATCATCATATGACAAAGGTAGTTCATCAGCTCTCCAGTTACCACGCTTCAGTAATTTAAACTTAATTTCTGATGCGAGTTCTTGGACATTCATAATTGAATTTAACTGCTGATATAAATCTTTTCTTGTTTTTGATTCAAGTCTATCAGTGACGCCTTTTTTATGAAGTATATCAATAACCTCTGACTTCCATAAAACATGAGCTAAGCTAAAAAAATCTACATTTGGATTCAGTTTAGCTCTTCTAATGGAGCGAAAATACATTCCACCTCTAGGGCCTTTAGTTACCAAAACAACCCCACACCAGACTGGAGTAGATTCAATCACTTGATCACAATGATTTTCAGCAACAACAAAAGTAACTTTTTGCAGACTTTTCGAATACTGCGATAACTGATTTTGCAGTCTCAGTAAATTATCTTTAGAACTCTTGATTTCATAACCATGTATATAACTATCAAAAACAGCTATATCTATTCTGTTTCTGCCATGTTCCAACGATAACTCATCGACGATTAGATGATCATCTTTCACATGATACAGTTTCTGCAATCGGTCATGTAAAGCATGACGAATATCCATATCATTTGTTGCGTTCATTTTTAAAGAGTATCTAAACTTGCAAAACTGGATTATACAATGTCGAAAATCGATAAGGTAGAAAGACTAATCATTTTCACACTTAGTTAACAACTATTTTTTTAGTCCACAATACAAAATAAAAGCTCAATTGCTAATGATCTCCATCACCCAATTGCATAAGTCATTCACATTCGAGTTAATCAACTATCACGGGCAGCTCATCAACCTATTACACCAAGGAATACGACGATGAAATGCGTCATCAGCATGTTAATCCGTATCGACCTAAACTGCCCAAGAAAGCCATCTTCCTTCAGCGTGCTAGACTTCGATATATATTTGAGTAACATATGATTAAGCAAGCGTGATGAGCTTCAGCCCATTATTTGGTATTAAAAAGATTGACCGTAAAGACAGCTTCTACCATTAGCACGTCTTGCCAATAGGCGTTCATTTTTTATATTCAAGGGCGTGTGTCCGCGCTGTTGATGGGCTAATGGTATCTACTGTTACTATCTCAACGTAATCCCTTAAAAAGGAAAAAACACCCGACGATAAACAACATGACGGCAAAACATTTTTTAAGCACGCTTGGTGATAATGCATGTGCCGCTTTTGCACCTAACTTTGCTGTAAAAAAACTCATTGAACTGATGCCAACAAAAGCATAAATATGGACAAAGCCAATACTATTGGGCACATTGACGTGGTCTTTCATCCCAAAAAGCATAAATCCCAATGCACCCGCGACCGCAATCGGTAAACCACATGCGGCTGAAGTTCCAACCGCTTTTTGCATGACCACGCCATGATGATTTAGATAAGGAACAGTTAAGCTCCCTCCTCCAATCCCAAAAACAGCTGATGCAACACCGATGCCTGTACCTGCACAAACTTGTTTAGGCGTGGATGGAAGCACTTGATTCTGATCGACGACTTTTTTTGCGCCAACAAACATTGTGTAAGCAACCCACATCACAAAAACGCCAATAATCAGTTGCAAATGCGCCCCAGAAAGCAATCCCGCAACGCCAGCCCCAAAAAAAGAACCGATGACCAAACCAGGCGCCAGATTTTTGAATACAGGCCAGATGACTGCACCATTTTTATGATGAGCCATCATTGAACTGATCGAAGTCACGATAATGGTCGCCAGCGACGTCCCTAAAGCTAAATGCATGACAACCGCAGGATCTATGCCCATTTGGGTAAAGACCACATACAAAATGGGCACGATGATCAACCCACCACCCACACCAAAGAGCCCAGCCGTAAATCCCGCTAACGCACCGATGGCTAAAAAAATGACTAATTCCATGAAATACTGACTTAAGATTTTGATGTAAATAAAAAATGGGTTTAAGCGATACTCGCTTGGCCTGCATGATGTCCAACATGACGCGCCACATGACTGCCAACATGGCTTCCCACATGACTACCAACATAATAATAGGCGCGATTAAAATAAACTAAACCCTGTTTGTGTTCACTGTCATGTTGGCTGTGTTGGATGGCGACAATCCGACAGATAAAAATAGCATGTGTTCCGACTTCTTGAATTTGCTCAATCTCACAGTCAAAACTTACCAAAGCACCCTCCAAAACAGGTGCGCCCGTTTTTAACGCTGTCCAATTGCCATATTCAAAGCGTTCTTCTGAACTCATTTTCGATGAAAATACGGTAGAAAGATGCTGGTGATGCGCGCCTAAAACATTCACGGTTAAAATTTTATTGTCGATAAAATGAACATGCGACCGCGACGCTTGGTTCATACAGACCAATAATGTCGGCGGCGTATCCGTGATACTACACACAGCAGATGCAGTGAATCCATAACGACCAGACTCGCCTGACGTGGTCACGACATTGACCGCACCTGTTAACAACGACATGGCGTCTCTAAAGTCTGTTGCTTCAATCATCGTCTTGTTCCTCAATTGAACCGTAACTTTTTCCAATGCTTTTGCTGTGAAGTCTTCCCAACATCAAGATCAAAAGCAAAATCCCTCCCACGAGAAATATATGTCGAGCCCTTTGCAAAGGGAGGAGCTTTTCTATTTTGGCGAAGCCAAAGTAGTCCCCTCCTTAGAAAAAGGAGGGTTAGGGAGGATTTGCTTTTGATCTTGTAGCAATTTCTATCCCGTAGAAGCACTTTTTAAGGCTATTCAGATTTGTGTAGATACCTATCATTCAGCATTCTTTCAATTTCAACTGTTAACGCATACATAGCTTCACGAAAGCGATGATTTTTGGTAAATAATTACTAGCTCGCAAGTTCTTTTCGGATGATTTCCGCGCCAGCACTTAACGCATTGAGCTTACCTCTGGCGACTTGCCGAGATAAAGGCGCCATGCCGCAATTGGTCGATGGATAGAGCTTATCGGCATCGACAAACTGAAGTGCTTTGCGTAAGGTATCGGCGACTTCTTCTGGGGTTTCAATGGTATTGGTTGCCACATCAATCGCGCCGACCATCACTTTTTTACCGCGAATCAGTTCAATGAGATCCATGGGTACACGAGAGTTGTGACATTCGAGTGAGATGATGTCGAGCTTCGATTTTTGCAGCTTAGGAAAGGCTTCTTCATATTGACGCCATTCTGATCCCAGCGTCTTTTTCCAATCTGTATTGGCTTTGATGCCATAGCCATAACAAATATGGACAGCAGTTTCACATTTAAGCCCTTCAAGTGCTCGCTCGAGGGTGGCAACGCCCCAGTCATTCACTTCATCAAAAAACACATTAAATGCAGGTTCATCAAATTGAATAATATCCACGCCAGCAGCCTCTAATTCGAGGGCTTCTTGATTGAGAATTTTGGCGAATTCCCAAGCGAGTTTTTCACGGCTTTTATAATGATTATCATAAAGCGTATCGATCATCGTCATTGGACCTGGCAGCGCCCATTTAATCGGTTGCTTGGTTTGCTGACGTAAAAACTTAGCGTCCTCAACAAAAACAGGCTTTTGGCGACTCACCGCACCCACAACGGTCGGAACACTCGCATCATAGCGATTACGAATTCGAACTGTCTCACGTTTTGCAAAATCAACGCCATCAAGGTGTTCAATAAACGTGGTGACAAAATGTTGGCGGGTTTGCTCGCCATCACTGACGATACTAATGCCTGCATGTTGTTGTTCTTGCAATGACAAACGCAAAGCATCTTGTTTGGCGTCAATGAGTTGTTCACCTTCTAGTTTCCAAGGTGACCACAATGTCTCAGGCTCTGCCAGCCAAGACGGTTTCGGTAAGCTGCCCGCAGTTGACGTGGGTAATAATATTTTCATAATCAGTCATCTTCTATATTTAGGTTACACAGCAACAGTGTTTTTATCTGAGAAGCTTTCAGCCCATTGCTCAAGAATATGTTGGTAGGGCTTGATGAAATTTTCCTCAACAAACTTGCCTTGCTCAACCGCCAATCGACCCCGTTCTTCTCGATCGTAAACAATGCGAGTGAGTGAATAATCTTGCTGATCTAAGCTCGGCTGATAAGATTTTCCTGCCGCAGAATTGGCATTGTAAATCTCAGGACGGTAGATTTTTTGAAAGGTATCCATCGTGCTGATGGTGCTGATCAGCTCAAGATTGGTGTAATCACTCAGCAAATCACCGCTAAAATAAAATGCCAAAGGGGCGACACTGTTTGGCGGCATAAAGTAGCGCGCCTTTAAGCCCATTTTTTGGAAATATTCATCGGTCGAAGAAAATTCATTTTGCTGGTATTCAATGCCTAAGACAGGATGCTGATTTTCAGTCCGATGATAGATCTTGCTGCTGGAGACGCTGATACAGATCACAGGCGGCTTGTTGAAATTCTCTTTGTAACTGTTTGAATTAACAAAGCTCTTAAAGAGCTTGCCATGCAACTCGCCAAAATTATCTGGAATGCCAAATTTGGCTTGATGCTTATTATGTTCAGGCAGCACGACGCTAAAATCATAATCGCGCACGTAAGAAGAAAAATTATTCCCGACGATGCCGTCAGTACGCTCATTGGTTTTTTGATCAACAATCGTGGTTTTCAATATTTCAATCAAAGGCAGCGCATGGCCATTGCTTGCAACATCAACCTTCATCTCCACAGAAATGATTTCAAGTTCGACGGTATAACGATCGCCTTTCGGGTTATCCCAATGCGCCAAGGCATTGAAACGATTGTCAATCATCTTTAGGGTATTGCGCAGGTTCTCTAGACGACTTGCGCCTCTCGCCAAATTCGCAAAGTTGGTTGTGATCCGCGTATTGTCTGAAGGGCGATAGTTTTCATCGAAACTCATGCGCTTAATCGAAAACGTAAACTCGTTGCTCATGGTGATCTGATACCCTAATTTCTGAGATAAAACCTGAATTTATTGCTTGCCCTTGAAGAGCATGGAGTGTTTTATACCTGAACGACCACATGAATAAAAACGATTTAATCTCACAAAAACGTGAAAATAATTCATGATTGAGTGTTTATTGATATTCAGGATTCCAGAATGAATACACTTCACCTTGAGTTGAGTAAATATCAGCATATTTAGGGGCTGCTGAGGTTTAGCTAAAATTAATCTTTTTGAATATTTCTCGCGCGTTTCAACGAAGCTCAACGAGCTATGCAGTTCTACTTTACGTAGTCGAAGTGTGCCAGAGTATGATTTGAAATCGTGTTTTCCTGAAAACCTCAACAGACCCTGCACTTTTTGACTCACATAAAAATGCGGGTCAAATGCTATTGATGGGCTGAAGCCCATCCTACTTATACTCAACTATCTTTATTGCCATAAGACTGCTTTAATTCAGTCAATGCATTCATCCATAAAAGTCAACATCATCAGCCGACAATAACCAGAGATTTCATGATGCCCAACCCAGCGATAGAACAACTTGCCAATACATTAAAAGTCTCCGTCACAGAATTGGAAGAGCTATCCGCACTCAGTGAAGCGCAGCTTGCGAAGCTGGATGGTCTCATCACCAACGCCCAACAAAAACAACGACAAACCCTGAACGATGCCATTGAAAACGGCCTGAATTACGTCCCTGCCATTTTACGTGGCACCGTCAAAAAAATTGTCCGAGGTTAAGGTTCAATATCATGAGTAAATTAGATACCAGCGCCGAATTAGTAAAACTCGGTCAATTATTGGGAATCCCCAGCACCGAATTAAATTTTTTAGAAGGCTTGCCACTGCCAGCACTGATCAAAGTACGTGCCCTGACCACTGACAAACTCTTTAACGATGGTCGCAAGCTTTTCCAAAAATTAGCCTCCGCCGCTAAATTATTGCCTGCTGGCGTCACCGCCACGATTGGAGAAAAGATTTTTGGCGCGATGTTGTGCGCGCGTATTGCCAGCGAAATGCCTTATCAACGTGCGGTTGAATTGGCCGACAAAATGACCATTCCTTTTTTGGCAAACGTCACGCTCGAACTCGATCCTCGTCGTGTAAAAGACATTATCCAGAATATGCCCATCGCTCGGCTGCGTGCGGTGGCGACCGAATTACTCGCGCAGAAGCACTACATCGTCATGGGTGGTTTTGTCGGGTTTATGCTGCCCGCGCAGTTAAAAGTCATCTTGCAAGATGTCTCAACCGAAGAAGCGTTACTGCATATTGGTTTTTTTATTGAGAACAAACATCAGCTGAGTGACATTATCCGTTTATTGCCCACTGAGCGGCTGCACAAGCTGATTGGCTATTTGCAAATGCATGACGAACTCTGGCCAGAAGCACTGACACTGATGCTCCATGTGGAAGATGAGTTAAAGCGCAAATTGGGCGATATTGCTGCCGAACTGGGTGGCACCGTGCTGGATGATTTGGTGGGCACTGTGCAGCGGCTAGATTTATGGCCAGACGCATTACCTTTATTTGCCTGTATGTCTGCGGCGACACAATTCAAGCTGATTAATACGCCCCTGTTATCCGATGTGACGCCTTTGACCAGCGTGCTGGTGAATACTGACCGTTTTTCATTATGGGCAACTTTGCTGCCGTTAATTGAATATATGTCGATCACGCAACGCCAACGACTGACGAACATTGTGGTCGAACAGAGTGCCGATTTCCAGCAGCGGATGATTGCAGCGGTAGTGCAGCACCAGTTGTGGCGACCTGCTTTGGATGTGGTGGCGTTGATGCCTGAAGCGGCACAACAACACTTTGCAGGGTATTTTAAGCCATTGTTGGCGGCAAAGCCTGAACAGTTGACGGCTTGGAAGCCTTTAGTGGAGGAGCGGAAGTTGGGGCATTTGTTTGCTTAGCGAACAATGGTGCTTTTCTATTTAACGGATTTTGATGCACCCATGAGCGCCATGATCCGTCATACCGCACAGCAGTGACCATATTATCACTCTTAATAATGACGCTGCTGGCGGCACTGACTCGGCGTCTGACCTGTCCATTTTTTAAAAGCACGGGTAAAGTTAGTCGGCTCCAAATAGCCGAGAAAACTACTAATTTTCTGGATATCCATCTCTGTTGTCATTAACAACTTCTCCGCCTCGTTCTGGCGCACCTCATCCAATAGCACGATATATGTCGTATTGAAAGTTTGCAGATGCCGTTTAAGAGTCCTCCCTGAAATATTAAGTTTGGCAGCCACCGCATCCAAACTGGGATAACCCATTTCTGGGGTTAAAATTAACTCGGCTTTTACCCGAGCAATTAGGTCATTCGGCGTATCCGCATGTCGAATCTGCTCTTGTTCACACTGTACCATCGCCTGCTGATGTGCCATTGGATCAGCCAACACTAAAGGGGATTGTATATTTGCTGATGGTATTCGGACTTGGTTTGAGGATTGATTGAAGCGAATCGACGGTAAGCGATCACGGTAACGCGCATGATAGGCAGGCTCAGACCAATCCACCCTAAGCTCTACATCCGAGAAATCACGTCCCGTCAAAAAACGTCCCGCATAGACAATGCCCAACATCACACATTCATGAAAAAAACGACGTAGCATCAGTGCCTGTTCTGGCGCTGCGCCAATCACTGGATGAGTCTCCATGATCTCAATGAGCGTAATTTCTCCTTCAGTGCGCATTTCGATACGGTAGTCGCGTAAACGCATACTGAAGAAAGCCGCGCCGAGCTCCAGCGCCTGACCAATCGTCGCACAACTCATGAGCGCAAAGCCAAGAACGCCATGCGCAGTCGGGCGAAGGCGCAAGCCATATTCATAGCCTAGACCTTCATCACCTGTTAACTGCAAGGCACTCCAAACCAATCGAGACCATTGCCGTGGAGTAACTCTCCCCTCTGCAGCCGTTAAGGGTATCTTCGATAGCCGACTTTCCGCGAGTAGTTGCTCGGCAGAAATACCGCGTTCGACAACAATCTCGATGAGAAGCTGGGCATAAGCATTCGGAATCGTGGCTTTAGATAATCCATATGGATCTTTCATGGTCAGTCTCAATGACCCAAAATGATCAGTAGTATGGCTCAGCTTCATCTCACGCTCAAGTTGAATTCACCCGATAATTGGGATGTCTTCAAACAATTTGAGTATGAGTTATGAGTCTTCCCCACCCTACAAGACAATCTCGAGCAGTAATTACTGGTGCCTCGTCAGGTATCGGTGAGGAACTCGCGCGCCAACTGGCAGCATCAGGTCATTCGCTGATTCTCGTCGCACGCCGAGTCGACAAACTTGAAGCGCTAGCGACCGAGTTACGCCAAAAGCATCAGGTCACGGTTGACTTAAAACCTTGTGACTTGGCAGATCGCGATGCACGTCGTTTATTGAATCAGGAGCTCGCGCAACAAGAGATTTCGATTCTGTGTAATAACGCAGGCTTTGCAACCTTTGGTTGTCTGCAAGACCTTGATCCAGATCGTGAGCGCGAACAACTCGAACTGAATGCGGTTGCAGTACAGGACTTAACCATCGCGCTGTTGCCACAAATGATTCAGCGCAAATCAGGCGCAATCCTGATTGTTGGCTCAACTTCGGGTCATCAGCCGACCCCTGCCAATGCCACTTATGCGGCCAGTAAAGCTTTTGCCAATTCTTTTGCTGAAGCACTACACAGTGAGCTACGCGGCACAGGTGTGACGTGTACATTACTGGCACCGGGGCCAACTCGCACAGGCTTTACCGAAGTTGCAGGGATTACCAAGATTGATGGTATGGGTGGCAATGCCGCTTGGATTAGTGCTGAACGTGTGGCACGTGAAGCGATCAATGGCATGAATCGCAACCGCCGCATTGTCATCCCTGGACTGCTTGCCCAAGCACAAACCATCGGCGGTCGTTATACGCCGCGTGCCGTCTTATTGCCGATTCTCAAACAAGTCTTTTCGAGGTTGACCTAATGTTTAACCCCATATCTAAACAGTTACGTGATGATCTGAGAACCCCGCTAAGACTAGCCAATCTAGGTGGCAAGCTTTACCACAATGCGCAATATCTGACGGCAGTGGTTGAAGTTGATGAGAAAGCGATGGCGAAATGGCTACCTCGTGGAATGACATTGGCTAAACCTCATCGCGCCGATCTGTTTTGTGCTTATTTTCCTGAAAATGTCTACACAGACGCGTATCACGAGGCAGGGTTATTTGTCCATGTCAAAATCGGACGCAAGTACGGCATCTTCTGTCCGTGGATGATTCTGGATGATGATCGCGCCATGATTCTGGGTCGCGAAATGCTCGGTTATCCAAAAAAAATGGGCGAAATCAGTTGGAACAATACAGGCGAACGCATCCTGACTAAGGCTACGCGTCGTGGTCATACGCTGATTGAAATGGATGCCAAACTCGGTGAAGTGATGACTGATGCACCGCCTATTCTCGGCTTACCACATCGGAACATCACGGGTGGGATTGGTTTAAGTCTGCCGCGTGAAATTCGCTTTACCCCGAAAGAACATCCCATTGAAGTGCGTCGTGTCGAGATGCAATTACATTTCAATGGCACGACCCATGATCCTCTGCATGAAATGGGTTTAGGACAAGTCACTGAAGCAAGATTGCATCGTGTTGATCTTTCAAGTGGTTTGATACCACCAATTCATATCCCGCGACTGTCTAATCCATTATTTTTAATTCGTCAGTTTAATCCACGAGTCCTTTGATCATGAACAAATCTCTCCAATTTGAACATCCAGTCGAAAACTTGACTTCCCCACTACAACAGTCATTCACCTTGCCATGTGGTCTCACCATTCCGAATCGCATCGCTAAAGCAGGCATGAGTGAACAACTTGGAGATCGCCATGGTTCACCGACCGTAGAGCTGGAACAGCTTTATGCGGCATGGGCGCGCGGTGGTGCGGGTCTATTCATCACGGGCAATGTCATGGTGGATCATCATTACTTTGTCGAACCTCGCAATGCAGTGCTGGAAAGTGACCGCTTTTTAGCAGCCTATAAACTCTGGGCAAAAGCAGTCCATGCGCATGGAGGAAAAATCATTATGCAGATCAACCACCCCGGCCGTGTCGCGGTGCTGCCTTTACTAAAACGACCCGTTGCACCATCTGCGGTTGGACTTGATCTGCCTGCGATGAACATCATTCGTGTACCTCGCGCAATGACCGAAGCTGAAATTCTGGAGCAAATCCAGCGTTTCGCAACTACAGCAGCACTGGCAGTACAAGCTGGATTTGATGGCGTACAAGTTCATGCTGCGCATGGCTATCTGATTTCTCAGTTTCTATCTCCGCTGGCAAATATCCGTACCGATGGTTGGGGCGGCAGCCCTGAGAAACGACGCCGACTCTTGATTGAGACTGTCCGCGCAGTGCGTCAAGCTATTGGTCCGAATAAAGCCCTGAGCGTTAAGCTCAATTCTGCTGACTTCCAAAAAGGCGGTCTCAGCCAGCAAGAATCTATGGATATCGCTTTGGCACTTGAAGCAGAAGGTATTGATCTGCTTGAAATCTCTGGCGGAAATTACGAGTCGCCAGCCCAATTAGGCTATACGCCAGGCAAACAAACCGAACGCGATGCCTATTTCCTCGACTATGCAGAACAACTGCGTCGTCAAAGCAAGATGCCACTGATGTTGACGGGTGGCCTGCGTAAAGTCGATGTCATGAATCGTATTGTGAGTGACGGTGTAGTGGATTTGGTCGGTATGGCACGCCCCTTTGCGATGCAGCCAAACCTTGCCAAACAGCTGTTTGCAGGTCAATCTGTGAATGAACCACCGCAGATTCCAGCGATTGGTTACAAGCCTGTCGATGCCTACTTGCAATTGGCTTGGCATGCCGCACAATTCCGTCGAATCAGCAGTGGACGTGATCCAAAGCCTTTGGGCGGATTGATCCGTACCGTGTTGGCATTTGGTCCGCGCATGGGCTTTAACATCCTCACTCAACATTGAGTGGGGGATTAAAAGTTGGAGAGCATCATGAGTACGCTGATGACCACGCAAATTAAATTGCAACACACGATTATCCCACGTCGTCCGCACTTTGATTTTGGACAGACGCCTACTCACTGGATTGCGGATGATCCCATCGTCACGCATATCCTCAATGTCCTCAATCCAATCACCCCAGCACCTGAGCGCTGGTTTTGTCAGACCTTCCGTGATGCACTGCCATTGATTCAAGATGAGCAACTACGCACCGCTGCAATTGCCTTTATTAAACAAGAGGGTGCCCATAGCTATGGGCATACCGTAGGCAATCGGCGTATTGAAGCGCTCGGCATTGACCTATCGTCTTATATGGATTTATTGGATTGGATATTTGGTCGGATACTGGGAACAGATCCATTCGGTCGCAAACTTACAAATCCACGCACACAATTAGTTTGGCTTAAAACACGCTTGGCGATGGTTGCAGCGGCGGAGCATTTGACAGGGGTTCTTGGTCATTGGGTGCTCAATGCGACAACTCTAGAAGAAACGCCGATAGATGCTGAAATGTTGAAACTATACCAATGGCACGGTGCAGAAGAAGTCGAACATCGGGAAGTTGCGGATGCAATGTTCCGTTATGTCAGCGGTAATATCCCACTACGCACTCTAGCTGCAATCGTGGTATTTCCACTCTTTGGGTTATTGGCTTATGGCGGTGTGCATTATCTGGTGAACAAAGATCCGAATTTACCTTATCGTTTTAGAATACGACACTACCTGCGCGCTGCACGTCAAAATCGTGTACCCAAACCCAGCGATTTGCTACGTGCTGGACTGAGATATTTTGCGCCTAATCATAGCCCACTCAACGAAGGATCCACAGAGCAGGCGCTTGCTTATCTAGCGAATATGCCTAACTCTAGCATGACTACAACGTGACAATGCGCAAAACTCTGGTTGCTTAGATTCCACACTTAATCATATCTCTTCGCCAGCCACGCAACCGTCTGAGCCTAAATCGACTCAGGCGTTTTGCTGCTAGGATTAACGTATCATCAGAAGATTTTATCGCCCAACATCAACGAAAGTTAATCATAAATTTCGTGAACTATAGACCTAACCCAAAACTAATCAAGCTGCTCCAACTCTTTCAATAAACGATCTAAAAACAATGCTTTCACCTCTGGCAGCACATGCGAAGCTGGATAGCAGGTTACGATTTTAAAGTGATCCACGCCAGCGGATTGTGGGTAGCCAATATTCTCAAGATAAGTCGCCTTCGACTCAGCACGCGCCAGATTCGCAAATGGGAGTAAGTCCGTTCCGAGCACATCTTTAGCCGCATAATAATTCAAATAACGCTTAATTCCTGCTGGAATACGGCGCATATTGAAGCCCCATTGTGGGAAATAAAATCGCCCTAACCCGCCCGCCGCCAGTGAGACCACGAGATCAGTCTCGATACCGCGCTGCGACAGGAGCTTCGCAACCTTAAGCACCTGACTGCCGCCCTGACTATAACCGACCAATACAATCGGTCGCCCCGCGCGTGCCGCGACCGCCAGATCATCGGCAATCCGCGCAGGACTGCAATGATTGCTATACAACGACGTATCCGCATAGCCCGCCGCACGCAGGAAAGACAGCAGATGCCGCTCCATATGCTTGCCTGCCAGTAAGCCGTGAATGAGTGCAACGCGTGGGCCTGTGGATGTGACAGGGAGATTGGCGTGCCAAGGGATAGATGGTTTAGGCATAGATCAGCTCGGAATAAGAGAGGTTATAGTAGTGTTAAAGCATTAGCCTGTCTGGATAAGCATATCGATGTGAAACTGAGCTTGACGGAACACTTACGTATAATTGACAATTCATGTTGTCCATTATACGTGATCACATTGCTCTGTCCACTGATCTGTTGGCAGCTTCATTGAGCTAGTATTGGGAAGTTGTTTTCATCCTTGACCCAATACTTAACGATCATCTAAATGCATTAGAAAAACTAAAAGGAAAGCCTCATATGAAATCGGTACTCTGTCAAAACGCTGAACTTCGTGTAGCGGATCGCCCTACACTAATCCCCACCAAAGGACACGTCCTTCTCGAAGTCGTTCGCTGCGGAATCTGTGGTTCAGACCTACACATGCAAAATCACTGTGACCATATGCATAATCTGGCTGCGCGGGTTGGTTTTAATGGGGTTGCACAATCTACTGATACCTTTGTGATGGGGCATGAGTTCTGTGGCAAAGTGCTGGATTATGGCCCTAAAACGCGTCGCAAGCTAAAGCAGGATACCCTGGTTTGTGCCATGCCATTGCTGAAAGTAGACACGTTGGGTTATCAACCCACTGGATTGTCGCCAAACGCGGCGGGTGGTTATGCGGAGCAAGTATTAGCGCAGTCCAGTTTAATCTTTGAAGTACCGAATGGTTTGGATGCTGATAGCGCGGCCTTGACTGAGCCAATGGCTGTCGCTTTGCACGCGGTAAGACGCAGCCGTATTAAAAAAGGCGAACCAGCCATCGTGATTGGTTGTGGCCCTGTGGGCTTAGGCGTGATTATTATGCTCAAAGCAGCGGGTGTAAAAAAGGTCGTTGCCAGCGATTTTTCACCGAATCGTCGCAAGCTGGCTGAGCAATGTGGTGCAGACAGAGTCATCGATCCTAAAGAACAATCACCCTTTAGCAGCTGGAAAGAGCTTGGCTTGCTGGGTAATGTTTCTGATGCCATTAATATGGGTATGGGTATTTTTGACAAGGTTCAGTCGATGTCGTTACCGTGGGTGCATGCCATGCGTGTGGGTGACAAGCTGGGTGTGTTGCCTAAACGCCCAGTGATTTTTGAGTGCGTAGGCGTGCCAGGTATCATGCAGCAGATTCTGGAAGGTGCGCCGTTATTCTCACGCATTGTCGGAGTAGGCGTGTGTATGCAAAGCGATAAAATTGAGCCTGCGCTGGCGATCAACAAAGAGTTGGAAATCCAGTATGTGTTAGGTTATACGCCGCTTGAGTTCCGTGATACTTTACATATGATTGCGGAAGGAAAAGTAAACTGCACGCCGTTGATTACGGGTGTTGTTGGTTTGGAAGGTGTAGCGAATGCTTTTCAAGCATTACGTGATCCAGAGCAGCACGCAAAAATCCTGATTGATCCTAAACGTGCAGGTTCAACGATTGAGTTGGTTAAGCATTAAAATGCGCAATGACGGATGAAGCTTAAGTGCTGATTCCGCTCAGTACATCAATCAACGTAAGGTGTAATAAGCCAAAGCGCATTGCACCAAACTTATCTAATCATCGTTATCTGACGTTGACTCATAAACTAACTGAGCCGCTCAAGCTCTAACGCCAGCTATTGACTAACATTGTCATTGAGCAGAGTGCTGATTTCCAGCAACGGATGATTGCAGCGCAATTTAAGCAACTGTTAACGGCTAAATCTGAACTCTCGGCGACATGGAAACCTTTAGCCGATGAACGGCAGTTGGGGTATTTGTTTGGTTAGGTAATATAAAAAAGGAGGCACTTCGGCCTCCTATAAAAATAACGACTAATGACTTATGTAAAGCCCAGCAGCTGCTTACAAGCCTGCTAGTTTCAAGCGGTTAGCCTGTTGGCGGAATAATGTAACTGGACTGGCTCCAAAGACATTAACCATACCGAGAACCTGATTAACTTCATCAAAATGGTTTTGGTTATAGTTATCGCGAATAACCTGACCGATGTGGCTGGTGCATTTCGACACTAGACCATCACCTTCACTAGGACCTACGAGTCCAGTAGCTGTCAATATGGCATCAGAAGGATCAAACAATGTTGTGACTTTGCCCGTACCACCCCAAGAATAGAAGCGTTGGCCATTAACCACAGATGAACCTTGACCACATTCCGTCGTCGGCAGACCCGCTGGGAACTGCGCATTAAATTTTGCCATGCCTACTGTAGAAATCTGATCCAACCCTGCTTGACTACTCTGATCATACCAATGCCCAGAACCAACGCCCACGAGCGTAAAGAACGCATTGATTCCTGCCGTAATGACGGGTGCGAACACACTACCAACTGGGCTTTTCTCCAAAGTAAGAATGGCATCCGCGATTGGAACACCTTTATTGAGACCGCCCACAGTGGTCACTGAAGCGACTTGACTAGGGAGCATCCCTGCAACATAACGGACATCTATCGAACCTTGACTATGACCGATTAGATTGACCTTGGGCGCACCCGTAATCGCCAAAATTTGCTTGGTTTGTTGGAGCAGCTGCTCACCGCGTATATAGGATGAGTCAAACGAGGCAACCTGTGTCTGAAAAACTGTGGCGCCATTCTGCGTCAGGTCTGAACCCACGCCATAAAAATAATCGATACCCGCGATCGAACTAAAGCCGCCCATACCATGCGCAAGAATCAATGGATACTTCGTATCGGCGTAGTTGGAGAGTACCCACGTGCTACCACCGACTCGACAACCTGACGTCGAACAATTTTGGTAGTTAGCAGCCATGGCTGCACTCGATAGGAGTAGCCCACTGGTGAGCAAAATTGTACTATTGATCAGTTTCATCATATGTCCCTTTTAGTCTGTAAAATCAATGTAGTTATTGATCATCGATACCCAAGATCACGGATAGATGTCTTCCCTGACTGATCGACTGGAGCAATATTCACACAGACTAAAATTCAACACTGACGGAGATCCGACAATTAGCGCATTATTTCATCGAATTTTTGACCCAATTTAAAATCGAGAATCCAAACCAAACAGGTGATGATCACCGACGTCTGGACGAATGAAGGCTGGCTGTATCTAGCAGGAGTCAAAGATGGTATAGCAAAGAGATTGCGAGGAAATTTTAAAAATGAGCTGAATCATCAAACTCATGATGATTTTTTAGAGAATAATTTAACATGGCTTTGTCGTGGCCGATACCATTCGATATCGATATGAATTAGGTGATAGACCTACATAACACTCTATCCCAGCAGTGCCAGCTCTACCAACAACCGATCCAAAAACAACGTTTTTACTTCTGGCAGCACTTGCGTAGCGGGATAACAAGTCACGATCTTAAAGTGATCGACACCCGCCTCAAGCGGATAGGTGATATTTTCTAGATAGGTATCTGGTGACACAGCCCGCGCCAGATTCGCTGACGGTAGTAGATCAGTACCCAAAATATCCTTGGGCGCATAATAATTAAAATAACGCTTAATCCCTGCAGGAATGCGTCGCATATTAAAGCCCCATTGCCCGAAGTAAAAACGCCCCAATCCACCTGCCGCGAGCGACATCACTAAGTCCGTCTCAATATCGCGTTTGGACAACAGCTTAGCAACTTTCAACACCTGACTGCCGCCTTGACTATATCCAATCAGCACGATCGGCCGACCCGCGTTTGCAGCCTGTGCCAGATCATCGGCGATGCGCGAGGGCTTCAGGTGATTGCTATACAACGATGTATCAGCATACCCCGCCGCACGCAAAAACGTCAACAAATGCCGTTCCATATGCTTGCCCGCTGCCAACCCATGGATTAGTGCAATACGTGGACTGGGTGCAGTCGCGGAAACTTGGGCGTGCCAAGGAATGGATGCGTGGGGCATTGATAGGCTCAAGATTCTTGTGAGGGGGCTAATATAACGGAAAAAATATTCTAACGTATTTTTTTAGCAAACGTGAGGTGCAATAAGCCAATGCACTTTGCACCTCACTCAATCACGTTCGAATGGACTCAGTAATACCCTCGCCATCCCCTTCTTCCACCAAGAACCCACCACTCTGATGCTCCCAAAGTCTTGCATACAGACCATTCATTTCCAGCAACTCAGAATGCGTTCCCTGCTCTACGATCTTGCCTTGATCCATCACAATCAAACGATCCATCGCCATGATGGTAGAAAGACGATGGGCAATGGCAATCACGGTTTTACCACGCATGAGTTGGTAGAGACTATGCTGAATCGCGGCTTCAACTTCGGAATCGAGTGCACTAGTCGCTTCATCGAGTAACAGAATCGGCGCATCTTTCAGCATGACGCGAGCAATGGCAATCCGCTGACGCTGACCGCCTGAAAGCTTCACACCGCGCTCACCGACATGCGCATCGTAGCCCTTGCGACCACTCGGGTCGGCAAGATGAGCAATAAACTCATCCGCCTCAGCTTGCTCAGCGGCGTCAATCATGTCTTGTTCGGAGGCATCGGGACGACCATAGAGAATATTATCACGCACCGAACGATGGAGCAGCGAAGTATCTTGAGTAACCATCCCAATTTGCGCGCGTAAACTTTCCTGCGTCACTTGGCGAATGTCCTGCCCGTCAATCAGAATACGCCCCGCCTGCGGCTGATAAAAATGCAGCAGCAGATTGATCAAGGTGGATTTTCCCGCGCCTGAGCGTCCGACCAACCCGACCTTCTCTCCTGCACGGATGGTGAGATTTAAACGATCCAGAATCGGTTGATCTGCATGATAGGCAAAGTTGACCTGATCAAACTGAATTTGGCTATGTTGAATTTTGAGTGGTTTGGCATCTGCCACATCTTCAATGAGATGCGGTTTAGTCAAGGTGGTAATACCGTCTTGCACCGTGCCGATATTTTCAAACAGCGAGGACATTTCCCACATAATCCAATGCGCCATGCCATTCAAACGTAACGCCATCGCCGTTGCCGCCGCGACCGCACCAATGCCCAATAAGCTTTGCGTCCACAACCACAGCGCAACGCCTGCCGTGGATACGATCAGCAGCATATTCAGCGCGTGATTGACGATCTCAAATCCCGTAGCAAGGCGCATTTGACCGTGGACAGTGGTCAAAAATTGCTGCATCGCGTCCTTGGCATAACTCGCCTCACGACCTGCGTGGGAAAACAACTTGACGGTTTGAATGTTGGTATAGGCATCGGTCACGCGACCCACCATGATCGAACGCGCATCGGCTTGGCGTTTTGCCACGCGCCCCAACCGCGGAATGAAGTAAATCAGCGTTCCTACATAAAACACCAACCACACCAAAAACGGCACCAACATCCACAGGTCAAACGACCCCATGACCAACGTCAGCGTGACAAAGTAAACGATAATAAAAGCGAAAATATCCGCCATCACCATCCACACATCACGCACCGCCAGCGAGGTTTGCATAACTTTGGTGGCAATACGTCCCGCGAAATCGTCACTAAAGAAACTGATACTTTGACTGAGCATCAGCCGATGAAAGTTCCAGCGCAAGCGCATTGGGAAATTGCCCAGTAACGCCTGATGCTTGATTAAGGATTGCAGCGAGACTAACAGCACACTACCAAGGATAATCGTACCCAACCAAACCAGATTATGACCTTCCTTGACCCAGAGTAGTTTCGGCTCGACATGGCTTAGCCAGTCGACCATCTTGCCCATCATGGCAAACAGCAGCGCTTCAAACACACCAATGATCGCAGTAAGTAGCCCCATGCTTAGCATTAGGGTGCGGCTACCAACGGTGGCCCGCCAAATAAAGGCCAATAACGTTTTGGGCAGGGGTTTGTTGGGTTGCTCGGGGTATGGATCAATGCGGCTTTCAAACCAACGCAACATAACGGTTCAATCTGTATAGGAGTTATGGTTTAAATCTTATTACAAAATTAGCGTTATAACGGTATCAATTTAGATAGAATTTTCTTGTATGTGTATGCTTTTTCTTAGACGTCAGTGTGGATTTGATTTTTTGATCAGCCAACTTAAGACCCTTTAGTTTTTTATTGCGCTTCTCCAAGAAACGGCAGCATGTCATGTGCCGTCAAGGCTTCACCGCATTCAGAACACGCCATGGTCGGTTGCGTTTTCTTGCCGCACGACTTGTGAACGTATTCTAGCTTGGCAAAACTGCCATCATTCATCCAACTGTTGCCCCAATTGGTGAAGGCCAGAATGATTGGATAGAGCGCAAGACCGCGTTCAGTTAAGCGATATTCGTAACGTTTTGGCGAATCTTGATACAAGACTTTATCAAATATCTGGTTTTCCACCAGTCGTGTTAAACGCTCCGCTAAAAGATGGCGGGTGATGCCTAACTGCTTTTGAAAGTCATCAAAACGTCGGGTTCGTAAAAAAGAATTGCGAATGATCAGTAATGTCCACCGATCACCAAAGATGGATAGGCTGCGCGCTATAGGGCAGTTCAACTCTCCCAATTCTTGCCATTTCACGACGATACCCTCGATTTTTTGATGGTTTATTCCGACTTAAATCACTCATTCCACATCATTTTGGTACTTTTGTACCCTCTAGTTCAGATGCAGTCTGACGATTTTTGTTGACAACTTATCATAACACATCTAATCTTTAAAATATAAGTTCCTTTTTAGAACTTATATATCTAACAAATGATTGACTCTAGTGAGTATGTGCGATGAATATTGCAGTCAACGATTTAAAGCCTTCATTTCCAGTTCGTCGTATGGATTATGTCTTCGAAAATACCGAGCGTTATTGGATGGCGAACGATCCGATCGCGACGCATTACTTCACCTCACTTTCATTACTTTTTCCTGAAGGCGAAAAGTACTTTGTAGAATCCGTTCGTGCAGTTCGTGATCTGGTGAAAAATAATCCGCAGCTTGAAAAAGACATCGGTGCATTCATTGGGCAAGAGGCGATGCATTCCAAAGAACATCACGCCTTCCATGCAACGGCTCGCAAATACAATCTCGATCCAGATTCATTAGAAAAAAATGTAGGCGTGATTTTGCGTAAATATTTCACGTTCGGTAATCCTAAGCTGAATCTGGCAATTACAGCTGGCTTAGAGCATTTTACAGCGGTGATCGTCGTGGAAATGATGGCAAAGATTTCACATGAAATGACGGATGATACGATTCGACATTTATGGTTATGGCATAGCATTGAAGAAACTGAACATAAAGCTGTGGCGTTCGATGTCTATCAGGAAATCTATGGCTCGGGTGTGAGTGCATATCTGCCGCGTGTCGCGATGTTTAGCTTAGGTGTTGCAATGTTGTTTACAGTGCAAACGGATATGATGATTCGATTGATCGCGCGCGATAAACAGCTTGGGAACTTGAAGTCTTGGGCGAAATTTATGGGTACGATTGGCCTTGGTCTGCCCGCATTGACTCCTCAATTTTTAAAATATTTTCATCCAAAATTTCATCCAAATGACACCGATGAAAGTCAGTTGGTCGCCGAAACAAAAGTACGGATTGGATTGGCTGATGCGCTCACGACAATCGCCTCACGCTCCACTGCATTACCCGCATAATACACTGATAAAATTATATTTTTAGTAAAATTTCGCACTCATTAAATACAGGAAACAAGGAAATGAATATCAAAGAAATGACGGGTCTCGAAATGATGCAGGCTTTTGCTCAAGGTCTTTTTCCCAGACCACCTATTTCCGAAACTGTTCCGATGGATGTCATTAGCGTCGAGCAAGGTCGAGTGGTCTTTCACGCCACGGCCAACAAAAGCCACACCAACCCTCTCGGCGGCGTACATGGCGGCTTTGCGGCGACTGTGCTCGATTCGGTCACAGGTTGCTCCGCACATACCACGCTAGCGGCGGGTGAAGGCTATGGCACGATTGATCTGAATGTCAAAATGTGTCGCCCGATACCATTTGATAAGACACTCATTGCCGAAGGAAAAGTGATTAACGTTGGACGAAATCTGGTGATTTCTGAAGGTTATATCCGTGATGAAAACGATAAGATTTATGCCTTTGCAACTGCGACCAATATGATTATTCGTTAAAACACAAACATTTCGATTGATGTATTTTTCTTGACCTCAGCTGTGCCTGATTGAGATGCATTTTTTCAATCAGGTCATGTCGTACACCCCGTTTATCCAACATCCATCAACATCGAGGACTGTAGCGATGCCTACAAATTCCCCAACGACCCCATCAAATACGAGTCTGCTCAATTATTTTGGGCGCTGGACTGCATTGCTCTACATCCTCACGATTGCTGTCGTGATGGGTTATACCGGCTGGATTTCATTTTATGAAGCCAGTACGCGTTATATGCTGCCGTTTGTTGATGAGCATGCTGTAGTACATATGCAACAAAATGCGCTGATGACGCGAGCAAATCCAACATTGGAAAATATGAGTCAAATCAGTCATGAGTTGACGGTTTTATCTCGTCTGACGTCAGCTGAACACTTTAGCCAATCTAAGTTGTTTGAGCATGGTTTGTATTATTTAAATATGCCGATGTTAAATAAAATCATGCTATTGGTGCATATCTATTTAGCGACGTTTTGCATGTTGTTTGGCGCGTTTCAGTTTTGGCCTCAGTTTAGAAAGCGCTTTATGAAACTGCATCGAAAAATTGGCATGTTGTATATCGTGACAGCGCCGCTGTCGGTGGCCGCTTCTTTATTTTATATGGTCATTACTGCTCCCCATAATATCTATGACCATTTTACGGGCTACGTTGCGTTATGGCTGTTCGGGTTGTTGTCCATATTTTCGATTGTGAGAGCCATGGTTGCGCTGAAAAATAAACGGATCTACGAACATCAAGCGTATATGGCGTTGTCGTTCGGTTGTTTATTACTGGCACCGATGTTGCGCTGGAATTGGGTCATTCTCGCGTGGATTTTTCCGCATATCGATCAAGAAACATTAAATCTGGTAACGCTGGAATTCATGGTTTCTGAGGTGCTCTTGATTGCATACGGATTGATGTTAATTAACCGTCAATACGTTCGTCCGATGCGCCAACGTGTACCACAACCGATTGCGGTGATGACCAGTCAATTATTCATTCGCTATAGCCCCGTATTTTACGCCTTGGCAGTCGGGATATTGGGGCTGAATATCGTCCATTATGTGATGGGCAATGGCATCGCCAGCATGGATGTTGCTCATCAACTGGTACCTCTGTCGGTCATTCAACATGAAGGCAGCGTGATGCAAGCCAATGAGATGACTCGCACAATATTTGGTTTGAGTGTGAGCCTCGCCCTGTTTCTAGCGCTTTATTTATTTAAAAATCTACTGGTCACTCCGCCCAAAGCAGTAAGCCTGCCGACTCAGAATTTTGCCATGATTGTATTCGTTGCGCTGACAGTGGTCGCTGCGCTGAGTTCAATTCAATTGGGTTGGGACATTGGGGTTGCGCCACATTTAATCTGGCTATCAGGGGGTGCAATGTACACCGTCGTTGGGTTTTTATTGCTCGGATTTATTATTTTTTTTGCACTGAGCCATGTGTCCAAACAATACGCATTGGCCAAAGAAAGTCTCGTATTTTTGTTCTGCTTACTCCCCTTTACGGCACTGTTCTATCTCAATTTATGGGTGATCCAATGGTTACCCCTTCCACAAAGTTATCTGGATGCTGGGCAGGCGCATGAGTTAGCGACTGGAGCAAGCAGTATCTTGTTGGTCGCTGCCATGTTTTATGTCATCTACGGTCAAGCCACCCGCGAACACGCTTAACAATCCTCTTTATTTGTGAGTAAACAGCCATGCGTCAACCCGATTTATTGGTCGATTCAGAAAACCTACGTCTCGCTGTATACACGTGGGGGATTGCGCCTAGCGCAGAGGCGCCCAAAGAGGTGCTCATGTTGGTTCACGGCTTCCCAGATCGCGCCATGTTCTGGGACAAGGTCGCCGCTGAGTTGTCTGATCGTTTTTATGTGGTGGCTTATGACATGCGCGGCTGCGGCGCATCGACGCATATTACAGGCACTCAATATTATAAATATGAGAGGCTACTCAATGACTTATACGCGGTGATTGATGCTGTCAGTCCGCAACAAAAAGTCCATTTGGTCGGTCATGATTGGGGCGGATTATATGGTTGGTCGGCAATCGTTGCCTCTGAGGGGATCAAACGTATCGCATCGTTTGCCACATTGTCGCCGAGTCTGGACCAAATTGGTTTTTTCTTACGACAACGTCTGCTGAAACCAACACCCAAGAACCTCATTCAGTTAGTAAGTCAGCTACTCCGCAATAGCTTAATGACGTTCTTTACACTGCCCATTTTGCCAGAGATCTTATGGCGGTCGGGTTTGGCGCTAGCGATGTTTCGCGTCATCATTGGTCACTATGAAAAGCGGATGACATTTGAGCCGAATGAAGGCGTCGAGGGCGATGCGGTTCGCTATTTAGGCATCTATCGCGCCAATTTATTACAACGGGTGTTACGCCCCAAAAAAGAGATCAGTCGCGTGCCCGTTCATGCCATGATTGCTCAGCATGATCCGTTTTTGCCGCCTCGAATATTTGCAGACAGCGCCAGCTGGACAACAGATTATAGCGAGACCGCGATTGATGCCAGTCATTGGGCACCGTTGAGTCAACCCGTGGCGTTAGCGAATGCGATCAGTACCTTTGTTGGCAAACATCACGTTGCACTTGATGCGCTGACCGTATCAATAAAATGTTTATAAATCCACTTTGAATCGAGGAAAAAACATGTCCAATTCAGTCGTTTTACATCAGTGGGAAATTTCACCTTTTTGCCAGAAAGTCGCGCGAATGCTGAAGTTCAAAGGCATCGACTACGAAACGATTAGCTACAACGGCATCTTAGGCGCAAAAGTGCCGAAGTTGAGTAAAGTGGGTAAAGTCCCTGTGCTGGATATTCATGGTCTGCGCTTGCAGGACAGCACACGGATTGCGCGTTATTTGGATGAGGCATTTCCAGACCAACCACGTTTATATCCTACCGACGCTATTCAAAAGGCATTAGCCGAACTCTGGGAAGATTGGGCCGATGAGCTGTTGTATTTCTATGAAGTTTATTTTCGCGTGAGTGATCCAGATGCGTTGGATGAGGCAGTTAGACTCTCGAGTCTCGGTCGTCCTGCCTATGAGCGCGTCATGATGAAACCGCTGCTGAAAGCAGGCTTACAACATCAAATTAACATGCAAGGTACTGGACGCATGGCAAAAGCGGATGTCGAAGCGGAATTTAAGCGACATTTGGATCGTATTGAAATCATGCTGGGGCAAACGGGCTGGTTGGTCGGTGAGAGCAAAACCATTGCTGACATTGCAGTGGGTTCCCAATTGGCTGAGGTGGTGCGAACCAGTAAAGTGTTTGGCGTAGAGGTGCTGAGTCGTCCACGTACAGCAGCATGGATTGCTCAAATATGAGCCCTAATTCCTCGCCGATTGAACCGCTGATGACACAGGCTAAACGTTGTGCGGTGGTGATCGGTGTTGGCGCGGTGCAAGGCATTGGCGGTGCGGTGTGTCTACGCTGTGCGCGTGAAGGTTTGCATGTCTATGTGGCAGGAAGAACTGCGGAAAAACTTGAGCAAGTGGTCGCACAAATTCGCCGACAAGGCGGTCAAGCGTCCGCCTATATCCTCGATAGTACTCAGCCCCATGAAGTACAGGCGTTGTTCCAGCATATTGCTGATGAGCAGCGGACTCTCGAACTCGTCGTTCACAATGTCGGTGGCAATACTCCATCGCTGTTTCTACGGACGAAAGCCAGCTTTTATGAACACATGTGGCGAACGACATTTTTTGCGGGGGCGTTGGTTGGACAAGAGGCGGTTCGTCGCATGTTGCCGCAAGGACATGGAACGATTATTTTCACGGGAGCTTCGGCGTCGCTACGGGGTAAACCAATGTTTGCGGCATTCTCATCTGGCAAAGCCAGTTTGCGCAATTTTGCACAAAGTCTGGATCGGGAGTTTCGTGGACAAGGGCTTCATGTCGCACATGTCGTGATTGATGGTGCAGTTGATGGCGATCGGATTAACAAGATTGGTTTTGGGGTCGGACGGATTGTACGGTCTTTGATTAAAGGGACTGAAGGTAGCTTGAACCCAGAAGCGATTGCGGATAATTATTGGCATCTCTATCAGCAATCACCTGAAGCATGGACACATGAATTGGATTTACGACCGTTTAAGGAGAAGTTCTAATGTCATTACGATCCTTAAAAGTACCAACCTTCATCAGACATTCAAAGGTTAAAGAGTGCGCAATCATTATTGGGCTTGATGCGTCCTGTTTGATTGCATCTGCACTTTGCACGCGTGCGAAGCAAGCTGGTTTAGTGGTTTATCAAGTGACCCATGATGCGCAGGCAAAAGTCACAGCGCCTACAGTTTCACCTAACTCAAACCATCATCAGGTACGTCTGGATTTAAGTTCGTCCACTGCAGTACATGATCTTTTTAAGAAAATAGCCGATGCCGACCTGACACCACATTGGTTGATTCATTGCCCACAACGCCCAGCACCGATTGAAACGCTTCAGATGACACCCAAAGATTTGGAATCCATATGGCATGTGCACGGATTCAGTGCATTCATTTTTGGACAAGCGGCTATAAAAGCGATGCTGAAAAAAGGTGTGAAGCATCGTGCGGATACGCGCTCTCCGACTATTATTTTTGTCGGTGCGATTGATGCCGTTCAGAGTCAGCCAAATTTCAGTGGTTTTGCCGCTGTGAAAGCAGGTGTACGTGCGTTAGCGCAATCTATGGCACGCGAGTTCGATCCGCAGGGCATCCATGTCGCCCATGTTTTATTGAATCATGGCGATGTGGTAGGTGAACAATTTGCGGAATCTGTCGCAGCAACGTGTTGGCAAATTTATGGTCAGCCAAAGCAAACGTGGACGCAAGAACTTGAGCTGCGGTCTTTTGATGTGGCGGGGTAAATGGATTCAGTTGAGCGCGTCTGCTCGAGTCACGGCAAACCAGCGAAAAAACCACATCCATTGACGTGGCTTTTTATTTCACAGACTGATTAAAATTTAAGCTTCTTTAAGCCACGTGCAACGCCATCTTGCAGCGCAATTTTGACGATTGGACCAATGAACGGCACGCGACCTTTAAACGTAATGGTGTATTCCAAGCGCGTGCGCTGACCCAAATCGATGAACTTCATCACACCGCGATGTTCTTTAATCGGGGCAATGCCGCTGGTAATGGCATATTCAATCAGTTCATTTTCACGATAAACCTGATTGGTTTCGACAAAAGAAGGTGTCAACGGAATAGAAAGCTTACGGGCAGAGCCAACGCCATTACGTGCGCCTTGTCCATCTTTCAGGCGAGTGACTTTGGCAGGGGCAAAAATTTGACTCAAGTTTTCATGCTCGCTTAACGCAGCAAATACTTTGGCAACAGGTGCATTGAATTCGTGAACAACATAGACACGCTGGGTTTTTAGCATCAGAGAGGCTCCAATAGGTTATATTGACAATTTATATTGTCATTTTTACCATGCTAGCATAGCTCAGTTCAATCTAGTCGTGTTCTGCGAATTTTTCTACTGCTTTGAACGTTCTTTTTTTTGGTGAGAAATACTTTGATGAACACGATGACCGCATCATCCACGGATATTGCCATGATTGCGCCGCAAGCTCGGGTAAAATCGGACAACATCACTATCCGCAGAACAAAATTTAAGAGTTTGGATTTAAACAAACAATATACCAAATCGGCTCTGATGTCGCATTTGCTCACGGCACTATCCGCGTCGTTTCCGCAAGGTGAGCATTTCTTTGTCGAAACGGTGCGTAATGTGCGAGAACAAATTAGCGACCCACAGCTGCAAGCCGACATCTCTGCGTTTATTGGACAAGAGTCGATGCATGCTCGCGCGCATGACCAATTCAACGAACAGATTCAATCCAACACTTACCATCTCAAAAAATTCGACGCGCTATTTGCGCAAGAAATGATTCGCCTGCGTACACTCTCCCCGCGTCGGCAATTAGCCGCGACCGTGGCACTAGAACACTTCACCGCAATGATTGCGGGTTATCTGCTCAAACATCCACGTTTGATTCAACAGTTGCCAGAAAATATGGCGAGCTTATGGATTTGGCATGCGGTTGAAGAAATTGAACATAAGCATGTGGCGTTTGATGTGTACCAAAGCATTTTCGCCAATCTGGCGCAACGTCGCCGTAGTATGCGCACGATTACGATCGGCTTCCTGACCAGCAACGCAATGATGACGGGTCACCTACTCTGGCAAGATCGCAAGCATAGTCTCGGTAATATCAAGCAACTTTGGCTGAATGTGCGCGATTTGGGCTTATTGACGCATATGGTGCTGAGTTTATTACCTGAATATTTGGCGTTTTATCGCGAAGGTTTTCATCCTGCGCAGATTGATCAGACGAGATTACTGACGCATTGGCGACGTGATTTGATGGTGAGGGCTTTGGTGGAGGATGGGAATTTGGCTGTTAGTGCATGATGGGTTGAAACCCATCCTACGAAACTATAGCAAAGTACTGTCAATAGATTCGTTAGGATGGTATAAAAGTGGAGAGGGGAAAATAAATATGGATATTTATAATTTTACAAGAAAATAATTATGTCTAAGTTTATGGTTTCTGTGACATTTCCCCCTGAAAAAATAAGTTTATGGTTTCTGTGACATTTCCCCCTGAAAAAAATTGTATCTTTTTAGCAAACTTTTAAATATTTACAGGTATTAAAAATGGGTCATAAAACAAGTGTAGATTATACTGCAATTAATATCCGAGTTCATCCTCACCCAACCAAACAAATCTATGTCGATCTTTTCCAAACAATATTTGAGAAAAGACGACGTATTCCTTTAGGAGGTAGTACATCTGCGACTATAAGCCGTATGTGGCCATTGAATGAAAATAAACCAATTGATGGACTAATTGGTGAACTTGTAAAGTTTAATGATATTGATGCTGATAGTTGGATTAATGTTGAAACTGGTCAATCTGCAGATAAAGATGAGATTAGCGAGATTCATATTCCCAAAGATTTGAGACCAAATGGGAAGTTTTTCTACTTTGTATTTTTCCCTCAAGAACATATTCTGGTTTCTGAAGTCCGAGACAAAGATGGTTCCTTTAGCCCTAATCTGCAAGAAAAATTCTTCAACTTCTTATTTTCATCAGAAGATATTCTTACAAAATTTAATGCCATTGATGTAACAATTTTACCTGACACTACATTAGTGGATAATATCCTATCATCAAAAACCTTAAGGAAACTAGATTTAATCATTCACCGTCCAAACCCAAATGATTTTGACATATATGAGCAAGATATTTTGAGTGAGATGGAAACGCAAAATGCAAAAACTTTTGAAAAAAAACTTGTAGCTCAAGATAGGCAATATCTGCAACCCAATGACAAAACAAAAAAACAAATTCAAGTTGCAGCACATAATGGTAAAGTTATATACACAGATGTAGACATCAATACTGGCTTGACCAATAAAGATAAAAGCACAGCACAAACACCTTTGGTGGAACGTGATAAGTATGATCCAGCATTTACCTCTCCCTTAGATTTCATCAAGGTCAAAGCTGTTGAAATCGTAAATAAGCTTAAGAGCAGAAATAACTAATGCATAACGAGCAAAAGCCCACAAATATTGTAAAAATGTACTGGAAAGCCTATGGCGGCTTTCGTGCATTTTGGGCTTCTATCTACTTTCTTATTCCACTGTTTATTACCTTACTCTGTTCAAGTCATTGGCTAAGCAATAAAGATTGGATGAACGATCCTCTCACCATTTTGCCATCCTTGTTGGGCTTTACACTCGCCGGATATGCCATGTGGCTATCCGTCGGTAACGAAAAGTTAAAAATTTTACTTAGCTCCAAAATTGATAAAGAAAAGAATGAGTATTCTTTTTTTATGCAAATTAACTCATCGTTCATACATTTTGTTATTTTTCAAATTGTAGCACTGTTATATATCTATTTTTTAAAATACAACTCTCTAAGATTTGTACTTTCTAAGATTGAAGACTACTTTATTTTATTTAATAGCACTTTGGCTCTTTTAGATTTCAGTATAAGCCTAGCAAATGCTATCGGCTTTTTTCTTTTCATTTATTCAATTTTTACCATGTTAGCTACAGTATTTGGTATTTACCGTATTTCCTTTTGGATAGATAATCAAAATAGAAACATTAAGAAATCAGAACAATTTATAAAATGCCCTGATTGCTATGGCGATGCACCTGTTCAAGCAAAAAAATGCATGCATTGTGGTTGCGAATTTAAACCAATAAATGATTCGTCCAAACCGTCTTAAATTTTATCCAGCCTACAACCTCTACCCTTACTTCTTCCGTTTCGGCAAGATATCCATATATTTACAGATAATGCCCAGCATCACTTCATCCGCACCGCCGCCGATTGAAATCAAACGACTATCACGATAACTGCGTGACACTGGGTTATCCCACATAAAGCCCATACCACCCCAATACTGCAAGCACGAATCGCTGACTTCTCGTAGCAATCGCCCTGCTTTTAGCTTCGCCATCGATGCCAACCGCGTGACGTCCTCACCCCCGATATGCGCCTCACACGCTTGATAAGTCAGCGCGCGTAACGACTCCACATCCGCCATCAATTCCGCCATACGGAAATGAATGACCTGATTATCCAACAACGGCTTTCCAAAAGCAGTCCGTTGACGGCAATACTCAATGGTGGCATTAATCACCACTTCAGCACCGCCAATCGCATTGGCTGCGGCATACATGCGTTCCTCTTGGAACTGCATCATTTGCATCATAAAGCCCGCGCCTTCTGCACCGACCCGATTGCGCTGCGGTACGCGCACATTGTCAAAAAAGACCTGCGCAGTATCAGAACTCCGCATCCCCATTTTATCGAGCTTAGGCGATAAGGTGACGCCAGGTGTCTTGGCAGGGACAATAATCATGGATTTATTAATGTGTGGTTTATCATCCGATGTATTGGCAAGCAAACAGAAAAAATCGGCTTGCGTTGAATTGGTGATCCACATCTTGCTGCCATTAATCACATAATCATCACCGTCTTTCTTGGCGTAAGTTTTAATCGCTGCGACATCCGATCCTGCATGCGCTTCACTCACTGCAATCGATGCGACATATTCGCCTGCAATCGCAGGGGTGAGAAATTCATCACGTAATTCTTGAGATCCGAAGCGCGCCAGTGCAGGTGTTGCCATATCCGTTTGCACACCAATCGCCATCGGCACACCGCCGCAAGCAATGCGGCCTAACTCCTCAACGACGACCATATTATAAGAATAGTCCAAACCTAAGCCGCCATTCTCAACGGGTTTACAAATACCGAGTAAGCCGAGATCACCCATCTTCTTGAACAGTTCATGCGCAGGGAAAATATCAGCATTTTCCCACTCAGTCACATAAGGATTAATTTCTTTATCCACAAACTGACGTGCGGTACGACGTAGGGCTTCATGTTCGGCGGTAAATTTCATGACGCATTCCTTAATCTGAATGATCAGGCAAGGGCTCTCATCAACTGGATGACAACATGCCTAGTGAGTTCTAAGTATGCTGCTATTGCCACAAAAAACAGCCAACAAAAAAGGACAATTTTCTTGTCCTTTTCTGCCAATCGAAGAACCCCTTTACGAGGTCTTGAACACGCTGATTAATAATCAGAAAATGATAACTTGGCTTTCCATTTTTTTAACATCTGAACAGTGTCATGATCATTCGGATGAAAGCTTGGACGGAAATAATCTAAAAAGTGAGGAATCGATTTGGTAAAAAGGCCTCGAGGGCCATAAAAAGTATTCGCAGTGTGCAACCAGTATTTCGGAGACAACTTACCATCTTTGCGTAACAAGCGTGCAGTAAAGTAAGTCTGTGACGACAAAATCAATAAGGTCGCCATGATGATGCCAACAACGCGCCATACATAAGCGAGGCCTTTGTCTGTGCCGTAGACTTGCTGATAAACATCATACGCTACTGCTTTGTGCTCTGTTTCTTCAACACAATGCCACGCCCACATCTTAAACATAAGTGGATCACTCTCTAGCTCACTTAAGAACTGCGGATTATTGAGAATTCGTTCAGCCAGTAGGGCCGTAAAATGCTCTAACGCACAGGTCGCCGCGAGATTGATCTGCTCTATGGAAGCAAGAGGTTTGAATATAAATCGAGCTTTCAATATGGTTGCTGTTACCTGTTCCATCCACTCAATTTCTTCAAAGCCAAACTCACCGAACTTCATATTCATCGCGTGATGTTCTTTCGAGTGCATGGCCTCTTGACCAATAAACGCACTAATCTGCGCCTGCAGATCAACATTATCCGCAATATTGGGATGTTTACGTAATGCGCGAACACTATCGACAAAGAAACGTTCGCCCACAGGAAAAAATGCAGAAAGTGCCGTCATGAAATGAGTCAGACCCACATCATTCTTGAGCCAATATTTTTGAATGTTGCCGAAATCAAAATCCATACGCCGCACTGGAAAACGATTTGCAGAAAGGTCTGGAAGGGATGTCATAATCATTATCCTTGATATATTGTTATACATACTCTGCGAAAATCATGGATGACCTGAAACTATCCACTTGACGCTCACACAACATTATGAAAGTATAATCTGAATAATTATTCAGATTCAATTCAGATTATGATCCGCAGAAAACCATCGCAGAAACGCGCAAAAGTATCGGTCGACGCCATCATTGATGCAGGGTTTATTTCATTAGCTGAAAATGGAATAGCCAATACCACGACGATCCATATTGCTGATATTGCAGGTATTAGCCCTGGAACCTTGTACCAGTACTTCGCCAACAAGGAAGCGGTGTATCTGGCAATGGAACGCCATTTTGTCGACGACATTCTGTCCTTACTGGACGATGTCTTGCCTGAGTTTATTCAGATGGATATCAGAGCTGGGGCGACTTTTTTACTGCATCGATTCACTGAAATGCTGCTTAAAGATAACGGGCGTTATCTCAAATATTCGCGGCAAAGCTTACATACCTTTGATGCAAGTCTGTCGCAACATGCGCACGAGATCGAAAAAAAACTACAAGAGATCATCATGCAATACGTAATGCATCATCCTGAACTAATGCGAATTAAAAGTATTCCAACCTTTAATTATCTCATTCTTAATGGCAGTATTTTGATCATTGTCAGGTATCTCAGTGACTTCAGCCCCACAATCAGCTTAGAGCAACTCATCGATGGACTCGGCAATATGGCGGTACGCTACATCGCAGGTGAAATGCAAGACACGGTGTAAACTGACACAGCGAATCAAAATCTGAGCCCATAAAAAAACCCACGATCAACGTGGGTTCTAATATTTCAAAATTCAGCAATCAACTGCACATCACGCAACGTGCGCTGGATGATCTTTATCGGGCTGAATCACTTTCAAGCCATGTTCACCGAAAGTCGCCATAATGGCCTTCTGCTCTTGTCGTCCACGTTTTTCCAACCCATCACGCAACTTCGGCAAAAAACGAGGAATGTTTGCGCCCACAGCATTCAACGGTGCAATCATCATTGGGAACCATGGCAGCACATGCTTAGACAGACCCAACTGTGCCATTTTGGTAGGTGTCAAAAACAAACTGGTGACACTGATATGTTTTTGATAATCAAAGCGACGACGTAGCCCAGAAAAATGCTTATAGTGACGACTGAGTGGCTCAAGTGATAGCGATTTACCCAAGGCTTGACTCGTCCAATCAGGTGGAGATTGCGTGATCAAGGTCTGATAAAGAATCAACGCACCTTTGCGTTCAGTATCCGACAACCAACGCTCATCAACACCCATCAACCAGCCCGTGTACTTCCACAGATGCATCACGCTTTGCGACTCATGAACGCTCGACACTACACCGAGTGCGCGTAAGCCTGATAAGAATACAATTCCGAATGCATAAATTGTCGCAGCCATGTCAATCTGACACAGTGGCAGACCCCACTCTTCGGCTTTCCACTTCGGATTTGAAGCCAGATTACGACGCACTAAAGCATGAATAAAACGCACATGAATGGTCGATTTCCAGCCCCCCCCGAAACGTTCTAAACCACCTTTCTCCGTACAATCCATCCACCATTTTGAGGTTTCAGCAAAACGCTTCGCAGCATCTTTATTGAGTGCACCAGTCATAATCAGCGCTTGGTTAAAGCCAGATAGCAAATAGCCACCCATCAGCGCCAAGTCGCGCAGCACATACACCCCATTCGCCCCACTCGTGCGCATAAACTTCGCGCCATCTTCAATGCGTTGACGATCCACCCACTCTGGGGTTGAATCTAAATGACTGAATAATTTACGCAGTTGCTCTGGACAATCTTTAACACTATCAATGCCATGATGAAGTGCTTGATCAAATTTTTCTTTACCAGTACGCGGACTATTGGCGAACATCCAGTTCACATACTCATCCATTAAGGTGTCGCCTTGCGACAGTGCTTGGATCAATTCACGATATTCCTGCGGACTTGGTGCTGGATTACGACCCACAAGCGGTGTCAGCAAACGATACCGCCAAGGTGTTTTTTGCGACTGATCAAAGGATTTAGCGCGACTAGGAACAAAAAAGTCTGCACTCGAACTATACGTTTGATCCTGTAATTGGGTAGGTAAAGTTGCAAGAACTTCTGACATCTTGTCCCTCTCTTAAATCATAGTTTGGTTACATTTTTATCAGACTATACGAATATATATTCGCATTCAATTCGTGTTTGAAGAAATATTGTACAAATCGTCTCAACGTGATGTCTGGTTCAGTTCCAATCATGAATGTTTTAAAGAGATCTAATGTGTCAAATCATTCGACTGTATGCCTCATTACTATTTTTGTTAGAAGAGAATAGGCATACTAGATTTTTATTGAACGTCAAAATAAAGCAGTCATGCAACTCTCCAATCAAGAGATTTATCTCGCCCTCATTCTATTTGCCTTTTCGGCGGCGATTACGCCTGGCCCGAATAATGTCATGCTGATGAGTTCGGGCTTAAATTATGGCGTGAAGAAAAGCCTGCCGCACTTATTTGGGATTTGCTTTGGATTTCCAGTGATGGTGTTGCTGATCGGGGTTGGACTCGGCAGCGTCTTTGAACGCTTTCCGATCACGCATACCATTATACAAATTCTCGGCATTCTCTATTTACTCTATCTCGCATGGATCATTGCGACGACAAAAACGCATGACATTCATACCACCAAATCCAATCCGCTGAGCTTTTGGCAAGCCGCACTTTTTCAATGGATCAACCCCAAAGCATGGATTATGGCGACAGGAGCCATTGCAACTTACACCACAATCAGTACTAATATTTACCAACAAATCAGCATCATTGCTTTAATATTCTTCATCACAGCCGTTCCCAGTGCGGCGACGTGGCTGATCTTTGGCGCAAAGTTAAAACATTTTTTGCAAAACCCAAAGCATCAGCATATTTTTAATATCGTCATGGCGTTATTACTCGTGAGCTCGATGATTCCTGTCCTTATTAACTTGATTAATACTTAAATTATCCTATGCAAATTTGCCCGTGTACTCCGCAAAACCTCCTCGCCCACTGTTGCGGTAAATACCACGCAGGCGAACCCGCACCAACGGCTGAGAAGCTCATGCGTTCGCGTTATAGCGCATATGCGTTGGGCTTGATAGATTATCTGGTTGCCACGACTTTGCCTGCCCAGCAAAAAATACTGGATGCTGATGGCATTCGTGCTTGGTCAACACAAAGCACTTGGCTCGGATTAGAGGTACAGAACTTTGAGGAACTTGCGGATAAGATTCACGCGACCGTGACATTCATCGCGAAATGGAAAGATGCACAAGGTGAACATCAGCATTTAGAAAAATCAGGTTTCGTAAAGATCCAAGATCATTGGTATTTTCTCGATCCTACTGTTCCGCTGAATCTCGGACGCAATGATCCATGCCCTTGTGGCAATGGCGCTAAATTCAAGAAATGTTGTGCAGCGTGGATTAGCTAATGAAGCGTTTTTAGAATTATGACTTTAATAAAATAGCGCATTGAGCCTGTCGAAATGCGCTAGATACGCGTAAGCACTTCGACAAGCTCAGTGAGCTAAATGCAGGGTTTATCTCTGAACCAGCGCCAACTCCGCACGCATCGCATCAATCACCGTCTTATAATCAGGCTGACTAAAAATCGCCGAGCCTGCAACAAACATATCCGCACCTGCCTCAGCAATCGCACGAATGTTTTTCACATTGACGCCGCCATCGACTTCCAAACGAATGTCACGACCACTTTTTTCAATCATCTGCTTTGCCACACGCAATTTATCCAGCGTACTCGGAATAAAACTTTGACCACCAAAACCAGGGTTCACGCTCATCAGCAGTACTTGATCGACTTTATCCATCACATAATCAAGATAATGCAACGGCGTTGCAGGATTAAATACCAAACCCGCTTTCGCACCGCCCGCTTTAATCAACTGTAATGAGCGATCAATATGCGGCGTCGCTTCTGGATGAAAGGTAATGATGCTCGCGCCTGCTTCCAGAAAATACTCAATCATACGATCGACGGGTTCAACCATCAGATGTACATCTATCGGCGCAGTAATGCCATAGTCACGCAGCGCAGTACAAATCATCGAACCGAAGGTGAGATTGGGTACATAGTGATTATCCATCACGTCAAAATGCACCACATCCGCGCCAGCATTCAGTACTTTTTCAACATCTTGACCCAAACGGGCAAAGTCAGCAGATAAAATCGACGGGGCAATCCAATACGGTTGGGTCATAACAAGCTCGGGAAAATAAGTGGCAAATTCAGCTAATTTAAAAAGACTTAGCGCAACGCCTGCATATGATAACGCACATGATCGGCAATCACACTTTGAATAAAACAATATCCATGATCTTATATTTCATTCTTTAGGTCTATTGAATAAAACAAAGCACGAACACGTCACAATGAAAATGAGGACCATTGGCACCCTCACAAATAGACTACATCGTTTATTTCATTTAAAAGTATCGGATTTATTGATTTCACTTATGATAAATTCAAGCTTAAAGTAAAAACTCATAATAAGTAAAAGGAGAAAAGCTGTGAATAATACATCCGGAAAATGCCCAGTGATGCATGGAGTAAATACGGCTACCCGCGGGTCAAACATGGATTGGTGGCCAGAAGCACTTAATCTCGACATCCTCCATCAACATGACCACAAAACCACCCCGATGGATCAAAACTATAACTATCACGAAGAACTTAAGAAACTAGACGTCGCAGCACTCAAAAATGATTTGAACCACTTCATGACGAATAGCCAAGAATGGTGGCCTTCGGATTGGGGGCATTATGGCGGTCTGATGATTCGTATGGCTTGGCATGCTGCGGGTTCATATCGAATGGCCGATGGACGCGGTGGTGCTGGAACGGGTAACCAACGTTTTGCACCTTTGAACTCTTGGCCAGACAATGTCAATTTGGATAAAGCACGTCGACTATTGTGGCCAATCAAGAAAAAATACGGCAATCAACTGAGCTGGGCAGACTTAATTGTTTTGGCGGGTAATGTCGCTTATGAATCCATGGGACTCCAGACTTTCGGTTTCGCATTTGGGCGTAAAGACATTTGGCATCCAGAAAAAGATACTTACTGGGGCGCGGAGAAAGAATGGTTGGCATCTAAACGCCATGAAAGTGAAAATCGAGAAACATTAGAAAATCCGCTGGCTGCCGTTCAAATGGGACTGATCTATGTGAATCCAGAAGGCGTAAATGGAGTACCCGATCCTTTACGCACGGCGCAAGATATCAGAACAACTTTCGCACGTATGGCGATGGATGATGAAGAAACGGTTGCCCTGACTGCAGGAGGTCATACTGTCGGTAAATGTCACGGCAACGGTAAGCCCGAATTGCTAGGACCGAATCCAGAAGCAGCTGAAGTCGATGACCAAGGATTAGGCTGGGTCAACAAAACCACGCGTGGCATTGGTCGTGATACCGTCAGTAGTGGCCTTGAAGGAGCTTGGACTACACATCCGACTCAGTGGGATAATGGCTACTTTTACTTGTTATTTACCTATGATTGGGAGCTCAAAAGAAGTCCTGCGGGTGCCCTGCAATGGGAACCTGTCAACATCAAGGAAGAAGACAAGCCAGTCGATGTTGAAGATCCAACCATTCGCCATAACCCAATCATGACTGATGCGGATATGGCGATGATTAAAGATCCGATTTATCGCAAAATATCTGAACGCTTTCACCAAGACCATACTTATTTTTCTGAAGTCTTTGCACGTGCTTGGTTTAAATTGACACACCGCGACATGGGCCCAAAAGCACGTTATATAGGCCCTGAAGTGCCTACTGAAAATCTCATTTGGCAAGACACTATCCCTGCGGGCAAGACCGATTATGACATTCAATCAGTAAAATTGAAGATTGCAGCAAGCGGCTTAACACGCAGCGAGATGATTTGCACCGCTTGGGATAGTGCCCGAACATATCGTGGATCGGATATGCGCGGCGGTGCAAATGGCGCTCGTATTCGCCTCGCTCCACAAACACTCTGGGAAGGAAATGAACCTGTCCGCCTAACGAAAGTACTGAATATTTTTGAGAAAATTTCTGAAGAAACGGGTGTCAGTGTCGCGGATATCATTGTTTTAGCTGGAAATTTAGGCGTTGAGCAAGCCGCTAAAGCGGCAGGGTTTGATTTCACTATTCCTTTCTCGTCAGGTCGAGGTGATGCAACAGATGAGATGACGGATGCAGCGTCTTTTGATGTCCTCGAACCCATCCATGATGGATATCGCAACTGGCTCAAAAATGACTACGCCGTCAAAGCAGAAGAACTAATGCTTGACCGTACACAACTGATGGGATTAACCGCACATGAAATGACCGTGTTAGTTGGCGGAATGCGGGTACTCGGCACAAACTACGGTGAAACCAAACACGGTGTATTCACCGATCGTGTGGGCACATTAACCAATGATTTTTTTGTAAATTTAACGGATATGCGCTACACATGGAAACCTTGTGAAAACAACCTGTTTGAGGTTTGTGAACGCAAAACAGGCAAAGTACGATGGACCGCCACACGTGTAGATCTCGTGTTTGGATCTAACTCTATTCTTCGAGCTTACGCAGAAGTCTATGCTCAAGACGACAGTCACGAAAAGTTTGTCCGCGACTTTATTGCAGCATGGACAAAAGTCATGAATGCAGATCGTTTTGATTTAATCTAAAACTAGCCTCCCTATGCAGCGAACAGAACTTGTATAGGGAGGCTCATGATTTATTTGATGATCTCAAATAATATCAACAAACTAATGTACTCAAGCCAACACTTCCCTCATCTTAAGCTCACCATGCTTAGCGTAATGCCTGCAGATGAAAACGCAGATGATCTGTAATCACACTTTGGATAAAATAATAGCCATGATCATAGCCCGCATGGCGACGTAAAGTCAGTGGCTGGCCCACACGAACACAAGCCACCTCCAAACGATCTGGATGCAATTGATCCAAGAATTGATCTTCTAAGCCTTGATCAACAAAAATGTTATCAAAGAGTTTACCTTTCGCTTCGATCAAACGACTTGCATCATGTTCAGCCCAGAGAGTCTGATCATTGCCTAAATAATTGCTAAAAGCTTTCACACCCCAAGGGCAATCCATAGGCGCGGCAATCGGCGCAATCGCAGATACCGATGCAAACAAATCAGGATGACGCAAAGCTAAAGTCAACGCACCATGGCCACCCATGGAATGTCCCATGATGCTGATGCGCGAAATATTGAAAGTATTCTTAATCAGTGTATAAAGCTCATCAATCAAATATGACTCCATCTGAAAATGCGGTGCCCACGGTGCTTGTGTCGCATCCAAATAAAATCCAGCACCCTGCCCCAAATCCCAATAATCCGCCTTCGCCGCCGCATCACCACGCGGACTAGTATCAGGCGAAATCAGGATCACACCCAGTTCCGCAGCGATGGCTTGCGCATGTGCCTTGATCGGAAACGTTTCTTCGGTACAGGTTAAACCTGCCAAATAAAACAGTGCAGGACACTGCTCGCCAGCCAACGCTTGCGGTGGCAAATAGACGCCAAACTTCATGGGCAAACCAATCACCGTAGAATCATGCTGATAAAAACGTTGTTCGCCATTACTGCAGCGCGATGAATTCAGTATTTGCATCTTATTCTCAGAAGGGATCTAATAGGATTGAAGCGATTTAACGCTTGATTTTCCCAATGATAGTTGGGTATTGAGATAAAGCAAGTTTTACGTCCAATCTGAATGAAAGGAATCTTTTAGAGGGTACGAATATGAATCAGATGGTCATCGATCAATCCCGAATAGCAAAAGTCGGAAAGGAAGCACCTGATTTTATTTTGAACGATACCGAAGGCGAGCCTTGGCGACTATCAGATAAACGCGGGCAAGTCGTCGCTCTGCTTTTTTATCCGCAAGATGAAACTCTCGTTTGCACCAAACAGATGTGTTCTGTCCGTGACCATTGGGCAGAATATATGGAAACTGGCGCAAAAGTGATTGGCATTTCGGATGGCACCATGGAATCACATACCCAATTTGCCAAGCATCATAACCTTCCCATTCCACTACTCGCTGACTTGGGTAATGATGTCACTAAAATATTCAGTCGTCATTGGTGGATGCCTGCCAAGCTCACACGCACAATTGTTGTGATCGATGCCAAGGGAATCGTTCTTTCTCGAAAAGTGATATTTAGAGCATTTCGTCCAAATGACGACGAAGTGATTGCCGCGATTTTGTATGCAAAGACGGAGCAGTTGAGGAAGGGTTAGATTTATTCGTAAATCAAACCTCTTCGTGCAATGAATTTTGCTTATTACACCTTACCAGAACTATTTTCCTCAAGAGTTGAATTCATGCGCTATTCCTTAAGTTTACTGATGTTCCTCTTTGCATGGTTGACAACAGCTTCAGAAGCCGCAATTTCAACTCAGGAATTCACGTTGAAGATTGCTGCGCTTGAGAGCAAAAATAGTGGGCGTATTGGTGTTTCAGTTGTTTCAGCGAATGGCGCGACACTTCTTTCATATCGAGCAAATGAGCGGTTTGCGATGTGCAGTACGTTTAAAGCATTGCTAGGAGCTGTTATTCTGTCTCGCGTCGATTCAAACTTAGAGTCTCTGGACAGATCAATATCGTACAACTCAACCGATATTCTTGAATATGCCCCCATTACAAAAAACCATTTAAATACAGGACATATGACGGTTTCCGAATTGACCGCAGCATCACTTCAATACAGCGACAATACTGCGGCAAACTTACTCCTTAATGCAATCGACGGCCCCAAAACACTCACTAAATACCTTCGTTCAATCGGCGACAACACAACTCGACTTGACCGAAATGAACCATCATTGAATACGAATATTTCGAACGACTTACGAGATACCAGCACCCCAGATGCGATGACTAAAACACTGCAAAAGGTTTTAATAGGTGACTATCTTTCCCCCGCGTCCAAAGAGCAACTTAAGCTATGGATGTTTGGAAATACGACAGGTGACAGTAAACTGAGAGCAGGCTTCGACAAACTTTGGATTATCGGCGATAAGACTGGAAGTGGGGAAAATGGCGCAAGTAATGACGTAGCAATTGTATTTCCAAGAGGGTTACCTCCATTCATTATGACAGTATTTTATACTGGGTCTACCGCTTCGAACGATACCAAAAATGCTGTTATTGCTGAAGTAGCAAGAATGACTAGCGGCGTTCTTTTAAAGAATCATCCGAAATCTAATTTTGGCGTTAGTCAGCGTAATCTGCAATAAGCCAAAACTGGTTGCACCTAATCACTCATCAATATCCACCTAAACACACCAACCCACACCCCCATCACTACACGTGACAATTTGTGCTAAGTACGCTAACGCACAGAACTATGCCCAGTACGCGCCTATTCTCATTATTCGCCAATGCATTTGGTCTATCTAGGGTCGCGTGGAAAGCATTTGACCCTTATTTTACGTTCAAGGGATTCCCTATGAAACACCTAATAATCATGTCCACACTGTTTACTGCACTCGGCTTAACCGCTTGTGACAGACAACCCGCTGTGGTCTACGTACCGTCTACCACTGCCGCCGCAGGGCCTGCAGGCGCCACAGGAGCGACTGGGGCAACTGGCGAAAGCACAACAGTGATTGTTACGCCATCAGCTGAATCATCGAATTAAATAGCAAGAAAGTAGCATTTGTTGGGTTACGATAATCGTCACCCAACAAATTTTCACGACTTCATTAATACACAATCACCGAGCGAATCGACTCCCCACGTTTCATCAAATCAAAGCCTTCATTGATCTGATCTAAACGCAAATGATGGGTAATCAAATCATCAATATTCAGCTTACCATCCATATACCAATCGACAATCTTCGGTACATCAGTACGCCCACGTGCGCCACCAAAAGCCGAACCTTCCCACTTACGACCCGTAACCAATTGGAATGGGCGCGTACTGATCTCAGCACCAGCTTCCGCCACGCCAATGATAATGCTGCGCCCCCACCCTTTATGTGATGACTCCAGCGACTGGCGCATGGTCGTGGTATTACCAATACATTCAAACGAATAATCAGAACCACCATCGGTCAATTCAATAATACGATCCACTACATTCGGCACATCTTTTGGATTAATAAAATCAGTCATGCCAAATTTACGCGCCATGGCCTCACGTGCTGGATTGGTATCAACACCAATGATCTTGCCAGCGCCAACCATCTTCGCGCCTTGAATCACATTCAGACCAATGCCGCCCAAACCGAACACCACCACATTCGCACCCGCTTCAACTTTCGCCGTAAACAACACCGCGCCCACGCCAGTCGTCACGCCACAACCGATATAACACACCTTATCAAACGGTGCATCCGAACGTATTTTTGCCAGTGCAATTTCTGGGACAACGATATGATTCGCGAAAGTCGATGTGCCCATGTAATGCAAAATTGGCTGACCATCCAGTGAAAACCGTGACGTGCCATCAGGCATCAAACCTTGACCTTGGGTTGATCGAATCGCTTGGCACAGATTAGTTTTTTGCGACAGGCAGAATTTGCACTGACGGCATTCTGGCGTATAGAGCGGAATCACATGATCGCCAGGCTTAAGAGACGTCACACCTGCACCCACTTCCAACACAACACCCGCGCCTTCATGACCAAGAATCGCAGGAAAACGCCCCTCAGGATCAGCACCCGACAAAGTGTAATAATCGGTATGGCAAATCCCAGTGGCTTTGATTTCCACCAACACCTCACCCGCACGCGGCGGCGCAAGATCAACTTCGTGAATCGTCAGTGGTTGTCCTGCAGCCCATGCAATCGCGGCACGTGTTTTCATGAGGGAACTCCTTATCCTGTGAATAATCTGATGAATAGCATTTCAAATACGATCAGAACCGCAAATTTAATATGTATGTTCTAACTATTTCGGACTGTCTACTGCAGCAATTTTATGTTGCGATGGAATCTTCATCGCAGGCAGATGCAAAGACGGAATCACTGAAGTTGGCTGTGCCATCTCAGGCTGTGAAGTCATCTCCGTTACCGTAGGGAATAATCGACTTTCGATCTGTGGCAAAATCGTCGCGATATTCGCTCCCACTTGCATTTGTGGATTAGACGGCGGATAGCCAGCCTCTTTCTCACGTTTGCGAATGGATTTCTTCGCCACATCAAACGCCGCAGCGAGTGAGCTTTGATCACGCATGGCTTCGGCAAAGAAAGCACGTCCAAAATAGGTGTAATCTGCTTCGGTTGAACAGCCGAACGATGGCTTATCTGCCGCAGAGGCGGTAATAATAATGGTATTCGGCGACTGCAATGCAGGTATAAAACTGCCTGAATAACACGCTGAAATCACCAACACGCGCCAACGAATATTCGAGCGATCTAAGGTTTCTCGTAGCCACTGCGGATTCAGTGAATTTAAGCCAATCGGATCGTTCGCCAATTCAAAAACATTTTGATTGCCATGTGAGGTCATAAACAAAAATAGCACATCGTCCGAACCCATTTGTTGACCGACACGCGCCAACGCACGGGCAATACTGGTTCGACTGGCAATCGGTAATGTCGCTTGAGTATTGGCATTATTGATTAACGCCAATGAACGTCCGAGCGTGCCGAAACGCGTATCAAACTGACGCTGAGTACTCTCGACTTCGGTTTTAAACACATCCTGATAACCTGCGCCCGCTACACCCATAAAATACCAATGAGTTTCGCCAAACACGCCTTTTTGCAACTGACTAAGCATATCGTCGAGCAAGCGCGGTTGAGCGTACAGCGCCTCTTCCGACAACATGACAGGTTCGACTTTCGCCTCTACTTTCCAGATCGGTTGACTACTGACGGCTTGTTGCCAAATCGCCAAAGTCACAATCGTACCGACCAAAATCAGAATCTGTTCCCACCACGGCCAACGCAATTGCTTAGCAAAAATCAGCACCAACGACACGGTTTGCCAAATAAACAACACCAAAAATAGCGAGTTCATCCACGGCAGAATAAAATCAGGTAAATGGTCAATCAAGCCAAGGTATTGCAACAGACTTTGAAACAGCGCGATGTAAATATCCGCTGCCAACCACAGAACCACAGGAACAAGCATCAGTCGCCCAAGGCCATTGCGCTGCGCAACAAAGATCCCAGCGATTAGGGCAATAAACGGCCAGAGCAAATAACTCGCCAAACCTTGGCTATTAAAATGCCCTTCACCGTTCGCGGTGAGCCAACTGAATAAAGTATTTGCCAGCACGGCCAAGACGGCGAGGAACACCAGTTGTGAAGCACTGGGGGTGACTGAACGAAAAGCTCGACGCGAACCCAGCAACATCCACAATGCTGCTCTTTGGTTGGCAAATAGATCCGAAAAAAAACTTTGAGACGGGGGCAGCTCAATCATGGGATTTCAGCTTAGTACTCTTTTTACTTATGATTTAAAAAACGTATGATTTAAAAAATCAGATTGACTTAAAAACGCACATTATCCCAATACCAAGGGTCGTAAAAAACCCAAAGTCTCAACATGAAATAGTCTTGCAAATGAACGCTAAATTACCTGAATTCAGGCAAAAATTAGACATGTAAATTAAGACTGAAATCGACATCAATTGATACAAATAATTTGTAAATATGATTAAGATATATCCAATTAATCAATTTCAAATTAGCAGATCTCAAGAGGCAATATTCATCTCATCAGGCAAGCGAATCAAGGTTGCCAGTGCACTCACATCCAATGTTTTCTGAAAGGGTAAAACGCCCAAGCAAGGTGCCTGCAACCGTTCTGCCAATGAGGTACATTGCGCATCAATCATCTCTGCGGTTTGATCATCATCCAACACTGTCGCCACCCAACCTGCGAGCTGCAATCCATCACGGCGAATTGCTTCTGCTGTCAATAACGCATGATTCAAACAACCCAAACGAATCCGAACCACCAAGATCACTGGTTTTTGCAATAACCGTGCAATATCTGCCACTGTTTCACGGGCATTGATCGGCACACGCCAACCACCAGCCCCTTCGACAATGACTAAATCCGCACGCGTCGACAACGCTGCACGAACCTGCCCAACTACTCGTTCCGCGCGTAAGCTCACACCGACTTCCGCTGCGGCAAGATGGGGTGAAATCGGTGATGGCAAACAAATCGGCGCAATGAGCATTGGGTCAATCACTACGCTCGCTTGTTCACTCATTCTGGCGGCATCGCAGCTAACCAAAACCTCTTTACCGTTTACTATTTCAGTATGGCAACCTGCCGTGATCGGCTTCACACCAAAAGCACTCAAGCCTAACAACTTTGCCCGCGCCAATAACGTACATGACACCACTGTCTTACCGACATCAGTATCTGTGCCTGCGACGAAAAAAACTTGACGCTGTTTTGGCGTTTGCGGAACAAGAATAGTATCAGTCACGGATTTACTCACTGATGAATTAAATCATTTTTTGAAAATCTACAGCACACACAATTGCATGTACAACACTTGATATTCTAGGGAAATCGGCTCGACATCGCGTAGCCAAGACCGAAACTGCGACATGGACACAGGTGTTTGCGCACGTCCTAAACGATTCCCGCCCATCAGTTTCAACGTGTGCAGTAAATCTTGCAGATGATTAAACGGCTGACTCCAGCATTTTTCAGTCACCGAAACCACTACCACCGATTGCGATGCAGCCGCACTTGTCCATGCCCCTGCAGGCAGAAAATCAAACAGAGGTAAATCAGGATAACGTGTATGCACACTGGCAAATGAACCTTGCACAGGCACTGCCAACCACAACACACCACCCGACTTCACCACACGGCACAACTCAGACAAAATCGTTGGACCCAGCCAATGCAGCGCAAAATGACTCGCCATCCGATCAATTGATTGATCCGCAAATGGCAAATTGCGAATATCGCCTTGCACAGGGGTAATGCCTTCCAGACCCATGACATGCGCCAACATCGCAGGCGACTGATCAAGTGCAGATACCTGTTGCTGTTGTGCGGCTATCTTCTTAGCAATCGATCCAGTGCCGCAACCCACATCGATCCAGTGCTGCGAATGCGCAGACAAGAACTCACCACTCGCCTGCATTAAATCAAAGAGGAAATTAGCGGATTCGCGCTGCAATAAAGTCACCCGATCATAGCTTTCAGAGGCGTGATCAAAGGCTTGCCAAACGGCAACATCGGGCGTGTTATTCATGATCAATGACTGATGTGAGATCATTGGAAAGATGATGCTGAAAATAGCCGTCAAACCGACAAGCATCACCTAACCAACGATGGGCAGGTTCAATACCTGCAAGCGGTTCAGCTAATCGAGGACGTTTCACTACCACACGTTTAGCGACATCTATCGCCAACGGCAACAACGCATCGCCCCAATCAATATCGACATCGCTATGACGTGGAATTGATAAAAGGTACTGTAAGATTTGCATTTCTTTTTTAACAAGAGGTTGTTTCTTGTCGGTTGCGGCTTTAGGAAACATTGGATCAAGATACACCACATCCACCGCACTATGGATGGCATGATCAACCAAATACACCTCGGATTTAGCAAAAACTACCGTCATTCGGCTCACGGCTTGATGCAAGCGTTCATCGTTAAACCGCTCAGCTTGCACCTTTGCATTCATGAGCAATGCCGCCAGAATCGGATGCCGCTCAACCATCGTCACGGATGCACCCAGCCAAGCCAGCAGTAAAGAATCATGCCCAAGCCCTGCGGTTGCATCAATGATATTCGCCGTTGATGAGATCAAGCACGCGCGCGCCAGCAACTCGTTGCGAATTCCTGCACGATAAAGACGATGCAACTGCCCGACCCAATCGGGTTGCATTTTCATCCCATTTGCCGCAAGCCACAAACCCTGTTCATCATAAATCAAACCGAGTTCAGGTCGCTTGCGAAGCTCACGTGCTGTCGGCGTTTCCGCTTGCTCCTCCAGCACTAACGCATAGTCGTCCGTATTCTCGGCAAACCACTGCTGCACGGCATGGGCTTGTTGCGCGGTTTGAGGCAAATGAATTAAATGCACACAAACACTCGGCACAATGATCTCATCACGCGTTGACCTATGCGCTCCAATTCACCCAACCCATATATGATGACAATAAAATCAACGCCCCAAAAATAATGCGATAGTATGCAAATACCGTGAAATCATGCTTCACGATGTAACGCATCAGCGCGCGAATGACGAGCAGCGCAGTGATAAACGACACCACAAAACCAACTGCAAAAATCGGAAAATCAGCAGCTATAAACGCATCACGATTTTTATAAACATCGTAAAAAGTAGCCGCAAACATCGTCGGAATCGCCAAAAAGAACGAAAACTCAGCCGCCACTTTACGCGACACACCAAACAACAAACCGCCAATAATCGTCGCGCCTGAACGTGACGTTCCTGGAATCAATGCAGCACATTGCGCGAAACCGATTTTGAGCGCATCTAGAGGCTTCATATCATCAATATCATTGATACGAATCGTATGTTCACGTTTCTCTGCCCACAAGATGATAAAACCACCCACAACTAACGCAATCGCAACCGACACCGCATTGAAGAAATGCGCTTTAATGGCATGAATGGTGAGAAAACCAATGATCGCGGCAGGTAAAAACGCAATCATGACATTCATCGTAAAACGCAAAGCTATTGAATCACGCTTGAGTAAGCCTTGAATAACCGAGATGAGCTTTACGCGATATTCATAACAGACTGACAAAATTGCACCCAACTGAATCGCAATTTCAAACACATCGCGCTTTTCTTTGGTCCAAAAATTCAATAACTCCGCGGTGACAATTAAGTGTCCCGTACTAGAAATCGGCAGGAACTCTGTGATCCCTTCCACGATGCCCATAATGACGGCATGACATAACAATACAATATCCATGGGTCTCTCTTAAAGAACAGTTAATATCACGAGCATATTGCTCAGTTTAGAAATCTAAAAACTTTTACTTAAAAAACTAATATGAAATCTTGCGCTGTTGATCTAATTTCTTCCACGCATCATCACGCAAATACACAGGTAATGCCTCTGCCGCACTAACAGTTTGGCCATGCTGTAATGCCTGCCAGCCTAAGAAACCAATATCATGCGCAGTCGCACTCAGCTCAACAATGCGCGGTATATCACTAGCAACACTCACATCAACTAACGGACTGCCACTGCCGACTAAAGCCAAAACACCTTCCGCAATACTCACAGCGCTATACGCTGCTAACTGCTCCTCGCCAATCATTTGCATCACACCGCACTGGTCAAGCTGAAACGTTGCCGCATACACTTCATTCATGCGCGCATCAATCACAGCACACACGCAAGTCAAACCCTTTTGCGCATAAGCATGTTGGGCTAAAGCCTGCAAAGTCGAGACTGCAATCACAGGTAAATCATGTGCCCATGCGAGCGCTTGCGTCACCGCCGCGTTAATCCGCACGCCACTAAACGAACCAGGACCACGACTAAAGGCGATCGCCGATAAATCTTTAAAACTTAAATTGCGCTCCGCCAAAACCGCATCGATCATGGGCAAAATCAGCCGAGTCTGTTCACGCGCACGCGTATCCAAACGCTCGGCTTGCACGCCTGACGCATCATATAAAACAACAGAACACTGATCCGTCGCGGTCTCAAGTGCAAGAAGCATGTTTACCCCTAAAGCTGATTGGCTTAGCGATCGCTATTCAATCACCAAATAATTAGATTATCATTAGCTTATTGCAAGTCGTTGCTAAACTATATTCAACATCTAACAAGCTTGTGAAACGAAAAACAGGATTCTAAGCCAAATATGACTCCACTGCTCGATTCTTCACATAAAACAACCGATAAAATGGCGCCACAAGCCATGCCCTCGTTATCGGCTATTATTCTTGCGGGCGGAGAAGGACGACGCATGGGTGGTTTAGATAAAGGCTTAGTCCTCTATCAAGATAAACCTTTAGTGCAATGGGTCAAAGAAGCTTTACCTAATGCCGTCAAACAAATCATCATTAGCTGTAATCGACATCCGCAGGATTATGCGCAATACGGTCAGACCATTCACGACTTGCCCAGTGAATTTACCTATGGCGGTGCGCTGTCAGGTATTTTAGCAGCACTCCCACTATGCCAGCACGAATGGGTCATCATCACACCCTGTGACTTGATTTACTACCCGACTGATTTTGCAGAAGTCGCTTGGACGACACTTTCCACACATTTACAGCAAAATCCAAAAGCCGCCAAAATCGCTGTAGCGCATGATGGTGAACGTCGCCAGAATTTGTGCTTATTCATACATAAGGACGAAACGAGCGCACTCGTCGATGCACTCAAAACCAGTCGCGCAGTCCATGATTGGCTAGATGCACGCCAAGCCCTCAATATTCCATGGGCTAATCCACAAGCATTTTTAAATATTAATGATCAGAAACAGTTGGCGGCTCTCAAAGACGCGTACTAAATGCTTGTCTCCTTCTCCTGAGGGGGAAGGCTGGGATGGGGGTGCTTTTGACTTTAGAATGCAAAAGCACCCCTTCTAAATCCTCCTGCTCTGGGGGCAGACTTCAAAGCCAAAGCATTGAATTTGAATTGTCTTTTTTGCAGTTCCCTGAGCCTGTCGAAGGGCTATCACCATACAAAAAGACTTCGACAAGCTTAGCCAACTGTGAATATTTTTAAAAATTAAAAACTATGCGGACGTAATCCTTTCTTAAACCGCTGACAATGCTCCGCATAATGCAACGCACTCATTCGAATCATTTGCTCAACCATCTCACTCGCAGGTTTCACCACTTTGCCGGGCGACCCCATTACAATCGAATTATCAGGAATCACCATCCGTTCAGGAATCAACGCATTCGCGCCAATGATGCAATTCTTACCAATCACTGCATTATTCAAAATCACCGAATTGATGCCAATCAAACTGTTATCACCAATCTGACAACCATGCAGCGTCACCTGATGACCCACCGTCACATATTGCCCAATTTTCAGGTTAATACCCGCATCCGTATGCAATACACAATTTTCTTGAATATTACTAAAATCACCAATCTCAATTAGCGAATTATCCCCACGAATCACCGCGCCAAACCAGACACTCACTGACTGCCCCAAAGAAACCTGACCAATCACTGATGCACTATCAGCAACCCAACCATTCCATGACTCGCCATCATCAACATGTGCTGTCGGGCAATAATCTTCAAAACAATACAGCATCACATCACTCCTGATTTTGCTTCCAGCATGCAAGAAACCATTTTATTTCTTAGTAATATAAAACATAGGCCAATCAATTTTTTTGCCTAAACCATAACGCACCAAATCCACCAGAATCCGTCCAGTCAAACCCCACACCACCTCGCCTTCGACCTGAAAACTCGGCACGACAAACGTACCCGCTTTCATTGCAACGCGATAAGGCACAGGATTTTCATTCAACAAATAAGATAAACGAACAAAGAAGATTTTCTCAATTTCACCAGGATGGGCAACCAAAACGGTATCAGCAGGAATAATCCCAACGATGGGTTTCACACTGAGTCCACTTTTGGCTGTTTGCGTCGGTAACTCCCCGACCAAACGTACGGAAAAAGGATCAAGCGCAGTCTCTTCCCACGCCTCACGCAGCGCCACAGCAATATTACTGGTATCGCTCAAATCGCGCTTACCACCGGGTAGCGACACTTCTCCCGCATGTTGGTTTAATGTTCCTGCACGTTTGGACAGCAAAATACGCGGATCATCCTCATCCGTCATGGCGAGCAAAACCGCAGCATCAGCGGCGCGGCGATGCTTGGCAAATCGCAACTGCGACTCGATGCGTGACCGTAAAGAGGGTGCAACAGCAGACATAAACCGACCCATCCTAATATTCTTTTTCAATGATGAAGAAAATTCCATCTGTCCTTCAATCAATACAGCTTAAATCATATCAATCACACCAGACTAGCAGATTTGCGTTATTCTGCAGTGACGCATGAGTTTTATCTTGTGAAGCGAATTCCTAAGACATAATTCTGGGATTTGCTAGCGTTGTTTGATATTGTTGATGCGTAATAAATTGAACACTGATCAAGTTACGCACTCGACCTGCAGCACCTATAGCAATAGTTTCTTAGGATTAATGAAGATGTCTTTTTGTATCAAATGTGGTCATGCCACGCAGACCGCAATTCCAGACGGCGACTCACACTATCGTGAAGTCTGCCCGAACTGCAGCCACATTCATTACGAAAATCCGAAGATCATTTGCGGTGCATTAGCCATTTGGCAAGGTAAAGTTCTGCTCTGCCGACGTGCGATTGAACCTCGTTATGGATTATGGACATTACCTGCCGGCTTTATGGAACTGCAAGAAACCATGGAGCAAGGCGCGGCACGTGAAACATGGGAAGAAGCCGAAGGTCACGTGACCATTGATCATTTGTATTGCAGCTATAACATCCCAAGAATCGGACAAGTTTATATGTTGTTCAAAGGGGCGCTTGAGAATGGCGAATTTGGCGCAGGTGAAGAAAGTTTAGAGTGTGCGTTATTCGATGAAGCCGAAATTCCTTGGGATAGCCTTGCTTTTCCAAGTATTTATCGAACGCTGAAACATTATTACCATGATCGTAAAACCTATGACTTTGCAACTGACCAAGTCCCGTTCCACTTAGAAACGATTGCTGGGAATGACACTGTGATTGAGTGAGAAATAGCAAATCCCAATGTCTCGTCCTAAAATAGGTTGACAGTTTTAAGATACAACTAGAGACCTATTTTTGGACTGATTGATTGACGCCCGATGCACCGCATCGGGCGTCTTGTATTCTAATGACAAATGTGGACGGAGGCTATTATAAGCCGCTATCGATTCGGCAATGATCTTTCTTGCTTGCTCTAAATCCTTCGGTATATCCAGCAAGAACTCCTGCTTCAATATCCCATTCACACGCTCTGCTAATGCATTCTGATATGAGAAACATTGTTTCGCAAGGTAGCCATCCGTCATCGAACAAGTTATTCCTGCGACTTCGTGGATACTTTGATAATCATTCGAACAGTATTGAATCCCTCGGTCGGAATGATGCACCAACCGTTGCTCTGTTTCTCGATGCTTCACCGCCTTCGTCAAGGCTTTGGCCACTTGGGCAGTGTGTAAACTGTTATGAACATGATGACACACGATCTTACGTGAATAGGCATCCGTGACCAAACTTAAATATACCGTCTCCTCTTGGGTTGGAATATAGGTAATATCCGCTACCCAGACTTGCTCACTTTCCGTCGCAATCACCTGATCTTCTCCTGCCTTAAGCAGGTTTGGGTGCTTTCTAAACCGATGATGGCTGTTGGTGGTCTTGTGATATGAGCGTTTGGGTGTCACCAACAGGTTAGCACCTCGCAGTACTTCAAATAATCCATCTCTGCCCAATTTAATCTGCATCTGAGTCAACAACGGCTTGAGCAAATAATACAATTTGCGTGTGCCTAACTGTGGGAGTTTGATCCTTTGATTGCGGACGAGTTGAACCACTGCACTCGCTGTTGCTGCCTTAGCTGTGAGTGCTTGGTTTTGTTTGTAGTACGCTTGGCGACTAATACCATAATGCTGGCAAGCCAAATCAACACTCATGGCTTTTTCGGCTTTGAGGGTTTCGACTGCTTGCCTGAAGACTTTTTTACTAATGACTTGGGATACTGTGTACGAATGATCTCGACCATGGTTTCAAACAGCTGAGCCTTTTGCTGAGCGGCGAGTAGCTGTGTTTCTAACTCTTTGATTCGTTGTTCGGGAGTCAATGGTTCTTTATTCATATCAGATGTATTTCGCTTGCGTGTGGTTGTGCCAAGCGTACACCAATCCATCTGACTATGTTTAAGTAGCCAGTTGCGCACTGTGGATTGACCTTGAATCCCGTAGTGTTTGGTTGCTTCAATATAAGTCATCTCGCCCCGTTCAATTTGACGGACAACGCTCAACTTAAAAGACATGCTGTAGTCGCGCTGGGTGCGCTTAACATATTGTTCCATTTGACACTCCTGAGCCATAGGCTCTTTGGTGTCAACTTATTCTAGGACGGGACACAATTAATAAAAAAGAGACCTATTTGGTCTCTTTTTTATTATGAGCAAGCTCAATAGAACTTGGTTAGATTCCGGCAGGGGGAGTATAACAACTCGTGTTTAGAGCAATCGATACCGTTCCAAGACTGCGTATAGTGAGCGCTTTATCAGCAGGAGTCTGCTTGCCTTTCGCATAATTATTTCTAATGGCACTCCACAAATCGTAGAAGTTCGTATAAATCGCTGGAAGTGTACTTTGTTCACCCGTACTGACAACCGTTGTATTACCAGCGGAATCAGTTGTAGTCACATTAGTATTTTCCGTCATATTAATGCTACCACTCAATGCCCCAACGACATTGATTTTAGCTGAACGCGAAAAGCCCAATGTACCAATCTGCATACCATCTAGCTGGTCAAATTGTGGACCACTTAGCATAATAATAGGACTGATAAAACGGTCAGATATATTGGTAATCCCCTGAAATGCTGCTCCAACAACGCCAACAGGATATTCTTTAGTCGTCACTGCATGGCAATTCTTATTCATATCAGTCTCTATATTACCATTCGCTAGAATAGCAATACCTTGCTTACCGAGTTCCTGCTTAGTATTACTCGCATCAACGTAAGTAAAAGTTAGAACAGCATACAGCGGAAAAATGCCTTTATTATTTTTTCCAACATTCGCTGCAGTCTTAAATACGGCTGGATCAAGGAATGTATCGACACTACGTGTTTTTTGCAGTGTTAATTTACCAAGGTATGGGGTAGAGGTTGCGCTATTGGTTTGTGTCCATGTGGCCAATTCATCAACTGGAGCGAGTACTGTTGAAGGATTATTAGTCACATTCTGCCAGAGTGGTTGATTACCAACAATAAACGTACCACCTAGCAAACGTCCTTTGCTAAAAGTCGCTTGACCTAACTTTGTAGGCGTCGCACCTGTTTCAGTCCATTTATTGTTTGTATCTAACGTAAATGCTTTCGGCTGCCAAATATAATTATCTTTAACAAATCCATTAATTGGATTAATAAATGACGTCGCACTCGTCAAAAGTAACCGCGTATAGCCGTCTGGACCTGATAGCAGATTGTATGCTGTTTTGGTTCCTGTACTAGGATCAATTGGAGAAATATTTCCACTCCACTCAGCACCATGCCCTATCAAGTTACCACTACGATCGATCACATTTGCAAGCCCAAGTACAGATTGATCATCTGTAGTAGCAGAGGTTGCTAAAGTCGCAACATTTGCTGCAGTCGCAGCAGTCACGTCCGGAATACTTGCAACAAATACTGGGTTTGTATAAAAAGATCCAGCCTGTATCGCCTGTAAAGCCTGTAAAAAACGTGTTCTTGTTTGATCTTGTGGTAATAAAGAAATATTTAGGCTGGTTAAGATCGGTTGAATTGCCGTAACAAAAGTACCATTAGCAACATCTGAAGCAGGTATATTTGCAGCCAACAAATTGATTTTAACCTTAGTAAGATCATCAATAATCAAACGACTGGTAGGCGAACCCTCGGTATAAGGAGAGGATATGCTTCGCAATGTTTCCAAAAGCTGTGCAATGTTTACCACAGGGGTGGCTACAGCATCTGTCAAACTTGTTGCGTCAGATGCTGAAGAAACCAAATTTAGCGGGGTAATACTGACCAAGCTCCCAGTTGCATTTCGACCTGTGTCACGATTAGATTTAACCAAATAACTGCCGAGAGTAATCGAGCGAATACGATCCTTTCCTTGTAAGGAAAAAATCGCAACTGACTGATCTGGGCACACAACTGTACCAGTAGAGTCAGTGACATCATTCACAACACCACATTGATAATTCAAGCCTACTACAGGAGCATCCACGACAAACTGTGCGGTAACACATGCTGTTGCACCAGAAGCAGAACAACTCACAATTTTATTACCGTCAGTTACACTTGGATCAGCAAGGTTATTGCCAGCAGATCCACCGCAACCAGAGAGCGCAGCCACCAGAGCTAGTAAGGGTAACGCAGATAAAGTCAATGATCCTGCATTTCTCCGAGATATTTTACTTTGCATTTTCATCAAGTCCATTTTCATCAACCTCGTATTATCCAATTTATGATTAAACCTAAGGGCGGTGTAGTGAAAATTACTCATCACCATAATATGTATGCTTTACCAAGAAGGTAAAATTCGAAATAAATCTCTTGGCTTCCAGATCCAAAGCAAAAAAGGTCAATCTTACCTAAGTGGAATTACGCGAATTTGTCCAACTTCTGAAAGCTTAATTTTAGGTAAATCGATTGCTTCAACCAATGGAGTAAGCATCATGTATCTTGCTTGCTCAGGAACGTGAAGAGTTCCAACAAGTATGGATGGTTGCAAAACTGTAGAAGGCAATGTTTTCTGATAAAACCCATTAACCCCTTCAATGATGCAGCCATCGGTATCTAAAAAAATAGGCAGCGGCCAATAATAATCCGATTGGCGACCTAATGGTGCGAAAGATTGTAGCGATATATCGCGGGTAATCGAGCGAAACTCAACAACCACATAATTTAATCCCGCCTTATTATTAAACTTAGGTGTATCTGAACGTGGCCATAAAATTATTTGCTCTTTTCGCATAATTTTTGGTTGGCGAAGTGCCTGAGTTGACAGACATTTCATTCCAATTAATGGCGAGATTTCAACAGCGGGAACGCGCTGATAATGATCAGACAATGTCAATAAAGCAGGTAACTCTCCATCCATACCCTTCAAATCGATTTCAGATTTTTTTTGCTCATCGATTGCACCAGGAACACGCTCGACAATCTGCGTACCCCCTAACCCATCTGGAACCGCATAAAACTTCTTCTTCTCATCTAGATTAAACTCGCGTTTCTCTAAATACTCACTGTCAATATACGTTTCACCATTTAAAGTAGACGTCGCATCAGCACGCGACTGAAGAGTCTTTTTTGAAGCAGAGGAATTGTACTGATCAAAACCATTTGATGGCTCATCTTTCCGCACAGATCTCATGTGTCCATATTCGTCAATGACCGTATAAAATCTTGACGAATCATCAGCATAAAGATGACCACTCACAATACAATTCAGTGTGCTACAACCTATGATCACAACACGTAACACACGACCGAAACTCATCATTCTTTTACCACCGGGTACGGTACGCAATACCTAGAATCACGATGGTGGCATTAGTTTTCACATCCAGCCCCGCATAAGGATTCAAGATCAGGTTATCAACCCCTGTATAGTTAGCTAATTTACTAGTATTAGCAGGAATACTATCTCGGCTACGCAAGAATGCCGCAGTAAGGTCAATGTCAGTATCTTTATCAAATCGATACCCAGCACCCATACCAAAAAGTTGCGCACCGTTTACAGGAACAAGTGTACTACGCTGACCTTGAGGGATCGCACTTGTGCGTGGCTCGTAACCCATGCGTAGTTTCAAGCGATTGGTCATACTGTATTCAATACCTACCCCGAAGTTCCAAGGGCTTTGGAAGTTCAACGGAACAGCCAATGAGTTTGCAGTAACCGTTGGCGCTAAAAGCTTGGCAATCTGCAAAACACCTAAATTGCGATCAAACTGAATTGGTAATTCCTTCCATACAGCATAATCAGTCCACCCAACGTCGAAGTTAACCTGCAAGTCTGGGAATACTTTATATTTTATACCAGTTTGGAAATGGGCTGGATATTCGAGTTTCATCGAAGCCAATCCTTCAGATGTCGTCGGAATTGAACTTGGAAAACCGAGTAACGCCGATAGAATTTGTCCTGTCACCGACGAATTCAGGCCTGCAATTAAATCTGGCGCACCTGGTTCAACGGTGAGTTTATAGTGACCTTTTAACTTCTGTTTTGCTGAACTCTGATAAACCATCCCTAAAGCAAAATCATCGCTAGGTTCCCACAACAAACCCAAGTTATAACTTGGTGATGCAGTTTGATCCATTGCAACTTTTAAGCTACCAATTTTCTTAAATGGTCCAACCGATGTTTGTGCATTACACAGACCAAATAGCAACAAGTCTGTGATGATGCTACTATTTTGCTTAAATGGCGCACAAATATTTTCATCGACTAACCTGAGGACACCAATGAGCTCATTTGGTAACCGCAAGTCTGTATTCAACGCAACAGATGCATAAGAAATACCAATCGACGCTCCAAGTGAGAGATTATCTGAAACTTGGTATGATGCAGATGGTGATAAATAGGTGATACGTTCAAGTGATACCATTTCACCCATGTAATTACCTGGATCACCTTTCTCTTGGTTAAAACCCACTGCGAGAGGCGCGTAAAAACCATCAGCATAAGTAATTTTTGAATCTGGGGCTCGATACGCAATAGCTCCGAAAGGAATTGCGACCGGCAATCCTTTAGGCATATTGACGATCTTATCTAATAAGGGTACGTAGAGTGAAACGCTCTTCACTTTACTTTTCCCAACCTTAAAGTCGGGGCACAGTCCATTACTATTCACTGTACTTGTAGGCATATTACAAACGACTGGATCATCTGAATAACCAAAAACATTGAATCCAGGCGGCGCAGTAATTTCTCGTTCAATATTCAAGCCTAGCATTAGGCCTTGTAAATCAGTTTGCAATCCACGTACATGTGATAATCCAGCAGGGTTAAAATGGATTGCACTGATACCTGGTGGGTCAGCCGTAACCGCATTACCCAAGGATAAAGAACGAATATCCACAGAAAGATTCTGTGCGAGTTCAGCATGCGCAGCACTCATTAAGCAAAGACCGATCAAGGCTGGCAATGCTTTGATGCTGACAGACCGCGATGTGACTATATGCTTAGCTTTAACTTGAGCCATAAAGCGACTTTTCTTCTTTATCTCAAGTCGCTGTAGTGATAGGAAACTCATATTTGACTCCTCACTTCACTTCTTTATTCAAACCCAAGAAATCAAGTGGGAGCGATAAACCAAGGATTACATTCGGAGAATCAGGTGTTAAGCCGAACCCTAAAGATACGTTAACAATCGTTTTTGGTGAAACGCGAATTCCAAGAGAAGAGTTCAAAGTAGCAGCACTTGAGTCAGTAGGGTGAGAAACATCCCCATTACTGAAACGGAATTCACTGCCAAAGTTAAAACTTTGCTGATAAGACATTGTCAAAGAAACATCATAATTCAGTGAATAAGCAAAGCCAAACCCGATACCAGTGGTATAACCTGGTGTAAACGACGTTAATATACGACTGCCATTGGCCTGATTTAGACCACTTACTTCCATGCCATAGTTTGCAGATAATGTTGCAAACAGCACTATTGGATCAATGTATTTACGAGTACTAACGCCACCGCCTAATGAATAATAACCAGAACCCGTCGACAAATCAGTCAACGGATTAATTTGATAAGGACTATCACCCGTCGGCAAATTCAGAGAGCCAAACAATGTCACAGGTAACGGCGTTTGCCCAATAGGAAACGGTTCCCAACGGGCACCGAGCCCAACATCGCCAAGGCCTGTAGTTGTAGTTGCCGTCGGAGGGTTTATTTTCGTCACAAAAGGCAGGCCTGCCGTCACTGTAAGATTATTAAGCAATCCATACTGAAATGTAAATGTATTTGAAAGCGCGTGCTGAGCGTTATTTTCAACCCGTAAACGAGTGATTGTTGAACTACTAGAATCTAACGCTAAATCCAACGCGGTATTTGAATAATAGCTATAGCCAAAATCATACACCATTGAGTATGAACCTTGCTTAGACAGCGAGTATTTGCGCTCACTGGCAGTAAAGGTTTCATCAAGATTTTTTGCAGCGGTCTTATCCGAAGCAGTTTGTTTCAACGCAGAGCTTGCTGATGCCTCGGTTGGAGCCATAGAGACGGTAGGTTGAGGCGGCGTTATAACTCGGTCAACAGCAGACTTTGGAACTGGGACAACAGGTTGATTTGATTCAGCTGTTGGAGCTGGTTCTGCGAACTCGGTCGTAGCAGCCGCCGGCGCAGGTTCCGCTCCTTCAACCGCATATACAGCAGTACTACTCATGATAGACAGCACGCCTGCGGCAATTGCTGAACGAGCGATCATCTTCGCCTGTATATTTTTTTGCATATTTTCTTCCATAGTAGCAGCCTGCCCTAATTATTCATCCAATAACCGACACCAAAAACTCAATAGCACTAAAATCGAGTGGTTTTTTCAGTGTCCTAAAATCATCTACTGTTGTAATACAATCGCAAGGATGTATTAATTGCCTTATTATAAGTTGCCGAACTAGGATCACTATCAAGCACGCGGCGCATTGTTGCGGCGGAGTCTCTTTGCTGATCTCTTCCAATCTGAGGATACTTAATATCGACCAATGCAAACGGATCAATCGTTGCGTCAGAAATAATACGCATATCACTATCTTTTAGTGCCAACAAATCATTTGTTGGTTGCCCTTCTTCCGGGGTAATAATAAACATAATATTATTATCCCAGACTTCCTGAAAATGCTGTGTTGTGAAGCTAATATTACCTAAGGCGGGATCGGCGACAAACACATGGCCATCCCGAACCGCTTTAAAGACCACAAAGTGTTTAAAGCCTGCATACGCTATCGGCACAATTGCTGGCTTATCTAAAGTAGCCAAGTCTTTGAATGTACCTCGAAATCCGTTGCTATTAAAGCCAATCGCATTCACATAACGTTTCATATCTAACAGCGAAAAACTTCGGCGCTGGATGATACGGTCATACTCACCGTATTTCAGCAAACCATCCATTACCTCACGTTCGTTTTTATTTTGAGCCATATACCCATTCAACAATGTCGTTAATGCCGCAGATCCACAACTATAGTCATAGGCCTGACGCACAACCCCACGGAATTGAGTTGAAGACAAAGGTTTAACCACGATTGGACGTTGGTGCAGGGTCGCACTTACATTATTCTTAATGCGAGAGTCAGTTAATTCGGAATAATAAACAGAACCACCTTGGACAGGGGCAATATCAAAGCTAGTGGCCGCAAAGTTATACATCAGCGCCGTACCAAGCGTGAGAAGTAGCAACATAATAAACTAATTCTTTTTAATGCCAGCTATCGCTGAACCGTCCTGTAAAATCAGATTTATCAGCTCAATTTAGAGCACTGATAGACCTGCGTCCATGTGTGACCCAAGATACCTTTTTTTTGTTATGAGTTCACGCTTTTTTTGCATCTAGCCAACAGTTTTATGTAATGTTACATCCCACTGACGCCGATTTTCAGGTTAGTCACCGTCATATTCGTAACACCAAACGAACCCATTGGTGCATTAAGCATTCCATTTGCTGCAGTTGTTGTACCATTAGCGAAAAGGTTAGAACCAGGTACAACTATGGTCGCTGAAGCAGCACCTCCATTAGTGCCCGCAGTCACATTATTTAATTGAACACCCCCCACTGTTAGAGATGTATCACTATAAATCAGACCACCAACACCAGTAGAACTTGCACCTAAAGCCAACCCCATATCGGCAACCGCATCTATCTTAGCCCCAGTCAAATCCAAGTTAGTAATCGTTGGTGTCATTGCCAACTGCGAAGGCGACACTCCCCCATTCGGACTCACAAGACTTAAACCGCTAAATGTAATTGAAGGAATATTTAGAGTACCAAACGAAATCATTCCACCTTGTGGTGTATTACCAAACTGGAGATTAAGTGAAATGGCCGCACCACCAAAAGCAATATCCATGCTATTCATAATTTTAAACGCTTTACCCGCAGTACCACCAATCGCAGCATTCGCTTTTGTCGCACCCGCAGCACCAACAGCAATGCCCGTACGATTTGAAACATCAACCGAGACATCACCAGTACGGACCATTAAATCGGCAGGCAACGCAACTTTCAAATTCAGAACAGGTGATGTCCCGCCCGACCCAGTAAGCACCTTCCCGTTCGAAGCATCAATCGTCAATTTAATCGGAGTACTTGCAAACACACCAACTTGAACCCCAGCCGTATTTGCCGAATTTGCTTGTTTTGCATCCCCAAAAACAAGCGCACCCGCAGAGGTATAACCCGTAAAGCCATTTTTATCATGCAATACAATCGCACCAATCTGCAGACCATTAGCCTGAGTAACACCCAGTGAGGTGTTTTGTGCAGAGGTCAATGTTGGCGGCGCGATTAGAACCGTAATTCCATCCTGACCAGTTGCTGTGGAAAGCTGACTATCGGTCATCTCATCCATTGACCAAGCTTGCAAAGGTGACAAAACAGTGCCAACCAGCAGCAAGCTGGGTGCAATCACACGAACACTCAGACTCTTCATACTGCAAGCTCCTATAACAACTGAGGAATTTTATTATTCTTATAAAGGTAACTCTTGGAACAAATTTGAGTACATCAAAAAAATTACATCTATTTCAGAAAATTAAGGCAGCTCAACGCTGCCTTAATTTCATTACATCACATCAATACCATCAAGTCAGATTAGTGACCTTGGATTGCAATGTGAGTACCGTTGGTTTGCACATTGATCAACTGAAGGTCGCCCAATGTTGAGCCAGATGAGCCCAAAGTAACGTTCTGCATCATGATGTCGTTGTTACCACCAACAGTCACAACCAAGCCACCATTACCAGCAACACCATTGAAAATCGCATCAGCATCAGCAACTACGTCAATTGCTGCACTTAATGTCAACTTAGTAGTGCTACCAGCATCAAATACTGTCAATGTGCTTACACCTAGATCACCACCACCGAACTGACCAGCAGTTGGGTTAAAGGTATTAGCATCACGCAGTTTGATACCAGAAATGGTCAAACCGTTTGCGATAGAACCAGTCATTTTGATCATTGTAGTCTGACCAAGAGTAACACCTGATTGTTGAGTATTACCCAACTGGATATTCATAGTTGCGCCACCTAGAGCAATATCCATGCTGTTCAAAATCTTAACCGCATTACCTGTTGTACCACCTGTTGCCGCATTAGATACAACTGCACCAGCTGCACCAGTAGCAATGTTTGCACGAGCAGAACCGTCAACCCAGATATCACCAGTACGGATCAACAAATCTGTTGGCAGACCAATAGCTACGTTCAGGATCGGCTTTGTACCACCAGTACCAGTCGCGATTTGACCGTTTGATGCATCGATTTTTACGGAAATTGCAGTGCTACCGAAAATACCCATGCCAACACCAGTAGCATTACCGACATTTGCTTTGCTTGCATTACCGAGGATGATCGCACCGCCACCCAAGCTACCAGCAAAACCGTCTTTATCATGCAGAACTGCTGCATCGATTAGAATACCGTTAGTTTGAGTAACACCCAGTGCAGTTTTTTGTGCAGCTGACAATGTTGGTGGTCCGATCAAAATCGTAATACCGTCTTGACCAGTTGTGTCGCTCAGCGCTGCATCATCCATAGATTGCATTGCATATGCTGCACTACCACATGTAGCGATTGCTGAAACTAAAGCAAGTTGTGTAAATAATTTCATTGCATACTCTCCCAGAGCATTAAAATAAATAGTTGACTACATGCTTCCAATCGCACTCGACTTAACGTTAATGCTAACAACTAAATGTTTACACTGACGAAGCGTCCTTGCATGGCGTTTTTCATAGCATGTCTAACAGCACGCAAGGTACAATGAACTGTGTACTTGTCGCAAGTGTTTTTCGATGTTTTTGTAACTTGTCCGACAAGCGGTTCATTTGAGACTTAAACGGCACAAATTGAATTAAATATCATTTAATCAGTAAGTTACAAAAGAATTATTATGATTTTAGACGTTAATCCTGAAACAAAAATGCAATTATCTGACAACATTGTCAGACATTGTCGACCCCTAGTGTCAGCCAAAGCGTCGGACGTTTTACGCTATTTCTCACACCATTTTTTTGGTGATGATTTAATCACCAACTGGACTGATGGATTAATTTATTTTTCAGGCTTTTCTTCAAAGTTTTTTGACTCCAATTGCAAACAAACAGACCCAGAATTAATCGAAGTGATTGCAATCTGTCCAAAATGGCTATTGATCGCTCATGCGATTAATGATGAAATTTACACCGTTAGACGAGATCGCGATGTCTTTGGACAATATAAAACAGGCTCTCAGTCCTCATCAATTTCGGATTATTTCGCTCAGTTACGCGCATTGCATCACACAAACAGCCCGTTTAAAGTGTCAAAAAAAGCAGTTATTGAAAATTCTTTTGAAGGTGGTTTAGCTGGATTTGTTGGCTACGATATTGCGGCGCAACTCCATGCTGACGTGCAAGTCTCTAAAGAGACGCAATCTGAACGCTTAATTGCAGCACTGGGTGAATATGATTTTTTCCTCAAAAAAGAATCTGGCGGATGGGCGTTATATGGCAGCGACTGCCCCACACTTACCCCTCTTTTACAGCGCATCACAGATGCTCTACAGATGCTCAACAGGCAACTTAACTCAAACCCAGCGGCGTCAATTGCAACACCAGAAAAAATGCACAATAACGGATCTCTTACTATTGATTTTGCCGTAAATGCTCCTTTCGCCCCTCTCTGGTCCTTTGACCAATACAAAACTGCATTTACAAAAATTCAAAACTACCTGCGTGCTGGTGACTGCTATCAAGTGAATTTAACCCAGCCGTTTATTGCGACGGTCAAGGGTGATTTATTGGAGGTGATGGATGATTTATTGGTGCTTACGAATGCGCCATATTCAGGTTATATGCGTGTAGGCCAGCATGAATTATTAAGTTGTTCGCCTGAATTGTTTTTAGCCTTTTCGGGCGTGGATGCAGATGGACAAAATCAAGTCATTACGCGCCCAATTAAAGGCACACGTCCACGCAGTGACGATACAGAGCAAGATTCATCCGAGCGAGACGCACTTATTCACTCGAAAAAAGATCATAGCGAAAATCTTATGATTGTCGATTTATTACGTAATGATTTAAGTTTGCATGCGGTTGTGGGTTCAGTGACCGTGCCTGCGTTGTTTGAGCTGGAGAGCTTTGCACAGGTTCACCACTTGGTCAGTGAGGTGCGTGCAACGCTGCGTGAGGATGTATCCGCGCTAGATGTGTTGATTGATGCACTTCCTGGTGGTTCGATTACTGGAGCGCCAAAAAAACGAGCGATGGAAATTATTGCAGAATTAGAAGCAGCGCCACGTGGAGCGTATTGTGGATCGTTTGGTTTTTTAAATCGCGATGGCTCCGGGCAATTTAATGTGTTGATTCGAACTTTGCAGAAGCACCAAGATCAATTGGTCGCATGGGCAGGCGGCGGCATTACGATTGCGTCAGAAGTGGAATCTGAGTATCAGGAGTGCTTAGATAAGATTAGTGCGATTTTGGCTTGTGTGAATGTGTTTAAAGAGTAACGTCAAAAGCAAATCCCTCCCAACCTCCCTTTGCAAAGGGAGGTTGGGAGGGATTTGCTTTTGCTGTAAAAGAAACAAGTGGCAGCGCCGCTTGAAACCCCTCAGAAACCGTTTAACATCGAATGTGCTGCCGCGAGCATAGCTCTTGGCGTAAATCTGGCAAGCGGCAGCGCCGCTTGAAACCCCAGATTTACTCCCATTCAATAGTCGCCGGTGGCTTGCTGGACACGTCATACACAACGCGTGAGACTTCAGCGATTTCGTTCATGATGCGATTACTGATGATCTCGACCAAATCATAAGGCAGATGGGCAAAACGTGCAGTCATGAAATCCACTGTTTCAACGGCGCGCAGCGCAATCACCCATGCATAACGACGCGCATCGCCAACGACACCCACTGATTTAATCGGCTGGAATACTGCGAAGGCTTGTGCAGTTTTGTCATACCAACCACTTCTGCGTAGCTCTTCCATAAAAATCGCATCAGCACGGCGCAGGATATCTGCATATTCTTGTTTCACTTCACCCAAAATCCGCACGCCCAAACCAGGACCTGGGAATGGATGACGGTAGATCATTGCATGAGGTAAACCAAGGGTTGTGCCCAGTTTGCGGACTTCGTCTTTAAACAAATCACGCAGTGGTTCGACCAAATCAAACTCCAAATCATCAGGCAAACCGCCCACATTGTGATGCGATTTGATTACATGGGCTTTGCCTTGCTTGCTTGCAGCAGATTCAATGACGTCAGGATAAATCGTACCTTGCGCCAAGAATTTCACACCGTCTAATTTACGCGCTTCTTCAGCGAAGACTTCGATAAACACACGACCAATAATTTTGCGTTTCGCTTCTGGATCAGTCACGCCTGTCAGTTCAGATAGGAAACGGTCTTGAGCATTAGCGCGAATGACCTTCATACCATGATCGCCAGCAAACATGGTCATCACGTCATCGCCTTCATTGAGGCGAAGTAAGCCATTATCCACAAACACACAAGTCAGTTGATCGCCAATCGCACGGTGCAACAGTGCTGCAACCACGGAAGAATCCACGCCGCCTGACAAACCAAGGAGGACTTTTTCACTGCCAATTTGTGCGCGTAATTGTTCAATACGTAAGTCAATAATATGTTCTGGTGTCCACAAACCGCGTGCACCACAAATATCTAGCACGAAACGTTTTAGCAGGGCTTCGCCTTGATTGGTATGCGTCACTTCTGGGTGGAATTGCACACCGAAGAATTTACGGGACACATCGCTCATCGCAGCGATTGGGCAAGTTGGTGTGCTTGCACTGACGACAAATTGCGGGGGCAAAGTATTGACTTTATCGCCGTGACTCATCCACACATGCAGTTTATTGGGTTCATCTTCGATGCCCGCAAACAATGCATCTGCTGCTTGAACAGTCACATCAGCACGACCAAACTCATGAACGAGACCATTTTCGACTGAACCACCCAATTGCGCAGCCATGGTTTGCATGCCGTAGCAAATGCCCAAAACAGGCACACCCAGATTAAAGACCACTTCAGGAGCGCGTGGACTAGCATCAGCGGTAACGCTTTCTGGGCCGCCAGACAGGATGATTCCTTTTGGGTTAAACGCGCGAATATCCGCTTCATCCATGTCATACGCATACATTTCCGAGTACACGCCCGCCTCGCGCACACGGCGCGCAATCAGTTGGCTATATTGCGAACCGAAATCAAGAATAAGGATACGATCTTGGCTGATTGTAGGAACAGCGGATGAGTTGGCAGCAGCTTGAGTCATGGGTCTTTGATTCGGTGATATTAAAGATGGCGCATTTTAGCAGTTTTTATGCATCTAAGCAGCAGTCGATTTTTAGTCGCATTGGACATTTCTAATTGACATATCTCGTCGTCATTTATGGGGAATATTTACAACTCTACTAACTATGACAATGATGTTAGAGTAAAATGAGTGATTAATGATTTTTAATCGTGTGAAATCTTCACGCGAGCAACTTTTTTTGTTCGTTGCATATTTTGCTATTAGCATATTCATAGAGCCTGACCATGACCATTGCGACCAATGCCCTGTTTACACAAAATAACCCTCAACCAACCGCAACGCCGACAGCAAAAAAAATACCGCATGTGTTGGTGATTTTAGATGGGTTTGGGCATCGGGAAGAAGTCGCGGATAACGCCATCTTGGCTGCGCATACGCCGAATTTAGACGCGATTAAAGCCAAACATCCGCACGGTTTGATTTCAGGCTCGGGCGAAGATGTTGGTTTGCCTGATGGACAAATGGGCAACTCCGAAGTCGGTCATATGAGCTTAGGTTCAGGACGCGTGCTGTATCAAGACTTTACTCGCATTACCAAAGATATTCGTGATGGCTTGTTCTTCGAACATCCTGTACTCACTTCAGCGGTCGATGCTGCACTGGCGAAAAATGCAGCGGTGCATGTCATCGGCTTACTGTCTGATGGTGGCGTGCATTCACATGAAGATCATTTAATTGCAATGTGCGAACTCGCGTCGAAACGTGGTGCAACGGTTTATGTCCATGCCTTCCTCGATGGTCGTGATACGCCGCCACGCAGTGCTGCCAAATCATTAGCCAAAATGGAACAGGCTCTAGCATCATTATCAACACCCGCACGTATCGTTTCACTGTGTGGACGTTATTTTGCAATGGATCGAGATGAGCGTTGGGATCGCGTTGAATTGGCGTATCGATTGCTCACGGAAGGCGTTTCAACACGCCAAGCAGAGAGCGCGGAAGCTGGTTTAGAGGCTGCCTATGCGGCAGATGAAAATGACGAATTCGTCAAACCCACCTCGATTGGCGCACCTGTTCATATCCAAGATCATGACAGCGTCGTCTTTATGAATTTCCGCGCCGATCGCGCACGCGAAATCACGCGCGCATTTGTTGAAGATGACTTTGCTGGATTTACTCGTAAAGTACGTCCGAAACTCAGCACCTTTGTCATGCTCACCCGCTACTCCGCAAAGATTGCCGCGCCTGTTGCTTACATGCCACTAGAGACGCACAATTCTTTAGGTGAATATTTATCCACGCTAGGCAAAACACAATTACGCATCAGTGAAACTGAAAAATACGCTCATGTGACATTCTTCTTTAGCGGTGGACGTGAAGAACCGTATGAAGGCGAGCAACGTATTCTAATTAAATCACCGAATGTCGCAACCTATGATTTAAAACCAGAAATGAGTGCGTTCGAAGTCACCGATGAACTCGTCGCGGCGATTGAGTCTGGCAAATATGATGTGTTGATTGTGAATTTTGCCAATGGCGATATGGTCGGACATACAGGCATTTTTAGCGCCGCAGTAAAAGCGGTAGAAGCGTTAGATGTTTGTGTAGGTCGTGTGAGTGAAGCGGTCATTAAGGCGAAAGGACATATGCTGATCACTGCTGATCATGGTAATGTCGAACAAATGATGGACTACGACAGTGGTCAAGTGCACACCCAGCACACCACGGAACATGTTCCGCTCATTTATGTCGGCACTGAGCATGTCACCGTGCGCGAAGGTGGCATCCTTGCGGATATCGCACCGACCATTTTGACGTTAATGCATTTACCGCTTCCACCGGAAATGACGGGTCGTACGCTGCTGGTCAGTTCGACTGATTAAAGGTCGCTTGTTGAATGTGTTGGTCATATAAAGTGACGGTAGCGACAGTAAAGAAAGATCGTGTAGATATTGAATTGTGTTGAATGATGTGATGATCGGAACTGAGACTCAGAGTCCTCATCACATCCCTTTTCATCTTCGTATGAGTGCTGCACATGGCTTGGTTTGTTAAAACTGGTTTTATGAAGACTGATTTTATAAAGACTGGATTCGCAACAACGGATTTATCTCAACCCTTTGCACAACAATGGACTGCACGCCAGCTTTTCACTCAAACCATCGTCTCAAAAAAGTCATTGGCACTCCTTGCGACAGTGATCATTTTAAGCATCGCGGCCCAACGTAGTATTGCTGCAACCAACAATTCAAAAACACCAATTCCACTGCCTGCCGTCGACTCAACGCCAACGATCAACAACCAAAATACAGACGCAGCACCATTACCGATCGACGCCATGCGCCGCTTTGTCGATGTCTATGAAAAAGTACGCCTGAATTATGTGGAACCCGTCAGCGATGATGTTTTATTTGATAATGCGCTCAGTGGCTTACTCAACAAGTTAGACCCTTACTCTGACTATCTCGATGCGCAAACCTATGATGCGATTGTCGATTTTACCGACGGTGAATTGGGACAAACAGGTTTAGTCATCCAGTCCGTCGTTGCGTCACCCTCCGACATATCCAGCGCCGACGACAAAATCATCCCTGTCGGTGTTCAAAATGCTCCGCAATGGCAAATTACCAGCGTCCCCAAAGGTTCACCTGCGGCAAAATCAGGGATTTTGGTTGGGGATATTTTGCTAAAAATTGATGGCAAAAGTGTCAAATTACTCAGCCAAGGTGATATCGAACAGATGCTGCGTGGCCCACGCAACAGCGTGGTCAAACTGTCGGTGATGCAAGTGGGTAAACACGCTCGTGATGTTCGAGTCTTACTCGCGATTCCAGAAGACAATGCGGTCAAAGCACTGATTCAACCGAATGGAATTGTCGCCATTCAACTCAGAGCATTCCAAACGCAAACAGGTACACAGATCACCGATGCGTTAGACCCTCTTTATAAAACAGGGAAACTCAAAGGAATCGTGCTTGATTTACGCGACAATCCGGGTGGTTTGCTCAGTTCCGCAATTGAAGTGGCTAATTTTTTCTTGAATGATGGATTGATTGTCTATACGCAAGGCCGCGGTGAACCTGAGAAGTATTATCGGGTAATCACCCCAGAACGCTACCCCACCATCCCTGTCTCGATTCTGATCAATCACTATTCTGCATCAGCGGCCGAAGTGTTAACAGCCGCTTTGCGCGACCATCTACGCGCTACAGTGTATGGCACCACCAGTTATGGCAAAGGCTCTGTACAGAAAATTTGGCCAATCGGTCAGGGCCGCGCCATCAAAATGACCGTATCGCGCTACTTCACACCGAACGGACGCATGATTGAAGGCATCGGCATCACTCCTGACGTTGTTATTCCCGCTGCAGAATCGAAGCCTATTCGGAGCAATGGGGACAGCATTGACCTACAAGATACGGCATTGCTCAAAGTTGTCACGGCGATGAGTAACATACTCAATCTCGGATCAACGCCAATACCACCCCTGATTAAAGGTACTAATAGCAAACCGATAAAAGCAGTGACCAGCACATCAACCCCAAGTGCAACATCACAACCCGTATCACTTGGAACAAAAAAATTAGCGCAATCAAAATCACGGGCTGCAATCACCGCAAATACTGGCATTACAGAAGATGTTGAGTAATCAAATCGATAGAGCAACACTACATTTAGCAATACACACTGGGAATATTCGAGGTGAGTCTAAGACTCACACTTTGCTTGCCACATACCCTGCATTGCATCCACAAATTCACCCGCAAACTGCTTGGCATTAAACACGGGACTGTCTTTCACCTGATCACGCATTCCAACTCTCAACTTTGCAAGTTCTTGGCGTTGCGCTAAGTCAGCATTACCCCAGTTCACAGCTTTTTGCACATATTCATCTTCGCTATAGGCAACCCAATCAGGCAGTCCTGCATTGGCCATGAGCGCTTCACCTTGTCGACCCAGCATACCCGTCGATGACAGTGTTAATGTCGGTACACCCATCCACAGCGCTTCTGCAGTCGTGGTTCCACCCGGAAAGGGAAATGTATCCAATAAAATATCGACTTCTGAATATGAAGCAAGGTAATCTATTCGCGGCATATAACCTATTATTTCAATGCGCCGTAGATCCAAATCCGCACTTTTCAGTCGCGAAATAAAGTTTTCTTTAACATCAATTTTATCCAAATCCTTCGACTGAATACGAAGTCGCGCTGTCGGGCAAGACTTTAGAATACGCATCCAGCACTGCATAACACCTTGATTAATCTTATGCACCATTTGATAACAGGCAAATACGATCACTTGATTATTGACACAAGGCGACAGACTGACCTCTGCTGCTGCATGCGGTGCCGAAAAACAATAGCGCAAATGCGGCAGTCGCCAAACTTTTTCTTTGAACCATGACGCTTCATGTTGAGGTACGCAGATTGAATCAGCCAACACGTAATCTATACTTGAAAGCCCTGTTGAACCGAAATAGCCAAGCCAACTAACTTGCAGCGGTGCAGGTTTCTTTGCAAAGACCGATAATCGATTACCTCGCGTATGCCCAGATAAATCAATCAGAATATCAATTTTGTCCTGCTTAATATGTTCAACAAGAAAATCATCACTCCACGTATCCACACGTCGCCATAAATCAAACTGACTCTGGAGCCTCTGAGTCGTTTCATCTTCTGTTGACTGGTTCGCATACGCCACAAGGACTAATTTGGCGCTAAGTTCTGAATCAAGATTCAGTTGCTCCATCGTACTTTCTAAAAAATACCCAACTGGGTGAGTACTTAAATCAGCTGAAATAAATCCAATGCGAAGTGGTGAGTGACTCTGCAATTGCGATTCAGTTTTACTGGAAGGAGACATTCCATTGCCTACCGCAGCGCCAAAGCGCTGTAGATACTCAATTTGACTTTGAATATCAAATGGATAGGCACAATAGTGTAAGAATATCATATTACTTAAGGCCATTAGATAGGTCGGCTCAAGTGCAAGGACTTGTTCATACACCACCATCGCATCGTCAATACGCCCTTCAGCTTGAAGCGACAAAGCTCTCCCAAATTTTGGTTCGGTATATCGTGGGTCTAAATTTTCTGCCACAAGGAAGCTTGCTTTTGCTTGAGAAAAATCACCACTCCCGTAAAACGCAAAACCCAAGTTCATGTAAAATTCAATGTTTTCTGGAGACAAAGCGACCGCTTTCTGAAAGAAAGTACTCGCCTCCTCATATCGGTGTAAATGCTTCAGAGTGAGTCCGATATTATTATTAACAACGGCATCATTCGGTTTTATCTTATCCAATGCTACAAAAACTGCAAAAGCCCGTTCTATTTGATCCAGTTTGATCAACGTATTAGCCAGTAACTCCGTAGCTAGAATTCGTAACTTTTCATCTTGACGTACCGCCGTAAGACACGCTTGTGCAAAGATGCCCGCTTGCGACCATTGACTTACAGCATAGGCTTGCTTAGCTTGAACGAAATAAAGGTGCGCCTGCATGGGATTTTGTAAGCCGGCATTAAATTTCGGTGCCGATTGAACAGGTTTTGAAACCATAACTGAAGTGTCCAGAATCAAAGAATTTTATAGATCACAAACCGCATTTTTCACGCCACATTGCATTCAACGAATCAACAAATTCACCTGCAAATTGTTGGGCATTAAAGACGGGGCTGTCTTTCACCTGTTCCCGCATTTCAGCTCTGACTTGAGCAAGCGTTTGGCGTTGTGCTTGATCTGCATTACCCCAACTCACTGCCTTTTGGACATATTCCTCTTCACTATATGCAACCCAATCAGGTAAACCTGCATTCATCATCAACGCTTCGCCTTGTCGACCCAACATACCCATCGATGACAATGTTAATGTTGGCACGCCCATCCATAGCGCTTCGGCAGTCGTGGTACCACCAGGATAAGGGAAAGTATCGAGCAAAATATCGACCTCAGAATACGAGGCGAGATATTCTTCTATTGTCATCCCACCGACCAACTGCACTCGATTAATATCCAAACCTGCTTGATTCATGCGCTCAATAAAACTTTCCTTTGACGTTTGTTTAATGAAATCATGCGCCTGAATCCGTAGAAAAGCCTCAGGACAAGCCGTTAAAATCCTCGCCCAGAGCTTCAATACATCATCATTGAGTTTTACTAAATTTTGATAGCAACCGAACGTGAATCTTTGATTCTGAATACAAGGAGAGACACTGATTTGTGGTGCTTTTTCTGGAATGGAAAAACAATAGCGTAGATGAGGAAGCCGCCAAACTTTTTCAACAAACCAACGATCTTCATCGATAGGAACACTCACTGGATCAGCCAAGACATAATCCATTGCAGCTAACCCCGTCGATCCCCAATAGCCGATCCAACCAACTTGCAGCGGTGCAGGTTTTTTTGCGAAAACAGACAACCGATGACCGTGTGTATGTCCTGATAAATCAATCAAAATATCGATCTTATCTTGTTTAATCTGCTCAACAAGGGAGTCATCACTCCACTCATCCACCCGTCGCCAGAAATCAAACCGATTATAAAGTCTTTGTGTATATTCATCTTGTTTCGATTGGTTTGAATAGGCTACCAGTGTCAACTGACCACGAAGATCTGGAGTTAAGCAAATTTGCTCAAGGGTACTATCTAAGAAGTATCCAACTGGATGATCGCAAAAATCTGATGAAACAAATCCGACTCTCAACGGTGTGTGTGGCTTTAATTGTGTTTTTTTAACACTCGAATCAGTGGAATTCACCACCCCTCCAAAGCGCTGCACCAACTCCAGTTGATGCTCCATATCAAACGGATACAGATAATGGTTAATAAAGATCATGTTACTGAGGGTCTTTAAATGCTCAGGCTCAAGCTCCAGAATCTGCTCATATGCAGACTTCGCTTCTGCAATTCGACCTTCCGCCTGTAGTGTCCACGCAACACCAAAGTTAGCATCTACATGCCGTGGTGCAATTTTGATGACTGTTTGATAAGTCGTCTTTGCATGTTCAAAGTCACGATTTTTATAAAAAGCTAAAGCCAAGTTCATGAGGAAATCGACATTTCCAGGAACTGACTCCACGGCGCGCTGGAAACATCTAATCGCATCCTCATAACGCATTAAATGCATTAAAACGAGACCGATGTTATAAACAATAATTGCATCTGCAGGCTTGTTTTGATGTAGCTCCATCATGACAATGAGAGCCTGCTCAGGCTGATTGACGTTCACTAAACTTGCCGCCAGTAATTCTTTTGCAAGAAAACGAAGGTTTATATCATTACGAGCAGCCGTAATGCAGGATTGCGCAAACGCACACACTTGCTGCCACTGTTTTTCTGCATAGGCTTGTTTTGCTTTTATATAATAAAGTTGCGCTGACATCGGACTATTTAACCCAGCATTAAAACTTGGTGCCGATTGAATGGGTTTAGAAGTCATAAGTCACATGTCCAAAATCAAAATTATATATACAGCACAACCAGCTCAGACCTTAGACGTCCTTTCTTTGCTCTTGCTGTCATGACACAACACTGTATTCCATCCCTGCAGCGACAGCTGAAAAGATGGTTAGTAACAGACATTATTCATTTTTTGAGCTGACAAGAAAGCCAGTACACACGATTAACTACTCGCCCACCTTGATATCAATATCCACTTCGATCTCAGAGTCTTCGCCTTCCAAATCTGCGCCCAAGCCCAGTTTCTTTAAGCGATAACGCAATGAACGGAACGACATGCCCAATTTTTTCGCGGCAGCCGTACGATTCCACAGACTGGCATCCAATGCCTGCTGAATAATATGCCGTTCGATCTCTTGCAGATAAATTTCTAGGCCCTGTGCAGGAAGATTTTTCAATGAAGGCACGGTATTCAGCGCACTCGCAACCGAAGAATTCGAACTTTGGTGCGTATTTTCATTCAGACGTGAGCGAGAATCAGAATTCTGCGAAAGATCAAACTGATGCGCATCAATCAATTTTAAATGTTCAGGCAAAATCACGCCGTCATCACATAAGGTGAGTGCCCGTTCCAGCGTATTTTGCAATTCGCGGACGTTGCCGGGAAACGCATAACTAAGTAATTGCTGCTGCGCAGCTTTCGACAACTCAGGTGGAGTAATGCCCCAATCGGTACATAAACGCTGCAAGAAGGTATTGGCCAATAATAAAATATCATCGCCACGATCACGGAGCGGTGGCACTTGCACTTCAATGACGTTGATTCGGTAAAACAAATCTTGACGGAAACCTCCTGCATTCACTTGCGCTTGCAGATTTTTATGCGTTGCACTGAGCAAGCGAATATCCACAGGCACTTCGGTTTGTGCACCAATTGGACGAACTTTCTTTTCTTGGATTGCACGCAAGAGTTTGACTTGCATGGTCAAAGGCAAATCAGCGACTTCATCCAAAAACAATGTGCCACCGTGCGCGGATTGAAACAAGCCGAGCTTATCTTCGCTCGCGCCGGTAAAACTGCCTTTTTTATGGCCAAAGAATTCACTTTCCATTAACTCGGCAGGAATCGCACCACAGTTAACGGGAATAAACGCGCCGCTGCTACGTGGACTGAGTAAGTGAATTAACCGTGCGACAACTTCTTTACCTGTCCCTGATTCGCCACTGATATAAACAGGGGCTTGCGAACGGGCCAGTTTAGTCAGCGTTGTCCGCAAGACTTGCATGACCGGCGCTTTGCCGATGAGTAAGTTTTCACTGAGTTGCGCTTCGGCATTCGCGGCAGGAGATGGCGCATTGACTTGCAGCGCGCGTTCAACCAGCGTACGAATACGCGCAAGTTCGACGGGTTTACTGACGAAATCAAAGGCACCTTTTTTCAGCGCATCAATCGCCACGTCCATGCTGCCATAGGCGGTAATCACCGCAATCGGCATACTGGCGTAATCACGAACCACATCGGAAACCAATGTTAAACCACTGCCATCGGGTAAATTGAGGTCGGTCAAACAGAAATCAAAACTTTGACGTTTGAGCCAATTTTGAGCTTCTTTGATGGTACCTGCAGTTTCGGCGTCAATACCCATGCGCAGCAGCGTCATGCGCATGAGGATCAATAAGTCTTCTTCATCATCAACGATGAGTGCAATTGGGCGTGTCACAAAAGAGTCCTTTCCAAAATGGCATTCCACGACCTACCATCATACCTGATCGTATTGGCGTGAAAAGCTGATATTCATCCATGCTATTGCATTTTATTTTACCGATGCAATCAATTTTTAACTAAGTTTTCTTGACGCACCCGTTCTCGCTGCGATAATGCTAGATTGCGCAGTGTCGGCTATATATTTTAGCGGTATGCTGCAAAGCATCAGTATATGACAATATGATTCGCAACATGACACATAAAAGCGTGTTCACCATGAACAACAATGCTATTTTTCCAAAAGCTATTTTTTCAAAAGGCACGACAACCGCATGACCGATGATGTTTTATTAACGGCGACAACAGTAGTATCAGCAAATGCGCCTGCAAACGCTGAAGCCGAGCATCCATCAGCACATTTGTCAGTGCTACTCAACGAAACGATTGACGCCTTGCTTGCAGGTCGTGATACAGGTTTTTATGTCGACGCCACTTTTGGTCGCGGTGGACACACGCGTGCTCTCTTAGCACGATTAGATGCGAATAGTCGGGTGTTTGCATTCGATAAAGACCCTGATGCACAAGCCGTCGGCGCCGAATTAGTTGCACTTGATCCACGCCTCACGATGATTCACGCCAGTTTTGCGGATTTGAAACAGCAACTGGCTAATCATGGCTTAACGCATGTCGATGGCATCATGGCGGATTTAGGCGTTTCCTCGCCGCAACTCGATGTCGCAGAACGTGGTTTTAGCTTTATGAATGACGGCCCGCTCGATATGCGGATGGACAATAGCAAAGGCGTCACCGCCGCCGATTGGTTAATGGAAATCGAAGAAGCGGATCTTGCAGATGTGCTGTATCAATTTGGTGAAGAGCGCCACAGCCGACGCATTGCCCGCGCCATTAAACTAGCAGGACGAATGGAAACCACCGCCGAACTGGCTGAAGTGGTCAAAGTCGCGCATCCAAAGTGGGAAAAGCACAAACATCCTGCGACCCGTAGCTTTCAAGCGATTCGGATTGCCATTAACCGTGAACTGACCGATTTAGATGTATTTCTACCACAATCGGTTGAATGTTTAGTCGCGGGTGGACGTCTTGCCGTGATTAGCTTTCATTCGCTGGAAGATCGCCGCGTGAAGCAATTCATTCAACATGAAGCCAATGCCAGCATTGAGAACACCAGTTGGACACCAATGCCATTGATTCCAAAAAACAAAACCTTAAAGAAAGTGGGCCGTATTGCCCCATCTGATGCAGAAGTTGATGCCAATCCACGCGCACGTAGCGCATGGTTACGTGTCGCCGAGCGCACCCAAGAAGCGATACAATGAAATGAATAGCCCTTCCCGTCCCATGTCTAGTTCAGCACAGCCTACTATGCAAAAAACCGCCGCAAACAGCTCGTCTTCATTTCGTATCGCGATTATCGATGCGATACTCGTCTCGGTGCTCGTTGCGGGCGTGATTGGCAGCGCACTCAGTGTGGCCTTCCAAGTCAATGCAACGCGCGATGAATTCAAAGTGTTGCAAAAGTCGAAGCAAATCCGCGATGAACTGGACGTGGAATGGGGACGCCTCCTTATTGAACAACAAACCTTTGGT
>JANYEL010000177.1 GCA_025363155.1 Moraxellaceae bacterium
TCCACAATGGCGTGGACAAAACAACCAGAATCAACAAACCGATAACCGTGGCAATGATAATGGCAACCGCCATGACAATGACCGTGGTAACCGCAATGACAACAATGATCGCGGTAATCGCCATGATAACGGAAACCGTTACGACAACGGCAATCGTGGCAACCACTACGGCTGGAATGGTCAACGTTACCATGCACCCGCTCAATACGTGCGTCCACATGGTTATCAAGTCCGTACTTGGCGCGGTGGCGACCGTTTACCTAGAGCCTATCGCGGAAGCCAATACTACGTAGACTATCGTCAATATAACCTCAATGCACCACCACGCGGTTATCAATATGTCCGAGTGAACAATGATGTGGTTCTCACCGCGATTGCAACGGGCATCATTGCCACGGTGATCACAGGTCTTTATTATTAACCACATTAAATGTAGGGGCGCCCCTTGTGGGTGCCCTTATCGAACGTTGTGCTAAAATCTGAAAAGGGCGACCACAAGGGTAGCCCCTACAGTTATTTCAAATTCTAACTGGATGCAATATCCAGCGAATATCATCACCCACTGGCGTAATACTCACCGTCTGCCAGCGTATCTGCTCATTCATCTGCAAGAACGGTAAATCAAACATTGGTCGCGCCAGCGAACCCAGCAATGTCGGTGCTAGATAAACAATTAACTCATCCACTAAACCCGCCGCAATAAATGCACCTGACAAGGTTGCACCCGCTTCAACTAGCACATCATGAATTTGTTTTTTTGTTTTTAAATCATCAAGTAATGATACGAGAGACGCACATTGCCACTTTTCAACATCAGCACCCACATGAGCAAATGCTGAACTTGAATCTGTACTGACTAAAAGCACTGACTTCGGATCATTCAAAAGCTGCGCGGTTGCAGGAATTTGACCTTTACGGTCTAACACCACACGGAGAGGCTGCGGGATTAACTCAATTGATGTCTCATTTGCAACTTTACGCACATTTAGCAGTGGATCATCGGCGAGAACAGTTCCAATCCCCGTAATAATCGCCCCGCTCATCGCACGAAAATGTTGAACATCCGAACGTGCATCACTTCCCGTAATCCATTTAGACTCGCCTGATGACATTGCAGTGCGACCATCTAGACTAGCCGCTACTTTTAAACGGACAAAAGGACGACCGCCAGCCATCGTTTGCAAGAAACCTGCATTGATTGCCTGTGCCTCTGTTTGGCAAACACCCACTCGTGTTTTAATGCCTGCCGCTTCCAGCTTCGCAAGACCTTGTCCTGCGACTTGAGGATTCGCATCTAATGTCGCCATCACCACGCGAGACACTTGCGCAGCAATCAAACCATTCGCACACGGCGGAGTTCTACCGAAATGTGAGCAAGGCTCTAACGTCACATATGCCGTTGCCCCGCGCGCAGCCTCACCAGCTTGACGCAACGCAAACACTTCTGCATGGGGTTCACCAGCTTTCGGATGAAATCCTTCACCAATAATTTGACCATTTTTGACCAAGACACAGCCTACAGCTGGATTTGGACGCGTGGTATATAAACCGCGCTTGGCCAGCATGAGCGCATGCTGCATCCAACGCTGATCTTCGATGTCTTGATGCGACTGATTTATGGAATCAGTCATTAGACTCTCTCATTTGATCAATCGTTTGTTTAAACGCGTCCACATCTTGGAAATCACGATAAACGGAGGCAAAACGTACATACGCCACATGATCCAAGGTATATAACGCTTCCATGACCGCCTCGCCAATTAAGCGTGACGGCACTTCTCGCTCACCTAAACTACGGAGTTTTTGGCTAATTTCCAATAGAACCGTATCAATCTTATCCAAGCTAATCGGACGTTTTTGTAAGGCATGTTGTAATGAACGTTTGAGTTTCGCCTCATCAAACGGCTCATAGCGTCCGTTTGATTTCATGACGCGTGGCATCACCACATCATAGGATTCAAACGTCGTAAAGCGCTCGCTGCACGTAACGCACTCGCGTCGTCTGCGAATCTGCCGACCTTCCGCTGCTAAACGTGAATCAATCACCTTACTATCAGGCGCATTACAAAAAGGACAATGCATAGCGATCAACAACGACAAAAATTAGACTTTTAGTTTAGCAAAGATTTGCAGACAAAATGAGGGCACTGAACAGCAAATCGTATTGGATAATATTAATTAACTAAGCAAAAAAAAATGAGAGCCTAAGCTCTCATTTTTTCATTTAGACTTTTACATCGAGATCATGTTGCGACTTAACTAGTCTACACGCTCACCATGTTGTGACAAGTCCAAACCTTCACGTTCAGCTTCTTCTGTAACACGGATCCCGATCACGAGGTCTACCAGTTTCAAGAGAATGAATGTCACCACACCGCTATATACGAGCGTTGCAATGATGCCTTCACCTTGAATTAACAATTGGTCGATAACAGGTTTTGGATCTGTACCAGTAACCGCTTTGGTTACGAATACTGCTGTTAACAGCGCACCCACGATACCACCGATACCATGTAAACCGAATGCATCTAAAGAATCATCCGCTTTCAGTAAACGTTTCAGACCAGTTGTACCCCAGAAACACACTAAACCTACAGCGATACCGATCATCAACGCGCCGCTGACATCAACAAAACCTGCTGCTGGAGTAATCGCAACCAGACCAGCAACCGCACCAGATGCGCCGCCTAGTACTGATGCACGACCACGCACCAAACGTTCAACTGCAAGCCATGTCAATGATGCTGTTGCCGCTGCAACTTGAGTCACAACCATTGCCATTGCTGAACGGCCATCCGCAGCCAACCAGCTACCCGCGTTGAAACCGAACCAACCAACCCACAACATGCCAGCACCAACAACAGTCATAGTCAGGTTATGTGGAGCCATTGGCTCTTTACCGTAACCAACACGACGACCAATCAGATAAGCTGCAACCAAACCGGCGATACCTGAGTTGATATGAACAACGGTACCACCAGCAAAGTCTAACGCGCCAGCGACAAACAACCAGCCTTTTGCGTGCCAAACCCAGTGACAGATTGGTGAATAAACAAAGATAACCCACAAGCCAGCAAACACAAGGAATGCAGAGAACTTCATACGCTCAGCGAACGCACCAGCCATAATCGCTACAGTGATGATCGCAAAAGTCATTTGGAAAACCATAAACAGGCTTTCTGGAATGGTATACGCCGCACCACCCGCATCTACCCAGACCTTAGCAATATCAACGCCTTTATAGAGGACACGATCGAAGCCACCGATATAAGGAAGCAAGCCATCACTTGCACCATTACCGAAAGCAATCGAATAGCCGATTACAACCCAAACAACAGTCACCAAAGCCGCTGCAGTCAAGCTATGCATCATGGTGCCAAGTACGTTCTTTTTACGAACCATACCACCGTAGAACAACGCTAAACCAGGAATCGTCATGAACAGAACAAGCGCTGTAGATGTCAACATCCAAGCAGTGTCGCCCTTATCAATTTTTGGTGGAGCAACTGGTGCGGCAGCCGCTGGAGCAGTTGCTTCAGCGGTAGCCGCTGCGGGCGCTGTTGCTGCTACATCAGATGCTACTGCAGTCGCTGTGCTCGTGACTGTTGCCACTGGTGCGGTAGCATCAACCGCCATGGAGAGCGGTGATGCGAGTAGTGCGCCAGCGAAGCTAAGCGCAAGTAATACTTGTTTCATGAGGTAGTCCTCTGTGCAATATCAATTAAAATGGTATTAAAGTTTTTAAAAGCAATGTGGTAGTCACAGCCACAACATACTTCAACCGACTTGCCAGTCTTAACAAGCGGTCGTGTATGACTTCTTAAACCGCTTCTGGACCAGTCTCACCAGTACGGATACGAATCACTTGTTCAAGATTGCTAACAAAAATTTTGCCATCACCAATCTTGCCGGTACTTGCAACGCGTGTAATCGCCTCTACCGCTTGTTCTACCATCTCATCGCGGATCGCGATATCGATTTTTACTTTTGGAAGAAAATCAACAACATACTCAGCACCACGATATAATTCTGTATGTCCTTTCTGGCGACCAAAGCCTTTAACTTCAGTTACCGTAATCCCTTGAACACCAATATCAGACAAAGCCTCACGAACATCATCCAATTTGAATGGCTTAACGACAGCAGTCACTAATTTCATTGTAAAAACTCCTTTGTACTTAATACGTGATGTAAAAAGAACACACACTCTTAATAAGAAAAAAACACCTACACACTTTGCTATTCAAAAACCGTACCAGACTGATATTGCATAGAGAGATTAACGCAAAAAACTGAGCTATGGCGATGATTTCAAGAAAAATTAAAAGAAAATTGCCACCAAACGTAACGCCATGCCCAAAACTAGACTAAAATCGTCTGGCAAATCAAGTTAACGCCACCGCCCTATATAGAGTCGACTTTATACTACCGCTCTAAATTTGTGCAACCCAGACAACCTCGATCCTTTAAGTGTTATCAAAAATGACAATCAACACTTAAGTTGAGATCAAGATTTGTAGAAATGAATAATGCTTAACGCCAGAAAATCAGATTAAAATTTTGTTTATTAACGCTTTATTAAACTTTAAATGCATTTAAACCACTTATTATTGAACGCACCATTTAAGAGCAGGATAGCACTATGTTAGAGCAGTTTTTCCAAGCCGTTTCGGAACAATTAAGAGCACCGAAAGCAGATTTCGAAAAAAACTTGCGCGCTTGGCTGAGTGACACCTTAGATCGCATGGATATCGTGAGCCGAGATACCTTATTACGCCAAGAAAAACAGCTTGCCGAAGCCAAGCAAGCCATCAATGTACTGAAACAACAAGTCGAAGCGCTCGAAAAAGTATTGCTCGAAAGAAAAGAAGTCTAAATTAATCATTAGGATGGGTTTAGAACCCACCCCTACAAAATTACGCTTCGAATAATTCCGTAGGGGCAAGGTTCCAAACCTGCCCTATCTACAAAAATAAAAGGATTTAAAAAACCAAAAAATAACACACTAAAAATAATGATGCTCCATTAAAAAAACTGATCCACCACTTCAATATTTAAAAAACAACTAGGTTAATACATGTCATTTGCTCAAGTCTGGACCCGTGTGGTCATGGGTTTAAACGCGCCCGCAGTTCAAGTCGAAGCCCATTTAAGTCAAGGATTACCCGCTCTGACTATCGTCGGTTTGCCAGAAGCCGCCGTTCGCGAAAGCAAGGATCGGGTACGCTCAGCAATTTTAAACTCTGGCTTTCAATTTCCAACGCGGCGAATGACCATTAACTTAGCACCCGCTGATTTACCAAAAGATGGCAGCCGTTTAGATTTACCGATTGCGCTTGGTGTGCTGGCTGCGACAGGACAACTTTCACCTGAAGCGTTAGAGAATCGTGAATTTATTGGCGAACTTGCGCTAAATGGCGATTTACGTACGGTTCACGGCGTATTAGCCGTTGCACGCGCAACCCATGCGGCCAAACATGAATTATTTGTCCCAATAGCCAATGCTGAAGAAGCCGCGCGGATTGATGGATTAGTCGTTTGGGGTGCATCTAATTTGACTGAGCTTTGTGCTCACTTGGAAGGCACAATTTTACTGTCCGTCACACCCAAACCTGAAATCCAAAAATCAACCGCATCCCTCTTAGACATGGCAGACATTAAAGGTCAACATCGAGCAAGACGTGCGCTGGAAATTGCGGCAGCTGGTGGACATTCAATCTTATTTTCAGGACCACCCGGAACTGGAAAAACCTTATTAGCCTCTCGTTTACCCAGCATTTTGCCTCCATTAACCGATGAAGAAAGTTTGGAAGTCGCGAGTATTTATTCAATTGCCAACTCTGAACAACCTTTTGGCGTCCGTCCATTTCGCGCAGTGCATCACACTGCATCTGCTGCGGCATTGGTTGGTGGCGGCTCACAACCAAAACCCGGTGAGATTACCCTTGCCCATCATGGGGTTTTATTTTTAGATGAACTACCAGAGTTTGATCGAAAGGTTTTAGAGGTTCTACGCCAACCATTAGAATCCAGCGAAGTAGTCATTTCACGCGCAGCTCGACAAGTGAAGTTCCCCGCAAAGTTCCAACTGATCGCTGCGATGAACCCTTGTCCGTGTGGCTATGCCAGCGATGGCAATGCGCGCTGTAAATGCTCCACCGATGTCATTTCACGTTATCGCGCTAAATTATCAGGGCCATTGCTAGATCGGATTGATTTACATATTGAAGTCCCGTCTTTACCCGCTAGTGACTTACAACAAGCCCAATCAGGTGAAGCCTCAGAAGTCGTCCGTGTGCGTGTCTTCGCTGCACGCGAACGACAAATTACTCGGCAAAAAGGCACGAATCAATCATTAACCCCAACACAACTCGATCAGTTTGTACTCTTAGGTGGCGCTGAACAAAAACTCATGCAATTAGCGCAGGCAAGACTCGCATTATCAGCACGTGCCTATCATCGCGTACTCCGTGTGGCGCGGACGATTGCAGATTTGGCTGAGAGTGAAATGGTATTGTCACCGCATTTGACCGAAGCATTGGGTTATCGCGGTTTTGCACAAACCTAAACAAAGCTGTTGAGATTTCGACTTATAATGGTGCTAGGAAAAATACGCGAATGACGACAAAAACCAAAATTCGCGCAGTGAAAGGAACTTCGATATGAGCGATCTCAACTCTCAAAGCAAACCAGATATTCTTCTCTTGCCAGGCTTTATGCTGGATGCACGACTTTGGAATGATGTCCGAGCTGGATTATCAGATCTAGGGCAACTGAATTTTGGCGATATCACACAGGATGATTCGCTTGAGGCCATGGCAAAACGGGTATTGCAGAATGCACCGCCACGTTTTGTGTTGATTGGATTTTCAATGGGCGGTTATGTTGCGCAATGGGTTTATAAATTCGCGCCAGAACGCGTCATTGCACTTGTGCTCATGAATACCTCTGCTCATCAGCAAAGCGAAGCTGATGTTGCTCAGACCCAAGCCCAAATCGAACTTGCCAAGCAATATCCGTTTAAAGGTTTAACCAAACGTGCGCTTGCTAATTCAGTTGATCCAGATCGGACTGGCGACCAAGCACTCCTTGATCGGCTGCAAACAATGGCTGTAGCGAATGGAAAAGACGTCTTCATCCGCCAACTGTCTGCGATGCGTAATGATGGATATGAGGATTTACAGAAAGTTCGGTGCCCGACATTGATCATCACCAGTCGCAATGATCAAATGCGTAGCGTTGCAGAATCTCAGCTGATGGCTGATCGAATTCCTCAATCACAATTGGCGATCATCGAACACAGTGGACATATGACGCCGCTGGAAAAACCGACAGAATTGTTGGAAATTTTAACAAGCTGGTTTCAGCAACATATCCAGAATATATAGAGTCAAAAATGGCTAAACAAATGATGACATTCAGCGATTTAACAAACAAAAATAAGTTTTTATTTATCTCTACCCTATTAGTCATTATTACTCTCTTAATGTATTTTAGTAACAAGAGTTATGATGAGTTCTATCGTCAACTGGCGATCAAATCCATGCAAAAAGAGTGCGCACAAAAATGTGCTTCTTATGGCGTTTCGCTAGGTGATCTCGTAGGTCCGACTCTTGAATATGCGTGGCATAATAGGTTCCAGTCGGATTACATATTTTCATGGCACTCAAAAAATCCAGCCGTCACTGTGAAAGTGCATGAATATCACAACTCCTCAAGTGAACCTGAAACAATTGTTTTTGAATGGAGCTCTTCAAAAAACTAACTTTTCAACTTAGAACTATGATTAATTTATAGGGTATGCACCGCGCACCTTTAAAATGCACACATTGATGATTAAACAAACCATTCAGTGAATTGGAGCGCAGTGCGCACCCTATGCTTGTTTTCTAATTACTTCACCAACACTTCCGCTTGTAATGTCGCCAAACCTTCACGCATTTTACGTACTAACTCATCGGTCAATGTATGCACATCATGCCCTTCGACAGAAATTGCAGGCAGTGGCAGAATATGCACTTGAACGCGACTACGCCCAAGCACATCTTTCAGATGCGTTCCAAAACTCATATCCCCAATATACGGCATGATTGAATCCAAACGACCATCGGGGCCGCGATAGCACAAAATCAACGGCTGCACTGGTGTTCCAGTTTCAACTGCCGCAGATAACAGTTTGCTATGCAATCTGCGAATTTCTCGACCATCCGTCGTTGTGCCTTCTGGGAAAAACAGTACTGGTAATTTTTGGCGTAAGAAACCTGCGATCTGAACCGCCACAGCCGATGCATCACCTGATCCGCGTTGAATAAATAACGCTCCTCCCGCTTTAGCCAAACGTCCAATCACAGGCCAGCTCGCCACTTCAGCTTTAGACAAAAAGAATACTGGCGCAGCAGAACCTATCACAGGAATATCAACCCAAGACACATGATTGCTCACCCACAACGCATGTTCAGTCGGCATCTCACCATGAACTTTCACATCGACTGCTAATGCATTACATAGACGCTTGCAGACATCGCGAATCACTCGTATATGATGCGGTTGATTCGGTTTTGTAAGCGCGCCACTCACACCTGCCGCATAAAAGCCTTGTCCCACTGCAACTAAGAGACCACTGGATCGCAAGATTCTACGAATTTGACGAATGGTTTGTGTCGGTAATGTTGCAGCAAAAGATGGTTGTACGTCAGACATAAATACTCTCAAAATGCTTTCATAAAACAAAAGGCTGTATAACCGTCAGCTTAATCGATAATCCACGACAGCATAATGCCTAAATATGACAACAGTAAATCATTCACAGATTTGCGCCAAACAATAAAATCAAGAATGTTCAAATCTATACATTAAATAAGTCTGAAAATACAGCTTCAACAATCCATCAATTGATACATGGTATACTGCAGGCATACGCAAACATGCTCATTTTCCACAATAATGTGTAGTCACTCACTAGACGATTGGGTACACAACTCACCTCATTTTCAGCACGGAAATTTATGGAACTGTTTGACCGACCAAGTGGTGGCGAACGCGCACTACTAGTTCACTTGAATATCTCTCACATCGACCATCAAGACATCGAAGAATTTCGTTTGCTTGCACAATCCGCAGGCGCAGAAATCATTGATCTGATTACTGGCTCACGCAAAAGACCTGATGCACGCCTGTTTGTAGGTAAAGGAAAAGCTGAAGAAATACATCAATCTGTCATGACTAATGCGATTGATCTGGTGATTTTCGATCACACGTTGACGCCTGCGCAAGAACGTAACTTAGAAAAAATATTTGAATGTCGCGTCGTTGATCGCACTGGTTTGATTTTGGATATTTTTGCTCAACGAGCACGTACCTTTGAAGGCAAACTACAAGTCGAACTGGCTCAGCTCGATCATTTGGCTTCGCGTCTCGTGCGAGGTTGGACTCACCTTGAACGCCAAGGCGGTGGTATTGGTTTACGCGGTCCAGGTGAAACGCAACTTGAAACCGACCGTCGTTTATTGCAAATACGTGTGGGTCAATTAAAAGATCGCCTCAACAAAGTTCGCCAAACCCGTAAGCAGGGACGCGCCGCTCGCCAAAAAGCCGACATCCCAACTGTTTCCTTAGTCGGTTATACCAATGCTGGCAAATCAACGATGTTTAATCGACTTGCCGAAAGTGATGTGTATGTGGCAAATCAACTGTTTGCAACGCTTGATCCGACACTACGACGCTTAGAATGGCAAGGATTAGGGCCGCTGGTTCTCGCGGATACCGTGGGTTTTGTACGCCATTTGCCACACGGATTGGTGGAGTCGTTCCGCGCAACGTTGGAAGAAACCTTAGAAGCGGACTTACTGCTTCATGTGATTGATCAGAACAGCGAAGATCGCGAAGAACAAATTGACGCCGTAGAAGCCGTGCTGAAAGAAATCGGTGCTGAAGTGCCTATTCTCAGGGTTTATAACAAAATTGATCTTAGCGGTGACGCGCCCTCACTGCATGAAGGCTCGCCAGATGTACCTGACCGCGTCTATGTTTCCGCCTATAGTGGCGCTGGAATGGACCTACTCAGACAAGCAGTACAACAACGTCTTTCAGTTGGAAAAGTCTCGACTTTTCACCTGACCTTGCCACTAAGCGCTGGACGTCTGCGTAGTCAACTCTATCGTTTAGGCGTGATCCAGACCGAAAATACACTCGACAATGGCGCGGCTGAATTAACAATCATGCTCGCCATTCCCTTACTGGCGAGGATTCTGGCAGAAGCGCAGGTCAACCCTGATGAAGTATTGCCTGAAGCTGAAGCGATCTTATTCCGTAGAACGTTGGAACATTTTGAATTGGCAAAAATTGAGCGGGCACAAGCCTTAGCGAATCAAGAGGAAACGTTTGAGGACCTCGATATTGCAGATGCAGATCTCGAAGAATTGACATCACCGACTCATTACTCTTAATAAACAGCCATGACGACTATTCATTCAGATCAAAACAACGCAGCGATAGAAAGCGAAATACCTAATGAGATGCAACCAGTAGATTCTGTCAAAACAGATTTCGACTGGAAAATGCTGCTCATCGTTGCGATCATCATTATCTTTATCCGCGAAACGTCAGTCTGGCTCATGACTCTAGTCGGTTATGAGAATCTAGGCAATTTGGTGGGATTGTTTTTATTACTTGGCTTTGCCCTCGCCTATCGCCACTTTAAAGGTGACATTCCGAACCGAATTGTAGTGGCAAATTCGCGCATTCTGAAAGAAGGTATTTTTGCCTTTTTGCCCATTTGTGCAGGGGTCGGCATCCTGCTTTCCAATTTGGGTAATGACACGTTTAAAATCGTTTTGATTATGCTGATCAGCACACTAATCCCACTGCGGCTCTACGCTTATCTGGTCAAGAAATGGCTATGATCGACTTTTTAACACATCATGTCTCGCATTTTTACGCTGCCAGTATTATGGTTTTTTTCGGGTTTTTATTGACACTGATCGGCTATGTCGCCGCTAAACTTCTGAATCAACGCTATCCAAAGCTACCTGTTGTGATTGCAGCAATCGTCTTCGTCGTGGCATTACTCGCTCTTTGTGACTGGCATTACCAAGCCTATGCACAAACGGTTGCGCCACTCTTCAATCGCTTGCTCGGCTATGCAACCGTCGCATTAGCAATTCCTTTAGCCACAATTCGATTCGATCAACTGCCGATTAAACGTCTCCTAGCACTATTCACATTTGCAACCTTGCTTGGAAGCTTACTGCCAATGGGATTGGCGCATGGATTCCATCTTTCGCAGCCTGACGTCTTAGCATTTGCCACACGTGCGGTGACCACGCCAATTGCATTGAATGTTGCAGCTTTAATTCATGCGCCACTGGTCTTAGCCAGTTTTATTGTGATCTTTTCAGGGATCTTGGGTGCGGCATTGTCTCCGCTGATTCTACGCAATATTAATGATGAACGTGCTGCGGGATTCGCGCTCGGACTTGCCGCTCATGCCATCGGCACTGCACAAGCATGGCAAAGAAGTACAATCGCAGGCGAGTATGCTTCGTTTGGAATGGCAGTGAATGGCGTAGTGACAGCGCTGTGGGTGATTCCGCTCCTCTCCTAAAATGCTTGCATAAATCGCACATCAATACGACATAGGTTTATACTTAAAGTACGCGTTTATGCTATAAAAATAGAGACAAGCATGAGGTGAAATGTTATGAAAACATTAGCACAAAAACCACTATTCACCAGTCTGGTTTTAGCGCTCAGCTGTAGCATATCGAGTCTCGCCGTTGCGGCGGATGTCACAGGCAGCTGGCGTAGTATTGACGATAAAACTGGCTTCGCTAAGTCTATTATCAAAATTGAAAAAACTGAAAATGGGACTTATAGCGGCACCATTGAAAAAGTGCTGACTCACGAGGGCTATACGCCTAAAAAGTTTTGTGTGAATTGTCCTGCGCCCTTTACCGACAAACCCATTGAAGGATTGAATATCATTTGGGGCTTAGTTGCGGTGCCGTCCGCCGACGGTGTCTATGACAAAGGAAAAATCTTAGATCCTTTAAGTGGAAAGATTTACCGCGCTAAACTGACCCTTGGTGCAGACGGTAAAACACTGAACGTACGCGGCTATATTGGCATCTCGATGTTTGGTCGAAGCCAAGTCTGGCAACGTGAAAGTGAATAATTTATGAACAAACAGTTGTGTTTTACCGTATATCCATGTTAAACAACCACGCGTCCAGATTTTCGAAATAAAAAGATAGAATAATTATTTAACAATGATAGATTTACGTGACCGAGTCGGCATTTATTCGGTCACGTAAATCAGGAAGATTTACCGCGTGGTAAAAACAAGGATGTAGGTACAACTAATGAATGAGCAGATCGCCGTCATGAGTAAAGAGATCCCGCAATTCAAAACTTATGATGACACCAACAAGAATGAGACTGCGGATCAACATCAATTTTCTGAAGCAGAGATAAAAACCGCCTTACAGAATAAGGTATGGTATTTGCGTTTCCCTGCCCGACTAGAAAAAGCTTATCAGGAATACGCCCACAGACGCGCCATCAAGAAATATCGTTTCAATGGTTTGTTTGCCTTGGGTGTCTTTGTTGTCATATTCGCAAGTGTTTTCAAATTAATCCCCGCCAGCAGTTTTTGGATTTGCTTAAAGTTCTACGTTTTTGCCCTTTCGATCATGGTGGGAGTCCGAATATTTTCATTCTTTCGACGTTATGATCGATGGTTTTATTGGTATGTAACGACAAGCGCTATCATCATGGTGACGATCGCCGTTTATGTTAATAATGCCATTAATATGGGTACAGCGACCACTTTGTCCTATATTGCGCTGACTTATATTCTATTTTTTATCTACTGTATGGTTGGATTACGACCCCAACTCGCGCTGTTGGCAAATGTGATTGGCGGTTTTTTTGGGGTTTGGCTTACCTATGATTTGGGCGCGCATATGGATTGGCAGACAATGCCGCCAACCTTTGCAACAGCCAGCTTCCTCGCGATGTTCCTCGCCTATGGACTAGGGCGTCAAGAACGGATTAGTTTTTTACAATCTTATCTGTTAAAACTTGCGCTAGAAAAAAGCGAGAAACTATCACGTGAAGATGCGTTAACAGGACTGGCAAATCGACGCTATCTGAATGAAATGATGGCTGTCGAATGGAATAGAATGCTCCGCCAAAAGCAACCACTCACCATCATCATGATTGATATTGATTTTTTTAAACGCTACAACGACTTTCTGGGTCATTTAGCTGGAGATAAATGCTTACATCAAGTCGCCCAGCTCATTAGCGAAGAAGCAAAACGAGGCGGTGAACTCGCAGCACGTTATGGCGGCGAGGAGTTTGTCTTACTCTTCCCAGATATGGATGCGGATTCAGCCAAGCAACAAGTTGAGCGGCTGATTGCAAGGGTCAATACGGCAGCAATCCCACATCCCGATAGTCCCTTGAAAATCGTCACGGTGAGTGCTGGTGTTTCCGTATACGTGCCACAGCCAAACATGACGGTGGACGTACAACTACGCCAAGCAGATGATTCGTTATATCGTGCCAAAGCAAATGGTAAAAATCGCTACGAATTCTTTGAGTAAAATATGTTTCAATAGTACCAACGATCACTCGATAAGAATTGATCACTCATCTCGTACAATCATTATTTTTGCCTAATGCAATCCTTGTATTTCCACGTTTTTCGAGCATATAAGACAAAAAACGACACATGCATCCTTATCATTATTCACCGAAACTACGACTTAGCACGCTTAAGGGCATGACCCGATTGAGTTGGATTCTATTGCTTATTGGCATCACGTTTCTCCCCGTAAGCCTTTATTATTTTTCGCCCTATTGGGCATCTCGCCAAGTCTTGACCGCACTGAAAGCCCAAGACATTGTCGTGTTAAAACAAAAGATTCCGCGCAAGTTACTCACCCACCTTTTACCCAACACGCATCCAGAAAAGAAATGGCAAGGTGCAGGTAGTCAATACTTGAAGCATGTGTGGCCGAAGCTGTTTCAAGAAATTGATCGTGAAGTGTGGTTGTCGCTGCAGGTACAGGGATTAGCGGATGATGAAATCAATCATTATTATCAAGATTATTTTAATAAATACGCATTAGATTTAGGCAGTCATCACGACAAGATTCGTATCGAATTTGAGCGCACCAGTTTTATCCACTGGCACGTCAAACGGGTTTGTTATCCTAACCCACAACCCTCAGCGGTTGAAAATCGTTGTCCATCTTCTAAACGATAAGCAACCAAACTCCCCCCCCAAACACAACCACCATCAAGTGGGATTGTGGTCTTCATTTGCCCTGCGCCTTCTAACGCAGCCCAATGTCCAAACAATACTTTCTCAGTACGCGGAACTTGTGGAATCTTATCAAACCAAGGTACAAAACCTGCGGGCATCGGCGCATCTAAGCCTGCTTTAAAATCAAATTCAAGGCGACCAATGTCATCGACTAAACGCATACGGGTAAAGTAATTGGTAATCACACGTAAACGTGCTTCGCCTGTCAAACCTTCTGACCAGACATCAGGTTGATTGCCATACATGTTTTCGAGAAATCGATCCAGTTCCAGAAAATTGCCCCGCAAGGCCAGCGCCACTTCAAACGCTAAACTCTCTGCCAGCTCTGTCGTCCAGCAATGCGGCAAGCCTGCATGCGTCAACACATGATCAGGATTCGGACGAAGCAGTAACGGTTGTTTACGCAGCCAATTGAGTAAAGCAGCAACATCGGGCGCATCAAAAATCGGCGCAGTGCGGTCGTTCTTTTTCAATTTACCAAACCCGCGCCAAACGGCGAGTAAATGCAAATCATGATTACCGAGTACGGTATGCGCGACATCGTTTTCACAGAGTTTTTTTACAAAACGCAATGTCGCAAGTGAATCTTCACCGCGTGCGACCAAATCCCCTGCGAACCACAAATGATCATGTTTTTCATCAAATTCAATGTGTTCGAGCAAGGCTTGCAGCGCAGTAAAACAGCCTTGCAAATCCCCGATCACATAGTTGTAGCGTATTGGCATTATTGACTATCCGCTTCCAGATCATCAGACAGATCAACAATAGCCTGAATATTTTTCACGTTGATGTCGACATAATCCGCCAACGCCACAAAATCAGCAATACTTAACGTTTCAGGACGTGCCATAGGGCTAATGCCAAGCTGAGCAAAGCCCGCTTCATCGACTTGACCTTTCAAAGTGTTACGCAAGGTTTTACGACGTTGGTTAAACACTTGTGAAACCAATGCTGCAAGCAGTTTTTCATTACGCGCTTGCACAGGTTTAACCGCATAAGGCTCTAAACGGAAAACCGCACTGGTGACTTTTGGCGGTGGATTAAACGCGCCAGGTGGCACTTCAAACAAGAATGTTGGTTTGCAGTAATACTGAATCATCACTGATAATCGGCCAAAATCTTTGTTTTTCGGCTCAGCAACAATACGATCAACTACTTCTTTTTGCAGCATAAAGTGCATGTCTTTAACCGCTGCACCGTAGCGAATGAGATGAAACAGCAGCGGCGTTGAAATGTTATACGGCAAATTTCCAACCACGCGCAGTGGTTTGTCTGTTTTTTCCATTTGAGCAAAATCAAACCGCAGCGCATCGCCTTCGACAATCGTCAAATGCTGTGGATGACCCATGCGCGCTGGCAATGTTGCCGCCAAATCACGGTCTAACTCCAGCACTGTCAAATGTGATGAAGCCGCCAATAATGGCGCAGTCAATGCTCCCATCCCCGGCCCGATCTCAACTAAGTTATCACCAAGACGCGGCGCAACCGCTTGCACGATTCGCCCAATGACACGTTGATCATGCAGGAAGTTTTGTCCAAACCGTTTACGCGCTTTATGACCTTTTAGCTCAGGTTCTGCGAACAGCAAAGCATCGCTATCAAACGTTTGGTTTTCACTCATGGGGAATCTCAGGTTTTCTAGGTGTAATAAGGCGGTTATTTTACATGATTGGATGGGTTAGATGATATGAATCTACACATTGCAAAATTGTGAGAACAATTGACCGTATCCTACGTAGGATGGGCTTCAGCCCATCAACAACATCTGCTACCCTTCTCACCCAACAATAACAACCTCTATTGGATAATAAGAATGACCGCTTATCGACGGGACAAAATGATGGGCGCAAGTTATTTTTTCACAGTCAATCTTTTGAATCGTCAATCAAATTTGCTAACACGTCATATCGACGATCTACGTTCTTCTTATCAACAAATGATTGCGAAACATCCTATGCATGTTGATGCAATGGTGATTTTACATGATCATATTCATGCAATCTGGACACTTCCTGAGCATGACGATAATTATTCAATTCGCTGGCAAGCCTTTAAAGTTTTGTTCTCAAAAAGCATTCCCAAAGATCAACAATCACATCGTTCCGAAAGTCGAATTAAAAAGAGAGAACTTGGCGTGTGGCAACGTCGTTTTTGGGAACATCGCATACGTGATGAAAACAGATTTTCAGCGTCATATGGATTACATTCATTACAATCCAGTCAAGCATGGGTATGTGATAAACGTGAAAGATTGGGAATATTCCACGTTTCATCGGTATGTAAGATCAGGAATATATGTGAGTGACTGGAGTAGCGATGAAGTTTTTGATTTGAATGCAGAATGATGGGCTAAAGCCCATCCTACGCTCGCTAAAAGATCATCCATCTTGTGATGCGCTTAACGCTGCACTCGATATAGATATTAGTGATTTGTGGGAAGATAATGAAATATTTCCCAAGTAGACGTCAAATAAGAAACCTAGAATTTATCTTGAACTGACTATATTTCGATGACAAATTTAGCTTCATATTTTCAATTAAAACAAGTATCTTATGTATCAACCGTGAAGCATAAGAGTAGTTAGGTATCAAGGAGAAATTCGAAATGTATCGAACATTGGTGTTTTGTATTGCCGCACTGACAAGTTCATTCGCAACAGCGAATCCTGATGCTGTACTTCCGCCTGGGGCGTCGGTGAACACCAAAACTCCAGAGCAGCTATCCGTAGAATGGTGGCAGTGGGCTATATCTACGGATGATGAAATTAATCCAGTAAGAGATTTGACTGGTGCTAACTGCGCGGTCGGACAATCTGGATCAGTCTGGTTTTTGGCGGGAGGCTTTGGCTCATCGAAAATAAGAAGAACTTGTACGGTTCCGGCAGGGAAGAGCTTGTTTTTTCCCGTTATTAATATGGTGTACATGCCCGCCAAAGGATACAAACTATTGACGTGTGAGGAAGCGAAGACGGCAGCGGCATTGAACAACAAGACCGCCATCGACTTGTTTGCCGAACTTGATGGAGTTCCGATGCCTGACGTCAGGCGCTATAGAGTAACCACGCACGGTTGCTTTGACGCATACGCACGGATTCCTGAAGTTCAACGCCCAATTAAAGGCTACCCAGCAGCCTCGGACGGTTATTGGCTTGTTCTTAGACCCTTGGAAAAAGGGAAGCACGTCATCAAGTTTGGTGGAAGATACAACCGAAACTCGAATGAGTACGGTCGCATGGTTCAAGATATAGAATACGAGCTCGTAGTTCGGTAAGGCCGATCATTAACATTTCCTTTCAGCGGACTTGCTACGTAAGCCGCTACAAGGCTGGCGTTATCAAACCAACCTTACTCGCCAACTCATCCGCCAATTTCACCGCCACAACCAAACTCCCCGCCTCGGCACATCCAGTCCCCGCCAAATCCAGCGCCGTCCCATGATCCACCGACGTCCGAATAAAAGGTAAACCCAAGGTAATATTCACCGCCTCGCCAAAACCCAACGCCTTCAGCACAGGCAAACCCTGATCGTGATACATCGCCAGTACAGCATCCGCGCCATTCAACAAACGCGGCGTAAACAATGTATCCGCAGGCAACGCATGACCCACATCCACACCTTGCGCGCGGAACTCAGCCAACACAGGCTCAATCACCTCAATCTCTTCACGACCTAGATAACCACCCTCGCCCGCATGTGGATTCAGCCCACAAACCAGAATCTTCGGGCTCTCAATCGCAAACTTAGTTTGTAAATCATGAATTAAAATCGTTAAAACTTGCGTCAACAACTCAGGAGTAATCGCATCAGGCACAGCACGCAGCGGCAAATGCGTCGTCGCCAGCGCCACGCGTAACGTGCGCGTTGCCAGCATCATCACCACTTTTTTGACTTTGGCTTTTTCTTGAAAAAACTCGGTATGACCGCTGAATGGAATGCCCGCTTCATTAATTATCGACTTCTGCACAGGCGCAGTCACCACACCCGCCACACGCCCATTCAGACACGCATCCGCCGCAACAGATAATTGCTCCAGCACATAAGGCGCATTCAATGGATTCAACTGACCATCGACCACTGGCACACGCAACTGCACAGGACGAATATAAAGGCTTCCCGCTGGCGCAGCCGCTTCCTGCCCCATATAATCAATCAAGTTAATGTCGATACCCAATTTACGCGCACGACGTAACATTAATGCAGGATCAGCAAGCACAATCACAGGACGGGTAATGCCCTGTTCTGGTAACAATTTTGCCAATACCAAAGTAATATCAATGCCAATGCCCGCAGGTTCGCCAGTCGTCAGATAAAGTGGTAACGCAGATGCACTCATGCCACACCCAAAAAAATAATGAATAACAAAGATAAACCAGTATAACGCGCCCAAGCTTGCGGTAAATCATTGAAAGGCGATAATCCTACAAAAGAAATCACAGCTTTCGCTTTAAATTGGTTGTCAACAGGATAATACTTCCTTATAATTCGCGGTCTGTTTTGAGAGCCCCGTAAACTCTCTTAAACAACTTTTATATAGGCATACATGCAATGAAAACTATCAGCGCAAAGCCAGAAAACGTCACACGCGAGTGGTTTGTCGTCGACGCAAATGG
>JANYEL010000193.1 GCA_025363155.1 Moraxellaceae bacterium
ATGACTTTGTTTGAAGGTGAAGTAGTAGAACTGGTGATGAAGGAAGCCTAACAGGTTAACGACTTGTTAGTTTTTCTAGCATTACAACTTTGAGATTTTCAAGTTTGGGTTGACCAACACCAGCATCCAATGGATATTCCATCGCCTCGCCTGTTTTCTGATAGCCACGTCTTTGATAAAACGAAATGAGTTCATGTCTTGCAGATACAACTGCCATGACAAATTTTTCTGGATTAAAGTTGTCCCGAGCATATTTTTCAGCATAAGCCAGCATGTTTTTACCCGCGCCAACGCCTTGTAAAATTGGATCAACTGCAAGCATACCAATATAGCTACTGCGATTATTTTTTTCGACATGGACACAGGCGACAACTGTCTCATCATTCAGTCCAGCAATAACAACTGAATCTTTCTTTGATAAAATTTCAATAATCTGTGGAATATCAATCCGATCACCCGCAACTATATCCGACTCGTGTGTCCAGCCTGATACTCCTGAATTTGGGCGATACGCGTTATTGACTAATTTAGCAATGGCTTCAACATCAGCAGTCGTCGCTTTGCGAAATTGATTAATATGACTCAAATTTAATCCCTAACCAACGACAACAAAGAAAGCTTCTCTCGTAAATCCGCTGGAATTGCCACAGGTTTACGTGTTTCGCGATCTACAAACACATGAACAAATTGACCTTGCGCAGTTGTTGCTTCTGCGCCTTCTTTAAACACGCCAATTTCATAATAAACAGACGAATGTCCAAGATGAGCCACTCGAAGTCCGCCATCCAAACGATCTGGAAAAGCGATTGGAGAGAAGTAGCTACAACCTGAATCAACCACTAAGCCAATCACGTTTCCATGATGAATATCGAGTCCGCCAATTTCAATTAAATAACGATTTACAATCGTATCAAAGTAGCTGTAATACATCACATTATTGACATGACCATAAATGTCATTATCCGCCCAACGGGTTGTAATATCGGTGTACCAAACATAATCGGCGCGAATGTGCGGTGCTGGACGTGTCATGAGTAAGCTGCCTGATAGATTGCAAGTGCATCCGCTTCAAGGAGCGGTCGTGGATTGTTCATGAGTAATCGGGTTTGTTTCATCGCATCAACTGCAAGTGCAGGTAAATGTTCTTTTTGAATCGTTTGTGACACACCGCTATGATCTTGAAATTTGATTTCATTCAGTTTTCTAGGTAAACCACTGTCAATGATATGGCGCTCTAAGCGGGCAATTAGTTTCATTGCAAGTTCTGCATTATTACCAACACCATTTGGCTCAAGCGTTTTAAAAAGTTCAGCATATAAATCTGTTGCATGTAACAAATTAAAGCGCATGACTTCAATTAAAACAAGCGAATTGGACAAACCATGAGGAATATGAAAATGACCACCCAGCGGATAAGCCAACGCATGAACCGCCGCTACAGGTGAATTCGCAAAGGCTTGACCCGCCATCATTGCACCGAGCAGCATATTTTCGCGTGCGATTAAATTCTTCTTATCATGAATGGCAGTTTGCAAATTTTGATCTAACAAACGTAAGGCTTCACGCGCAAGCATGTCTGAATAAGGATTTTTCTTAATTGCGCTGGTGTATGATTCAATCGCATGAACCATCGCATCAATGCCCGTTGCCGCTGTGACATGCGCTGGCAAACCAATCGTCAGTTCAGCATCCAATATAGCTGCATCAGCCAGTAAAACTGGCGATACAACGCCCATTTTGGTGGTTTCACCAGTAGTAACGATTGCGACTGCGGTGACTTCTGAACCTGTGCCGGCTGTCGTTGGCACTTGAATCAGTGGCAAGCGTTTACCCGTGACGTTATTGACGCCATAAATTTCAGTAATATTTTGGCTTTGGGCTGGATTCGCGAGTAGGGCAATGAGCTTGGCAACATCCATCGAACTGCCACCACCGTAACCAACCACACCGTTGATATGTGATTTTTTTGCCGAAGCAGTTGCAGCGAGGATAACCGCTTCTGGCGGATCAGCTTGCACATCGGAATAAATCGTGACTTTTAAGCCACTGTTTTGAATACTTTGGATCGCATCAAGATGCAGATTGAATTCGATAATGCCAGGATCAGTGACAAATAAAACATGCGTCATACCTAAGCTCGCGCATGTTGCACCAAGCTGATGGCGGCTTCCAGCTGCACAAATAATTTGTCGAACCGTATCGAAGCTAAATCCTTGCATGTGATTTGATCCTGTTTTCCAATCTCATTTTTTTGTATCGCGATATTATCAATTTAAATAATGATTTATCTGTTTGAAAATGGTTATTTTCAACATCATTTTAGCGCAAAGAATACTCCATGCGTCAAGCAATAACTATGGCATTTTCGCAACATGATGGGGAGCGAAATGCTATTGATACACATTCGATTTTGTTTTGAAAAATTGGAATTAAACCAATATTATTTATTGTACTTTTAATCAATTAGGTGTTTTATGAGGCAACAAATGGAATCTTATAAATCAATGCTGCCACATATAACGAGTTAGGCATGACTAAAATGAAAAGACCAGAAGATGCGCCTGTTGCATTCAAAGCCGCTTGGAATGCTCACGATATGACGGCTCTCTGCAACTTGTTCGACGAAGATGCAACGTTCGTCAATCGCTTTGGGCACTATGTCCAAGGCGTCGATGCGATTGTGGCGCTCCATGTTCCCATTCACGAAACAATCTATCGCGACTCCACGTTAGAAAATGAGCTGCTCAATGTCGCTCACATTGCTGACGGTGTAGCTGTCATACATTTCTGGAGTCGCCTTGCGGCTGGTGCTGCTCATCCCGCTGGACCACATGCTGTAGATACGTTGATCCTTGCAGTATTGACGAAACGAGATGATAGCTGGCGTATTCGAGCACTCGAGAATGTGACTCTTACGAATCCAAAAACTGGGGAGTTGGTTTTGCGTGATTAGTACAGTATAGAGTCACCAATGCATGAAGTTTGCATCATTTGATGCGCAATGGAATGGTGTTGATACGTCTTTATTTTGTATTGAAATGTTGTGCTTTAGTGTATACGCTGTCTGTCTAGACAAAAATTTTAGCGGCTAATAAGAGTCAGAGAATGCAGTCAAGCAATCCAC
>JANYEL010000209.1 GCA_025363155.1 Moraxellaceae bacterium
CTCTGAAATTCGCCGCGCACATTCAATTCGATAGGTATGTATTTTTCAGTTTCCGCCGTCATATCCGTTTCAAGTAAAGCGAAGGCATGAACTCCTTGTCGAACTAGATCCAATAGATTGTTTTGTTTAATCTGACCAGCAATGATTTTTTTTACTTCTAAAACATCTTTAGCCCGATAGCTAGCAAGCACAGCCCATTTGATACCCTTGTATGGAACTAGCGTTTCTGGGTGATCCCAGTTTTCAGCATGTGTTAAGAGTAAGCATCGGTATTGAATGTTGTTGTCGCTCATGACTGATCACCTTTAGCCAATAATCCGTCATAAGAACCCTCACCCTCCGCAACACCACGCCCACGATCCATGGTGATGACGCGAGAACATCCGCGCACTGGTGACCAAGTGGAATCCGTCCATTCAATTTGCGTTTTAGTTGAACTCATGTTCTAATTACTCCTCGTTCGACACATTGATTTGCCTTGCTGTTCCACCAGCAGAGCGTGATAAGCCTCCTAATGGGAGGTTTTTTATTGCTTCACTTTCTCTAAATGAGCAATTGCATAAGGATTGTTTAACTCCGCAAGTTGCTTTATTTTCTTCTTGTCCGTTACATAGAAATGCTGGGCTTTGCCGCCATATTCAAAATCACGGACTCCGCAATACTTAATTTCAAAATTCTTTTCGTTCGGTGAATCCTCGCCCTTAAAGACGTAGACTGACTTTGAAGCTGCTGTATATTCGGCATATTGAGAAACACACATCTTAAAAACTCCCTTGCTTAATTTCATACGTGCGACCTTCAAAAACCTTGAAAGACGCACCGCCATTTTTCGCTACTCTGTCCTCGTGGGCTTTGCACAACATCCCCATGCTGAACATCAAAATACAAAATAGAATTGCGGTCACAATTGATTCAGTCATTACCAATTCCCATCCATCATTTATTCATCACCAATCACATCCAGATGCGGGCTTGCGCTGGATGGCGACATGTCATCAAACGTGTACTCAATACCTTCGTCTTCCGTATCGTTTGGTTCGTGTTCTAAATCTAAAGACGACATTACCGATCCCCTTTTCTGCGTTTCAAGTGAACGGATGGATCAAACTGTTCTCTTGGTATACCAGCGGTTCTCGACATAAGATCAGCTTCATCATCCACACGCTTCTTATCCAAAATGACCAACCAACGCAGATACTGGCTGTTAGACCATCCACGCTCTAACGCTTGTTTGAAAACGTGTTCAGCCTGCCCATCGTTTAAATGTGCAGTCATGCATTTGGTAATCTTCATTTCTAAATCTCGGTTTTTCGTATTCCGTTTAGACATGAGGAATCCTTTCCTTTGGGTTAGAAAATTTAGGAGGCTTGGGGGATGGGTTTAAGTTCGGCTTTCAGCTTGCCCTTGGTCATAATCTGAATGCGAGCTTGTCGTGGCAATGGAATACCGCTACCGCGCCATTGGCTAATTGCGGAGCGGACAACCCCAAGTTTTGAAGCTAAGTCGCTGTCATTTTTCGCCCCAAAGTGAGCGAGAACTTCATCAACAGTCATGGTTCATTATCCTGAACTATTTGGTTCAGTACATTGAACTACATGTTTAGGTGTCTGTCAATGAATATGTTTAGCATTCTGAACAATAATCTTAAAAAGAGAATTACTATGAGCGCAGTAGGCGATAGAATCTCAAGTCGAATGCTTGAATTAGGTCTTAGACATACCGACCTTGTAATCGGTAGCGGTGCAAGCAAAGGTACTGTGAGCAACTGGCTTAATGGCGTGAACGAGCCAACAGGATCAAGGCTGATTGATTTAGCTAAGGTTCTTAATGTAAGTCCTGCATGGTTGATTACTGGCGCACAGCCACCCACTCAATTCATCCGCGTAGATGCTTGGGACAGCAATACCCCGCTCGACGATGACGAGATAGAAATACCTTTTTATAAGGATTTTCATTTAGCGTGCGGTAGTGGGGCGACTGGTGAGGCATTAGACAGTGAAACGAGGCGATTACGACTCAGTAAAGCCACCATAAAGGCATTGGGTATAGAAACTAAAAACGCTTGCGCTATGACCGCCTCAGGCGACTCTATGACACCGATTATTAATGACAAAGACACGATTTATGTTGATCGCGGTCGTAAAACAATTAAAGACGGAAAAATCTTTGCTATTTGTCATGGTGGTTTATTTAAAGTTAAGTATTTGTATAACTTACCGAATGGGGGCATTCGTATTGTGAGTGCAAATGCTGCGGAATTTCCTGAAGAAAGGCTGACTGCACAGGAAGCTTTAGATCAAGAGTTTATAATTGAAGGCTGGGTTTTTTCTTATCAAGCGTTGATGAGCTGGTAAATATTCAGGATTAAAAGCTATGAAATTCGCAGTTATCTACCACACTCAAAATGAAGTTGCTAAAAAGCGCGTACATAAAGCTATTGAGGCTTACTCTAATTTCATTCATCCCTTTGATGGTCTGTGGCTCATTGATTGTGATGGTGATCCATTAGGGATTAGTGCGTATTTGGCTGATGCTGTTGGTTCAAGCGGATCATTACTTGTTTTTGAGCTTAATGATGAATGGGCAACGATTAAAGCAAATTCAGTGAAGAACTGGTTGAATGAAGGTTAGCTGGCAGACGCTTGAGGTTTGGTGAGATATACATAATTTATCCACAGCGTGTATTTATTGAGTTATATTAGACGTATAATGCTGCACCGTTTTTTTCACCATCTAACTATTTCAGGAGGTTAATATGCATACGTCATTTGATGTCGCCCAAGCCTTTCTTGATTTAGCAGGAAGGGAAGATAAAACACTGACAAATATGCAATTACAGAAACTTGTATATTTTGCTCATGGTGTACATTTAGCTGCGTTTGATGACTACTTGGTTATTGATACTCCATTTGCGTGGAATTTCGGACCTGTATTTAAGAGGCTCTATGAGAAACTACAACCTTCTGGAAAAAACCCTATAAGCGCGGCGATTGGAAATAGTAGCGTTGTTTTCAGTGACTCTCAGGCTAAAGTTGCAATTGATCTAGTTTGGAAAAATTTCAAAGATATGTCTGCTGCGAAATTATCAGCAATTTCACATGCCAAAGATTCACCTTGGGATACTGTTTTCAATAAGAGAGAGGCGCGTTTCTCTGAAATTCCAGACGATTTAACCAAAAAATATTATAAAACATTGGTAACAAAGTCTGATGACTGAGCCAACAAGGTCAATAATATTACCTAACCTTGGGTTAATTATTCCCGAAGCAACTCCTGATGAAGCTCTTAACGATGATGTGCTTATTGAAACTCTTGATGATGAACGTTTAAATTACGAAGATGAGTGTCGAAAAGCTGATCTTGCGAAAAAACATCAAGAAAATAAAGAACAGTCAGAATCACATGCGCTACGAAAAGAACAATTAGACAAGCTATTTAAATTAACCAAAAGATGGATACTTGTACTTTGGATTATTATTTTATTTCAAGGTTTTAAGCAATCGTATATTTCAATATCATGGTTTTCATTAAAATTAAATTTCGTTTTATCTGATGCTGTCCTGATCGCTTTTATCACAACTACAACAACTACTGTATTAGGTCTGTATGGTATTGCGGCTTATTGGTTATTTGGCAAAAACAAACAAGAGCCTGATGATAAACCAAATAAGTCAAAACCAGACAAGACAAAGAAACCCAAGTAAATACCGCCCCACTCTGCTGGGGCTTTTTCACGCCTGAAATTCTAATTAGGTGGAATTGCACCAGATTAAAACCAACTCACAAGTAATTCTTGTTGCTTCCAGTCCGCTCATGTAGCGGATTTTTTTCGTCTTGTAAAAATAATTAAAATATTTGTTCATATTTCTGAACAAAACTATTGACTATATTTGTTCAGTTATCTAAACTTCTAATCATCAACAGCGCACGCCGCGCATAAAAATGCCTAGCAACTGATCAGAGTTCTAGGCGCGACCCCAAAGTGGATTGGAGTAAAGAGATTATGAACGTACAACAAACATATAGCAACTGGATGGGGTTCTGCGACGACGACCTCGACCAGCAGCCTGATGAATCTACCGTCAGCATTTCAACCAACACTTCTACATATTTTGTGAAGTTCATCACCCATAACGAATGGGTCGGTATCAACTCAATCTCAATTGTACTGGACGAAGAAAACTTCGCAGCGCTTGAATTAGACAAGCTGCCTGAAGGTTTCGTTGACCGCATCAAGTTTGAAATTGAAAAGCTACTTGCGAAAAACGAGCGTGAGGCTCAAGCCGAAGCAAAAGAAAACGCGCTCAATGCGCATTACGGAGTTTAAGAACATGCCTACAAAACAAAATCATGAGCGCATTGATCGTATCTGCGTTCAGCGACTCAACTCCCCTGATTTTGGTCAACCAGAACCAACTGGTAAGGGTTACGTGATCATTGGCGGCATGTTCGTAATGGTCGCTATGGCTATTTTGTATAGCTGCCAACCTGCTGTGGAGCTCGTGAAATGAAAATTATTAATTGCGAACAAGGCACGCCTGAATGGTTCGCTGCACGTATTGGTGTAGTCACAGCATCGATGTTCAAAGATGCGACCTCTAAATATGTAAAGCCACCAAAAGGCAAAAACGTAGGCGATCGTAAATCAGAATCTGAAAACTACGCCTTTAAATTGGCTGTAGAGCGTATCTCTGGTGAGTCAACCGATGACACTTACCAAACTTACGCCATGCGCCGAGGCACTGAAATTGAAGGTGCTGGTCGCCTTCTCTATGCCGACAAAACAGGTAATGAAGTTAGTGAAACAGGCGTGATCCTTACTGACTGCGGAAACTTTGGTTATTCATCAGATGGTCTGGTTGGTCTTGATGGTGCAATTGAAATCAAAAGCCTGATTTCAGCTAAATCAATCATCCCTGTATTTGATGGTGATATTTCTGAATACGAAGACCAGATGCAAGGCGGTCTAATGATCTCTGAGCGTGAGTGGTGTGACTTCGTGATGTATTGCCCTCAGCTGGCGAAAGTCGGAAAAGACCTGTATGTGCGCCGTGTTTATCGCGACGAGGCATATATCAAAACCCTTAAACAAGAATTAAACGATTTCAATGATTTCGTTTGGTCACTTCTCAATAAATTGGCAGCTTAGGAGCACGAAAAAATGACAACAGTTCAGCAAAACCCAGCACAGGCACGCAATGTTTCCCCTGCAGCTAGTTTTAATCAATTTCTTCAAAAGCATAAGGGTCAACTTACTGCTGCATTACCTAAGCACATGAACGCTGATCGTATGGTTCGACTCGCTTTGACTGTATTTAGCCAAAATAAAGACTTAGCCAAGTGTGATCAAAACTCAGTATTCGCAAGTCTCATTATTGCGGGTCAATTGGGTCTTGAACCAGGTGTTAATGGTCAGTGCTATCTAATTCCTTATGCGGGGAAATGTACTTTCGTACCCGGTTGGAAAGGTCTGGTTGATCTAGTTTCTCGTTCTGGACGCGCTAGTGTTTGGACAGGTGCGGTCTTTGAAGGTGATGAGTTTGATTACATGCTTGGTGACGCGCCGTATTGTCGCCACAAACCAACAGGTGATTTTGATTTAGAGAAACTAACGCATGTTTACGCTATTGGTCGCATAAAGGATTCAGTCGTACCAGTTATTGAGGTGTGGCCAATTAAGAAAGTAGACGCTCATTTGAAGAAGTGGAACAAAGTCGGCGCTAAACACTACGCCTTGGCTAACGAAAAAAAGAATTTTGAAATGTATGCACGCAAAGTTGCATTGTTACAAGTTCTTAAATACATGCCGCAATCTATTGAGCTTGCAACCGCAATGGATGTTGAGGCTGCAAATGAGCAAGGTCGACAAGTAGTAGTTGAAGGTGACTTTGTAGTTGTGGATCAGGGTTTGGTTGATGAGACAGAAAGCGGCACTGATGTACAAACAAATGCTCAACAACCTGAATTTATGGACCCTAAATCAATCACAGCGATTGAGGCAGAGTTCAATAAAGCTGACAGCCAAAAATCACTTGATCTTCTCTATAACACGCGGGTCATGCCTTTTATGGCGAAGATCAGTAAACCTGATCGCAAGCGCTTAGAAGATGCTCACGACAAAAACACCGATCGCCTTGCTCAGTCAAATGAAGAAGAACAGGTGCAATCAACTAAAACCGAACAAAAAGAATCACAGCAGTCCACCGCTAGTGATGACATGTTCCACGCGGAGTAAGCCATGAAAATCGAATCAATCAATATTCAAAACATCCTCGGCATTCGTGCCGTGGACATCGCCCTGACTGCGCCTGTTGCAATCATCGCAGGTCGCAATAAGGCTGGTAAATCCTCGCTGATCGAATCTATTCGTTTGGCAATGATCGGCAAAGCTGACCGGGTGAATCTGAAAAAAGATTATGACCAACTCGTCACCGATGGTGCAAAGAAAGGCACTGCGACCGTGAGTATTGATGTTGGCGGCATTACTTCTAACTGTTCGATGACCTTGCCTTCAGGCATGGGACAACACTCCAATCATGAATATCTACCGTATGTGCTGGATGCGTCATTGTTCAACAGCTTGGCAGTAAATGATCGTCGCAAAATGTTGTTTAAATTGACAGCTTGCTCGATCACTGCCGAGGTGATCTTAGAAAAACTCAAAGGTCGTAAATGCTCATCAATCAAGGCCGCTGAGTTGAATTTCAAAGATGGTATTGAAGCAGCGAGCAAGGCCGCTAAAACCAAAGCGACTGAAGCAAAAGGCTCTTGGAAGGCGATAACGGGTGAAACATACGGCGAAGTGAAAGCGATAAGCTGGAAAGCGCCAGAAGTCGAAGCGACAGACCTACCTGACCTGAACGCAGTTGAAACCAAAACCACTGAATGGGCTGACCATGTAGCGCGCGTCAACCAAAATTTAGGCGGCTTTCAACAAGAGCTTAAACAACTTGCTGAAACCAATGCGCGTATCACCACCTTGCATACAAAAGCTAATTCAATCGAACGGATTAAAACCAAGATTGAAGAAGATAAAAAGCAACAGGCGCATTGGGCTGCAAAGATCGCTGATGCTGAAACTAAGGCACAAGGTACTGTTCAAACCAACACTTTTGAATGCCCTTGCTGTGGTGGCGGATTGCTTCTTGAAAACGGCAAGCTTCATGCTCATTTGATCGAGGATGATGTTGCTACTCCTGATCCAGAAGCTGTTAAGGCATTGCCTGAATATCGCAAAGCTCATCAATTGCACACGAGCGCATTGTTGAACGCTGAAAAAGAGTTGATCCAAGCTCAGGTTGCTGAGGAAGAACTGAAAACATTGGGTGCAGTAAAAACCAGTGATTCGATTCAAACTCAAATTGATGACGCGCGTACAAAGCTGACTTACAGCCAATCACAGCACAAAGAGTGGTCTGACAAAAAGGCTTTGGTCACTGATCACCAACGCAAAGCGGAAGCGGCAACTAAGGCCACTGAGAACGCGCTCAAATACCATACCGATGTTGCCGAGTGGACCGCTATTGGTGATGCACTCGCGCCTGATGGTATCCCTGCTGAGATTTTAGCGTCCGCACTCAAACCAGTGAATGACCGCCTTCGTGAGTCGGCAACTAAAACAGGTTGGATGCAAGTATCAATCAGCTCTGACATGCAAATTTCAGCAGATGGTCGTGCATATGCCCTGCTTTGTGAGTCTGAAAAATGGCGCACTGAGGCCATGCTCTGCGAAGCAATCAGTCATTTATCAGGTCTGAAACTCATCATTCTAGATCGCATGGATGTACTAGATCTTCCATCACGCGGCGAGTTGCTCAAGTGGCTGAACAGCTTGGCAACCTCAAGTGAAATCGAGACAGCAATTGTCTGCGGCACGCTAAAAGAGGCTTACAAAGCCCCTAACGCAAACTTCCAATCATTCTGGCTTGAGCAAGGCGTTATCGCTGCGCTTGCGGCTGCTTGAGTCTTTCAACCGTGGTTTTTTATTCAATAAGTGAGATAAAACAATGAATGCACAAGTACCAGATTCAGGAATTGACCCAAAGAAAGTCCGCGAACTGCCAAAGCTCGCCGCTGAATACATGGGTAAATCCCTACTCGATCTTGTTGTTCAAGAAATTCGAGTTATGCCAGATACTTGGCAAAAGATGAGTGAAGCCAAGCAAAAAGAAACGATTGATCGTTGCCGCCACACCATCAACTATTAACTGAATGAGGGATTTTAGGATGAGTGAGCAAATAGAAAAACTAGAAGGTTTTATTGTTAAAACAGTCGAAGTGGTCATAACCAAGCGTATTCGAGTTTATTTAGCCGAAGACCTTGCAACTCCTGAAGTAATAGAAGGTTGGTGCAGGTGCTTATGGGACATCGACGGCATTGATGACATAGCTAAACATGCGGCCATTAAAGCTGCCCAAGAATACGCGGGATATACCCTTGACGGTCTAGGTCGCCTTGAAGATGTGCGCCATAAAGCAACAAAGCAAGCTGATACATGGTTTAAAGAACTAGATGAGAATATTGAATCAGAGATTATCGAGGACTAACCCATGAGATACATCTTGATTGCAATGGTATTAGTCGGCGTTTTCTTCATTGGTCGTAGTATGCGCCCATTTGAATATCTATCACCCACTGAGCAAAAACAGGTAGTAGCTGAACATAAGCAGGAAAAAGAAGTGCAGCGTATTCAGCAACACAATGCTTCACTGATTGTCGTGCAAAAGCTGTCTAGTTTTGCGGATGGTGGAGCATACAACGGTTGGCGTTCAACTTACATGATTACCTATACGCCAACAGGTGAACGCTTTATCGGTGTGAGTGGAATAGGAATTTCTGAACTGGGTTCACATACTCGCCCATCAGGGAAAACTCGAGTTACAGAGGGAGATGAGAGATGATCAACATCGAGAAAGAAAGAGTGGATTTTGATTTATTTTTAAATAGTTTGGGTGATGGTAATTCTTACGTTGCTCGCGCTCGATCTAATGATTGCATCGGTTTGGTTAAAGAAGCATATCTACAGCGCGCCACCCTAGCCGCCGAGCGTGAGAAGGAGTTGTTGGATGAGGTTGAGAAAAGTTTGATCAACAGAATAAATAATGAAGGTCAATTAATCCCGCTAATGCTTCGAGGGATTATTAAAAAACCATTGATTGGCTCTCTATTATCTCTATACGGTGAAGATGAAATTAAACAGTTTGTAGAAGGACTAAAGCAATGAAAAAACTAACACTGATTATTATTTTCAGTAGTTTGGTTGGTTTTGGATTGGGTAATCTTTACACGCAAGGTATTTATTTGAGGGAGTTAAGGCAATGAGCGATTTATTAGAACGGATTGATTTTTTAACTGAAGTAGCTGTCGAATTTAGAATGGCTGATCTGGCAAACATCTTGCTTGAATGCAAAGCCAAAATCCAAGAGCTTGATGCTGAGAATGGGCGATTAACAAATAATGTGATGGTTTTTCGTGATGAAAAAAACCTTGCGATTAAACGATGGTCTGATTTATTGCAAGAGAACGAACGTCTTAAAGCTGAAAATGTAGTTCTGCAATCAGGCGCACGTACTTACGGATTTGCTGCTGATGGTTATGATGAATCAGCGAACCAATCTTTAGATGATGCTGTTGATGATGTGTTTAATAACGATTCTTTGCAAGTTGGCAACGAGATTGATATTCGTCAATGGTTATGGATTGATTTACCAGATATTAAAGTACGCGTCACAAATGAAGATGGTGATTATGAGGTGTTGCCACAGTCGCCAAAGGAGCAGTCATGAAAACCAAACGCCGTTGTTCAACATGTGGTGGTTATTGTGGAGGCACTAAAAGAAATTGCCGCCATGCTGAAAATGAAGCTAAAAAACAATCAGACCAACTTTGGTCTTACGTCACAGCAGGTATGAGGAATAAGAAGTCATGAACAAACAAACAATGTCATTCCGTGAACAACTTGCTGAAAACAAACGCAAGCGTGAAAAGTTCGACGAGTTTAAAGAAACTCTTAAATTGGCGGTCGATACTGGGCAGAAAATCGAAATGGGTAAAGCTATGATCCCTTTGATTCTTGAGCAGATTGAACAAATGGAATTGCGCTACTGTGAGATGGTCGCTATGCACGGTAACAATCTCGTAGCAATGGGTTCTGCTCTGATCTGTCTTGAAAACAAAGATGTTGATGGTGCTCAAGAATGGCTCGAAAACACAACTGATAACTGCGAAGCGCATCACTGGCAATTGTTTAGTAATGCTCAGGAGTATTGCGATCACATGAGCCTCCCATATCCATCAAGTGTTGCAGAGCATTGTAAAAACATTTTGGAGCGTGAACCGAAATTTGACGCACTTGAGCCGAAGTGGGAAGAATTGCGCCAAAAGTCTTTTGAAGTAACAGGGATTAAGCCATGAAAACGATCACTTACGACCCTACAAAATGGAAGCTCGTGCCCCGCACGCCCACTAATCAAATGCTCGAAGACGCTGGATGTCTTGAGGGTTGGGATGGCTTTGATCACTGTCAAGATAAAAACCACATCGAGTGGTATGAATCAATTGTTGAAGCCGTACCAGACCTCGGCAATACCGATACCAGCTTAGAGCCTGAAATTTGTAGTTGTTGCAATGGTCGCGGTGAGATTGGTGGAGTAACTAGCGATGGAAGCTGGCAAACAGACCCATGTCCATATTGCGCACCAAAGGAAACCCCATGTACTCCACCCTAATCGAAGTCTGGCAATACATGTCATTGAACGATAAGCGATACATCATTCGCACGTTTGGTAGCTTTGGCGAATGGGCTAATTTGATTTTGAATAATTTGAGATGTGATCAATGAACTTCTACAAATGCGACGACCCTGATTTTAACGAAGGCGGAATTGTTTACGTTCTGGCCGAAAGTCACGGCAAAGCTAAATCACTCGCGCTTAATCACTTTATTAGCGAAGGCTGGGAAATGGAATACACCCAAGTCAGTGCAAGGAAAGTGCGTAATCCCCTGCTGATAGTTTGGTTAATGACTTATGTTGGCAATAAAGCCATGCCGCAAATAGTGGAGAACCCCGCGATGTTTTGCCAAAAATGCGAAAGCGAAAATGGGTTGTATTTTTTGAAGAATGAAAATGGCGATCACGTTTGTGAGCCTTTTGAGGAGGATGTGTGATGGGTGCAACATTAGAAGCAACGGTTACACTGACGCTATCTGAACTGCAAACAATGCTCGATGAACGCGATGCGCGATTCGAGCAAATGTTGCGTGATGTTATTGGTGAATTAAAACCAGCAAAGAGTCTGACTGTCGGTACTGGTGAAGTCGCTCGAATGCTTGATGTGTGCACTCGAACTGTTCTTCGTGAAAATATTTCTGGGAAGTTACCTAAAACCATTTCAAAAGAAGGTGGGAACTTGAAGTGGAATCGTGCTGATATTGAGCGTGAAGTATTAGTTAGAAAGAAAGGCGGACGACCGCGAAAAGCTGCTTAAAAACAGCTAAATTCACCATAAAAACACCAAACTAAAATAAGTCATTGATTTCATTGCACAGAAAAGCCCGATAAACAGACTTTTCTCATGCTGTTTATTCTTGCTTTCCGTACTGGCATGAGACGCGAGGAGTTGCTTGGACTGCAATTCAGAGATATTGAATATGGTTCTGAACTTGCCTTGATTATTCGTGCAAATTCAACTGGAGACATTAAAACAAGTAGTGCCAACCGTCGGATTCCCGTCTGGGCATTGTTGAAGCCAGATGAACTGTTGCAATTCAGAGACTATCTATCCAATAGAAATGCGTCGTTAATGCTGACAAACGCGGTTGTTTTTTCTATTAATAGCAAAGACTCACGATTACCGACGGAGTCGCTGTCTCGACTTTTCAAAACACTTATGGGTCATGTCTTACAGAGCCATAGTTATAGTTTCCACATATTTAGGCACACGGCGCTAAGCAATTTGGCTCTGATTCTTCATTCAAGACCTGTGCTCATAGAGCACCTCACTGATTATAACCTTGAAGATTGCGAAAGAATTCGAACGGGTTTATTAGGGAAACAACACACAGGGCAAGATCGATGGAGAGCATTAGCCCAAGTTGCGGGACATATTGGCCCTGATCATACGTTCAAGAACTATATCCATTTTGCACATCTCGCAGGCGGAGTAGAAATTAATCAAGGACATCTCGAATTTCCTTTACTAGCGTTTGAGAATATTACCCAATATTCCACTCGAAAAATTTTAAGCCACAATAGAGCCGCGATTAATCATGATCGTAGCCAAGTGTACTTAAATAAATTAAGGTCGTTTTTGACCCAAGAACTCACATCTAAAAAGGATGATTGGAAAAGAAGTTCAACACCTTGTTACAGGGAAGATTTTGGTGAACAGTCATTGTTAAAACGTATGGAGATTATGACTAGCCAACTTCCTGGTTCTACTGGTAACCCGATCTCCATGCCGATGCTATACAACATCCTCAAAAAAATAGAAGCTGGGGACACAGTTGATGAAATTGTCCATGCTTACTCTCTACCACAAGAAATAATCAATCTGTGGTTAAACAAGGCTGAAAAACTCGCGCAGATAAAAACACAACAAGAACGATCAAGACTTTTCGAGAAAGACCGCATTGAAACGCACCCTGACATATTGCTCAGCCCTTATATGCCCCTCAATGAAAAAGAACAACTTCTCATCATCATGTTTTTTGAGAAGGCTATCAAATTGCATCACGAAAATCGCGAGTTGTTACATCAGTTTATCGACACTTTCTTGAACAAAGTGATCGCATCGAAATCAGAAATTAGATTTACTCAGAAAGAAATTTCTGTATTTAGTGCATTTTATCAAACGGGTGCGAAGCTGATTAAGGTATCCAGTTGGAAAATATTTGTGCCCAGTGGCAAAACAAGGCAAGAATTAAGAAAGCATGTGAATTTAAGCTCAGCTTCGACCGTAATAATTGGCGACACTGATGACTATCAAGGCTACAGTCTCTCCATTAAGTATCCAGATACCTTAAATACCCATAAGGACTCCACAAATAAAGGCAAGTTACAAATTGAGAAATCTTCATTCATTTTGAAATATGCTTGTCATATGCTGGCTATCGCAGATCCAACATATTCTGTTGATGATTATATATCTCGGATTCAATTGGAATCTAAAAATGCCTCTACTGATTGATGTTACCGAATTTCGCATGCCACCTTTCAATAATTTTTAGGAACAGCAAAGCGCACCCGAATTCACCGCTAGGCATCATTTAAGTCAATGCTTGTTCTGACTGTAGTTGTTTTAACACTGTTGCAAAATCAAAGGTTGTTGCCATGCTGTATCACTCCTTTTTTATGTTGACAGTCTAAAGTTTTGACACAGATTATTGAACACTACCAATCATTGCCTTGTTAAGGTAAACAGATTAGTCTTCGCTGTAACTTTGACGGGTTCGTTGCTTCATCATTTGTCTCCTTTTGATTGATTATATCTCTTTCAAAAGTGTCCGAATTTTTTAGCAGGGGTCACTCGGTTTTGAGTGGTGCATTCGCGTCATCTACATTGATGCTGAAGATTGCTATTTTTTACAGCCCAAAAAGTCCAAGAAAATATCCGCATCCCCATCTGGTCATTTTTAAACAAGCTAAACAAGTCTCAAAATAAAAAATAGTGTACTCTAGCAATATAATACCATATTATAAGTAGTAATGCAGGCTACATAAGCAATATATTACCATTATGGATAATTTTTGTACTATTCAAGTTTTCCAAGATGACCAGTGGATTGATGCCGCAGTGGTTAATTGTCAATCGCCAGAAATCAATGGGGCAAACGCTTCATCGACGACAATCTATGACATGGATTATGCCATCAATGAAATGGGACGCCGTGATGCTGGAGCGCTTTCTTGGGCACTTCCGGTGAGTATTGCGCCTGCCAAATATACCAGTTGGCCCCCATTCTTGATGGATTTATTACCCCAAGGATTCGGTAGACAAGAACTATTAAAAAATATGGGCTACTCGGTGAATGCCGAATTATCTGGTGATTGGCCAGTGCTGCTTGCTGGCGCGGGAAATCCGATCGGAAATCTGAGGGTCGCCGAAGCGCACCAATGGCTTCTTTCAAAAACACCGCATATCCCAAAAATGGGCTTCCAGTTGCAAGAAATTATTGGCAGAAGCGAAGACTTCATAGAAAGTCTCATTCCATACGGACTTTTTATCACGGGGTCTTCTGGTGTACAAGGCGCATGGCCAAAATTACTGCTCACCGAAGGACATGACGGACTGTACTATTTGGATCATGCACTCCCAGACCATGAAACAAAGAGACACTGGCTTGTTAAATTCTTCAGAGGACAGGATCCAGATCTCAAGAAAATCTTCCTCAATGAAGCTCGCTATATGCGTTTGGCCAAATACTTAGAGCTCGAAACGCATGGGGATCTTGAACTCTACGAGAACGCGTTATTTATCCCTCGATTTGATCGAAAGATAGAAAATGGGAAAGTTCTGCGCTATGGTCAAGAAAGTGTCGCTGTACTCTGTGATCGGGCAGGTTTTGGTGTTCACATTTCCCATAACGTGATCTGCAGACAACTCGCTTTATCTTGTTCGGATCCAGTGAATCAAATCGTTGAGTATCTTAAGCGAGATATTGCAAACATTATGCTGGCTAATCGTGATAACCATACGAGAAATACGGCTGTAGCACGTGACTGGAATAACACGATCAAGCTCACACCTTTATTCGATTTCGCCCCGATGTATTTACATCCTGATGGCATTGGCCGCGAAACTCGGTGGGAAAAGGACGACGGTGGCGCGCCCATATGGGGCTCTGTTATGGAACAGATTCAAGATGCCACCAAGGTGCCGGCATTGTTGCTACAAGAACGATTGATCGCGTGGTTACCAAAGCTCCAAGGGTTAATACGGCAGATGGCATTGGAAAATGTTGATGGAGAAATCATTGAGTATTGCAGACTACGCATAGACGGTGTCTGTCAACAAATTGAGGACATGTGATATGGATAAACGATATAAGCAGCTGACTAAAATCGAGCAATACAATAAACGTATCAATCTGGCAAATACGATCTCAGCTCATCCAGAATGGCAAATCAAGGACATCGTCCAATTTTTAAGGAATGAATTGGTTCTGACACTTCCAGAGTTCGCGAATATTTGTAAGGTGGCTGTTAAGACCTTACAGTTGATCGAGAGTGGTGATGGGAACCCGACATTAAATACCGTCGAAAGAATACTAAAGCCATTTGGATTTAGGATCGCTGTTCTTCCAACTATCTAAGCCAAAGAAATCTGACCCCTGTCGAGTTTGAAGGACAGTTTTTTAAGAGAATGGTTATGCCGCTTGCAGCATAAAGTTGTTAAATGCTTCTGCTGGACTGATGTTACCTAATTTCGTATGCCTGCGCACTCGATTATAAAATATCTCGATC
>JANYEL010000003.1 GCA_025363155.1 Moraxellaceae bacterium
ACTTTTTGCTGAGTGTCCTTTGCTTAGCGGCTGTACCATGTCACATGATGAAAAATGCGCTTTCGCCGACCAAAAAGGCGGTCACACCATTCGGAATTTGGTCGAGCAGCAGAATATCGCCGAGGCACTAGTGCTTAGTGCGTAGTACTTAGTACTTAGTACTTAGTACTTAGTGTAATAAATTATCAGACTTGCATACGTATAGTATTTCTCTGTCAAAGTAGAAAAACTTCACTGAACCTTCGATAATCCCAGCGATCTTGCTACAGAGCTGGCACGGCCTTTGAACAGAATCCAGCCCCAGCAATCGCTCAATCGATTCGCTGTGCAATGGGCGCATTCGTTGATCGATTGTCTCAGTATGATACCCTCCCATGCGGAAAGAACTCCAAAAAGACTTTGATTAAATCATGCGTTATATTGTAAGTATCGTTATATCTTATGTAATATAGCGGTGTATTAAGTTGCGACTAAATTGTTTAAATATTAGGCATAAGTCTTATTTGCATGACTGAACTGAGGGGGGGGATGTAATGAAACAAGATAGCAAAATGATCAATGTAATGACGCTGGTAGGCGGTATGTTAGTGGGTTCATTGGCATGGGCCGATGATGTCACGCTTTATGCAGCAGCGAGTTTAAATAATGCCTTGAGTGAAATCTCAACCAGTTATGAAAACGAAAAAAAAGTCCATATTAAAACGTCATTTGCATCTTCTTCGACGTTAGCGAAACAGATCGAGGCAGGAGCGCCCGCGGAAATATTTGTGTCAGCAGATAAAAAATGGATGGATTATTTAGATACCCGTGGATTAATTGATAAGTCATCAAGAAAAGATGTGCTGGGCAATACGCTTGTTTTCATTTCACCTAAAGACCAAGTGGTTAAGGTGAAAATGGATAAAAAATTCAAGCTCGCTGAAGCCTTTACTGGAAAACTCTGTATGGGCGCGCCAGAGCATGTTCCAGCAGGCATTTATGGTAAACAAGCACTTCAATCACTGGAGTGGTGGCCGAGTGTTGAGAGTCGTGTTGTCGGCGCAGAAGATGTTCGATCTGCATTGATGTTTGTTGAGCGCGGTGAATGTACGCTCGGGATTGTTTACGAGACTGATGCGAATGTCAGTAAGAAAGTAGTCATTGATGAGCGCTTCCCAGCCAATACTCATGATCCTATTATTTATCCGTTTGCATTAACGCCACAGGCTTCAGCATCAGCAAAAGATTTCTTTAAATACTTGCAGGGCAATGCGGCAAAAGGCGTGTTTTCTCGCTATGGTTTTACCGTGCTAGCGAAATGATTGATTTTTCCGCTAAGTAGTTGCAGGCAAATGTTTTTTTAGTTTGTTTAAGTGCTCGGCGGATATTTTCATCATCTCAGCTTCCATGGCGCGATAGTCTTTTAAAACGTCGATCCCCAGTGCGCTGAGATGTGCGCCACCCCCTTGTTTTCCGCCAGCTGCAGAGATGACGAGTGGTGATGAGAAACAACGATTCATCGTATCGACGAGTAACCATGCTCTGCGGTAACTCATGGTCATATGCTTTGCCGCAGCGGAAATAGAGCCTTTTGCCGCAATTGATTCGAGCAATGCAGCTTTTCCAGGTCCCATGGCGATTTCATCTCCATAGAGCAATCTGGCGCGCAAATGAATTCGAGCATTTTCAGCGAATGATGTCATCGATTCTTACCATTAGGAGCGGATCTTGTTGTGGACTAAAGCGTGTCATTCCTAGTTCTGATCATGATAAATCAATTTTAATGATCGAGACATAGCGCGCGTTTGCATCATACACATTCCTAAATAGGCGTGAGTAAAAAAGCCCAAATATTGTTGTTGTCCCAGATGTTTTAGTCGCGGGTAATACTTCTATATTTATCGTTATATATTTATAAATATAGTGATAATTCACCATGCTGAATCGTTTAATACAGGAATGACTTTGGAAGTGCTTCACTTTAAATACATTTAAAAATTGAGCCAATTTTCATGCGGTAAATTCATCGTGATCTATCGTGATTCAAACTTTATCTGGAGTGAGGATGAGTTCGCGATTTACTTTACTCGCTATTTTATGACCAAAAAATATTAGAGTTTTATGAATGAAAAAATTACTGCCTGCTACTGTTGTTTCAACACTTTCAATGGGCGCAGCACACGCTGAAGGCCCAGGTGTATATGGCAAAATCAATGCATCAGTTGATAGCGTCAAAAGCGACTTAGTGAATGGTCGTACGACTCAAGTGGATTCAAACGCATCACGGTTTGGTATTAAAGGTAGTGAAAAACTCACCTACAAATTAAGCACACTCTATGGTAAGCGGTAAAGATCAAAGTTACGCATACTCAGTACTCGGTTTGGGCTTAGAACAAAAATTCTAACTTTCGACGCTCATTAATATAAAGAATCCGCATTCGTTGCGGATTTTTTATATCTATACAGAAGTCTTTGTTTTTGCATATTCAACGTTGTGCAAATCGTGTCTGATTGAACGTGCTTGGGCTGTTTCTATACGTCACGCCAGCATGTCCTAAACTATCCCATTTTTCTTGGCTTTCAGCTTCTTTTCGGCGCTTACTCTCGATTAATTTGTTACTTTCATATCGGTATCTATAGCCACTATAGCTTCGACTATTGGCTTGGTGTTGTAGTCTCGTAATTTCGTTTTGAACTTCTATAGGGTTTCTTTGTTGATACTGACCTGACGGTTGATAGGCTGCAAGTTTGCCCTTTTCGTAGCTGCAAACCTGATCTTGAAAATGGACGTGTCCTTTTTTATCCACACATTTATATACTTCTGCATAACTGTCTGTTGATACGATTACAGCCATGATTAAAAGAAACTTTCTCATGTGTTCTTGTCCTTATTAGATCTTATTTTCTGAGTTCTTATTAAAAATTAGGTCACTGGTTTTAATGAATATTTTTTAATAAATTTTACTGTCGAGTAGGGTGCTTTGTAACTTCAAATGAAGGTTAAATACGCTTTCCAATCATGGTGTTGATATCATTACGTAGCTCGGCTGTGCTTGGAAAGTCTTGATATCTGACAGTAAAGAAAGCCCCAATCTTTTGGATTTCTTTGGGTTTGTTCGCGTCTAATGTGAGAAACACAAGCTCTCTCATTTCATATTTACGCTCTCTACTTTCACAAATTAAAATCTGCTGATGTTTTAAAAGAACTTCAACTCGGTGACTGACGATCTCTTTTTGGATTTCGTTCAACAAATCCTGAATCGTACTGCGAGAACTGATTACTCTCAGTTGTTTACGACCACGAAGATTTTTTACGGGTTTGGTGCTTTTATTCTTCGACATGAAGTGAATGATCATGATGATAAAAAACGATATACAACCAATGATTAAACTTTTTCCATCCATTACATATATCTCAAATTTGGTATTTCTAATAGACGTAAATGATGACCAACTACTGCACAGTGAGTGCGGCAAAAACCGATGATATTGCGATAGTTAAAACAGATTATTCATACAAAACGTACGTTAGGCATCAGTAGCGAGAGTAGTTGCGATTCGGACTAGAAGGCGATGAATCAGCCTTGTTGTAGCCTCGTAATGCACCTGTATTATCCCATTTTTGCTGTTGTTCGGTTTCTTTTTTACGGGCAATGTCGGAAAAAACATTAGGTTTTTCATATCGATAATATCGATAATAGTTGTTCTGATATTGGCTATCTCTCCAGTCATCACGATAATCTCGGCGATTTTTGCCATATTTTCCTTCAGTACTGACGATTGTTTTTTTTTCGAGAGTTTTTGCACTATCAGGGCAGTTGATGGCGCTATACGATAAATTTCCTTTTGAATCTTTGCATTTAAATACAACGGCATTTTTATTGGGGCTGGCATTGGCATTCAATGTGATGACGACCAATAGTGGCAATATTAACTTTCTCATACTTCCTGTCCTGAAGGTTTTTCGTGCTTTTTATTGGCTTAATAAAAAAATATTTGAAGGTGTTCTTGTATCATTTCGCCGATTCACAGATTGAATGAGCGCACAACAGATGAAGTATTCATGCCTAATAATCACTTATGTTGTGATTCAAGTCTCTAATCTATCATTTTTTTAATCAGAAATCATGATCAAAAAAACTATCTTCAGCAGAAGTGGCTCGCTTGCTGGGCGTGGTTGATGGCGGCGATTGTGTGGGTTTTCGCGATGTGACAATCGTTGAGAAGTCACGTCGAATTTGATCTATGTCGGGTGTGTGCGTATAACGAATGACGCGATAATCGGCTTCTTTGAGCATGCTATTGCGGTCATTGCTTTTATGCTCAGGTCCTTTGTGACTTGGGTCTTCCAGTTCAATAATCGCTAATACTTGCAAATCTTTATCAAGGATGACGAAATCTGCGCGATAGCGATTCAATTTGTTGCGTGTGACTTGTCCACTTGAACTGAGTATGGCTGATAGAGCGACTTGTGTTAGAACGATGTATTCAGGAAGTGCTTTGCGAAGTTTGAGAAAAAGAGGTTGTTCCGTGATGGTTAATATAGGGCGGGCTTTAATGGGGGTATGGTCTTTGTCTTTTTTTTGCCGATCACCTTTGTTCGCGGTCGCTGCGATCAGAATCATTGCAATGCCTGCAATGCCTGCCAAAATGATTAAGAAGTTCATCTAAATTCTCCTTATGAACTTATTATTTCTTATCGTTCATTCACGCTTTGACTGTGCAAAAAACTTTGTTTGTGTTCTTAATAGCGCTTTCTTAACTCGTTTTTTTTGCTGATCAGTCCATTTTGTTTTTAGGCTTATTGCCCATTTTTTCATCAATTATGAGATTCTCGTTCGATTTTTCGACCATATAGAATCATGGCGACTTGATAATCTCGAGGAGTTTTATAGTTGTGTTGAAGAGGGGCGGCTTGAAGTTGTTTAGCGAGTTCATCTTCAGATGTGGTGTATTTTTGATTGTTAATCGCATCCCCGCACATAATGAGCGCAGTCGTTGATGCGCCAAGTAACAAAATAATCCAAGCAAAAACGTAGAGTCTATAGAAGAAAGGATGTTTCCACTTGATGTAACGTCCTAACTCAAGGAACTGTTTGTATAACAGTATGATGAGCCATAAGGAAATCACTCCAGCAATGGCTGCGAATACGTAATACATAGTGACGTCCTTTGATATTGTTTTCCCTCATTGCAACGAGTGTAATCCGTTAATTACATAATAACAACATCAGGTTAAAGCATAAGTAAGTTCATGTTTTATAAAAACTTGGGTTATTTAATGGGTTCATTTCGAGCGAAAGAATAATGAATGACGCTTTGGTATTTTTTGAGATTGACATTTATTTTTTGTGAGATAAACCGTTGGTCAACTATTTTTAGGTTTGAGGATTGAGATCGTGTAGAATATGCCACCGCATTAATGGACTAAATGCTTAATTACATGGAGTAATCGGAAAAAGGCGATAATTTTCAGTGTTTTAAGTTTGAGGTGGTCTGATGGGTAGTTCGCATAATCAAGTTTTTGGTCAAGCAACTGTTGCACTTGATGCTTCTGTAATTATTGTTGGAGCTGGTTTTAGTGGTATCGCCATGGCGATTGAATTGCAAAAAGCAGGCGTCGACTTTCTGATTTTAGAGAAAGGCAATGAGTTCGGCGGCAACTGGCGTGATAACACCTATCCAGGCGCGGCGTGTGATGTGCCATCACATATGTACTGTCTGTCTTATGAGCCATATCGCTGGTCACGCTCATATGCAAAACAACCTGAAATTCTCGATTATCAAAAATTTGTCGCTAAAAAATATAACTTATATCGCGACACACGTTTTAATGCTGGCGTAGAAAGCGCAGCGTACAACGATCAAGACCACACTTGGACAGTCACAACAACGACAGGCGAATTTTATCGCTCGCGTGTGATGGTTTCTGCGCGTGGCAATTTGCATATTCCATCGTTCCCAAATCTTGCAGGTTTGAATGATTTTAAAGGTATTAAAATTCATTCTGCTGCATGGGATCATTCTGTTGATTTAACAGGCAAGCGTGTAGCGTTGGTGGGAACTGGTGCGAGTGCGATTCAGGTTGTGCCAGAGCTCGCTAAAATTGCTGGTCAATTAACGGTATTCCAACGCACTCCAGCGTGGGTATTACCGAAGCTCGATTATCGTTATAAAGAAGCAACGATCAATAAGCTGGATAAACAACCACTTTCACGATGGTTATATCGTAAACAGATTTATTGGACATTAGAAAGTAGTGCTGCGGGCTTTGTGCTTGATCCACGCATTATGAAAATTCCGCAAATCCTCGCGCATAGACATCTACGTGTTGTAAAAGATGCAAAAACGCGTGCGGCACTGACGCCGAATTACACGATGGGTTGTAAGCGTATTTTGATGTCGAACAGCTATTTACAAGCGTTCAATCAATCAAACGTAGTTTTGACTGGTGCTGTTGAAGCTGTGACTGCAAATAGTGTGATCGCAAATGGCATCAGCTATGAAGTTGATGTGATTGTGTTCTGTACAGGTTTCGACGCGACAAGCCAAGAAGCGCAATTCAGTATTAAAGGCAAAAATGGTCTTGATCTCAGTCAACATTGGGAACAAGGAATGCATGCTTATTTGGGTATGACCACCCATAATTTTCCGAATGCTTACTTCATGTCAGGACCCAATACTGGTCTTGGACACAACTCGATTATTCTGATGATTGAAGCGCAAGCGCGTTATATCGGTCAGGCAGTTAAATTTATGAAGAATCAGGGCGTAGATTGCCTTGAAGTGAAGCAAGAAGATGAAAATCAGTTCACTGACAAACTTCATGCTCGTATGAACAAATCTGTGTGGAGTTCCGGTTGTGCAAGTTGGTACTTGGATGCCAATGGTAAAAACACTTCGGTTTGGCCAAGTTTTACTTTTGATTATATTCTGCAAGCGCGCACCTTTAACCCAGATATTTACGAAGTTAAAGGTGGAGTGCTGGAAAGCAAGAATCTAGTGAAACGTTTGTTTGCTCGAATCTAATATAGAACTAGTTTATTGATCAAAGTTGAAGTGGGCGGTATTTGAAAATGCCTTCACTTCGACAAGCTCAGTGAACAAAGTTTAAAAAAGACAGCTAGGCTGTCTTTTTTATTGATCAATTTTTAAGTTTTAAACTTATTCCATTTCATTCAGAATCACACGACCTTCACCCATCCACTCAATAATGAAGTCGAAATCTTCAGGAGAAACATCATCCTTTGCCAACGTCAAACCATCTGCAATTTTCTGTGCGATTTCGGCTTGAGCAGCAGGCACTTCAACAGTTTCACCATTCCACCAGAATTCAAGGCCTTCCGGTTTTTGCAAATAAACCAAACGTCCAGCAGGTTCACGTTGAAGGGTTGCTTCAGAGTTTAATGCGCTTTTCAGCTCAACACGAGAAACACCAAAACCTTCTGGTAAGTTATCAGCATCACGTGATTCGCTCAGTAAAGGCATGATCGCATCAGTGAAACATTCAGGGCTATTCAGGGTTTCTTGCAACGATGCAATGAGCTGTAAACGTAAATGTTCCAGCTCTTCCGTGCTAATCAATCCTGCGCGATTGTCCTTCTTGCGGAGGTCATCAACGGGCAGTTGAAATTCAGGTTGTCCAATCACGTAATCAACCGTGCGCTCTAAAAGTTGAGCGGCATTCGGCATTCGGAAGCCAAAGGAGTAGGTCAGACAGTCATCTTCAGCGACTCCGAAATGGGCCAATTTTGGTGGTACATAAAGCACATCGCCAACTTCCAAAACTTCATCAAAGAACACTTCGCCCATATTCGGTAATAAGCGCAATGGTTGATCTGGAACGAGAGCCGTGTCGCTGTCGCACCATTGACCAAGCTGCCAGCGGCGGCTGCCATGACCTTGTACGAGAAATACGTCGTATTGGTCAAAGTGACGTCCGACTGAACCACCCTTTGGCGCGTAAGACACCATGACATCATCACGACGCCATTGTGGAATAAAATCAAACAGTTGCCAGAGATTCGCGACATCCAATGACCAATGATCGACAGCTTGCACGAGCAAGGTGTGCAGTGGTGGCAGATTCTTTAAATCATTGGTGACAAAAGGTGATTTTTTAACTCGCCACTGTTCAGGATTTTTTGGGTTTTGCATCAATAAACGTGCTTGAACGTCTTCTTCTAAAGCCAGCTCTTTAATGTCGGCAGGTTCTAGCAGACCAGCGATTTGTGGCATGCCATTTTTAATGAGCAGTGGTTTTTTTTGCCAGTATTCTGTTAAAAAAGTTTCGATGGAGATGTTGCCAAGAATATGAGTCATGTCGTTGCTTGAGTCTTGAAAATAGTTGCGTGCATTATATACCAACAGACCGCCTAACTTCGTAGGCTTCGATCATTGTGATCATTGTGATCATTGTGATCATGAATTATGAATTATGCCTACTCTCAATGCCGTTGCGCTGAAGTCTTCCCATTGAGAGGCACTGCTTCGCAAGACGAAGCGCAGCGTAGTAGGGAAGATTTAGAAGGGGGAGGCATTTGACTTTAACTTTAAAAGCATCCCATTCTCAGTCTTCCCCCTCATGGGAGGAAGACAAGCTTTTACTTAATTGGCTGTGTACTTATTTTTTAGGTGCTGGGTAATGCAGTACTTCGAGGCAAACTTCACGATTGTCTTCGATTTTTTCTGCCACTGCTTTCGTGCGCGCATTCTCTAAAATGCTCATGTAATCAGGATCGGTATGCATTGATTGCACAGATAAAACTGGATTTTTTATCGAAGGCAACAATTCACGTAATAAGTTACTATAACCTTTACGGAAGTTTTTATTATTATTTTGTCCGAGGATTTGTGGGCAAATTTCATTGAGTACATCGACGGTTGCGATTTCTTCTTGCGACGTACCATTCGTGTTTTCAACCACAACTTGACCAGGATTTACGGCGGTTTTATTCGTCTTGGTGGCAGCATGACCACTGGTGATGAGTAGAATTGAAATACATGTGGCAGTTAAGGTTTTCGTTGCGAGTTGAATACTTTGCATAGTGTCACTCTGTCATAAGCTGTGTTTAGATGTGCGCTATTATGCAGTACGATGGTTCGACTTTTCAGATGTTTTTGACGTGCCGTTTGCATGTTTTTTGTAGGGTTGTCGATAGTTAAGTATTTTAAATACAGTGGTTTGATGAGTTTCTGTATTAGTAGACGTATGAAGATCCACAGTTTATAAATCGTTTTAATGAGAGTGTGAATTGAAAATATTAGTCAGTAATGATGATGGTGTCCTTGCACCTGGACTTGTGGCATTGGTCAATGCCTTATCAACGATTGCCAAAGTAACCGTGGTTGCGCCAGAATCTGAACGGAGTGGTGCGTCGAGTGCATTAACTTTGGATCGTCCTTTGCATCCAGTACAACTGGCCAATGGCTTTTGGGCGGTAAATGGTTATCCTGCGGATTGCGTCTATGTCGGACTCAATGGGTTGTTTCAAGAAACCTTTGACCTTGTCATTAGCGGTATCAATGCTGGTGCGAATATGGGCGATGATGTCCTCTATTCGGGAACGATTGGTGCAGCGTTTGAAGGGCGAGGATTGTTGATTCCTTCGCTGGCGATTTCATTAGCTGGTGTTCATGCCAAGCAATATCGTGAGGTTTCACATTTCATCGTTGCTGCAGAGTGGGTACGTGATTTCGTTAAACAAGGTATTCCACAGTTACCAGCTGGACATATTTTAAATATAAATATTCCTGATGTCGCTACGCTTGCAGGTGTCGAAGTGACGCGAATGGGCGTCCGTGATGTATCACAACCCGTGCACAGCGAAATTGATCCTCGTGGACGTAAGATGTATTGGGTCGGGAAGTCGGGCGATCCGCTGGGTCTGGATTATGTGGCGCATGAGTCGAAGCTATCCACATTGAATAACAAATTTGAAGTTGAAGCGACAGTGCAATTTCGTACAGATTTTGCAGCGTTAAATGATGATTTTGTGAGTATTACGCCGATTCGACTCGATGCAACTGGCTATTCTGCGCTACACAGTTTAAAAGAAACATTAAATTTACGTGGTTAACAACCGACAACATTTATGTCGATTCCGTGATCAGTGTATATTTCTGGTTAGATCGCGGGTTAAAGCAATAAGAGGATTAACGATTGTCGCATTTCAGTACCCTAGCTTCTTTGTCTGAAGTCCAAAAACGCACTCCATTGGTTGCTGCAATTACAACGACGCTGTTAATCGTGACTGCGGTGAGTTTCGTTGGCTGTGCTTCTGCGCCGAACATTCGTTCCAGTCGTGCGGCTATCACACCACCGACATTTTATACGGTGAAAGTGGGCGATAGTCTGAGCAAAATTGCGAATCGTTATAATTTAGATTATCGTGAAATTGCGCGGATCAATCAGGTTGGTGGCGATTATGTGATCAATGTCGGTCAGCGTTTGCGTTTGGTTGGTGGTGGTTCCGTGGCGAGTGCACAATCTGTTGCGATGGGGGCAGATCAGCCGCTTAGTGCTCAGCCTTTATCGACGAATACACAGCCAATTAAAACTTCTGCATCGTCTAATCTGGTCACTGCGCCGCTTACAAGTCAAGCGAGTGCCGCGTATGGCAATGCGTGGAACTGGCCAACGGATAATGCTGTTTCTCAGAGCTTCGATCCATCACATCAAATCAAAGGCGTACGCTTTACAGGCAATGCTGGCGATCCTGTTAAAGCAGCAGCCGATGGTACGGTGATTTATTCAAGTAATGGTTTGTCTGAATACGGCAACTTGATTTTGATTCAACATGCCAGTGGTTATATTACGGCGTACGCGCATAATCAACGGCTACTGGTACAAGAAAAGACTCGTGTAACGGCTGGACAGCAAATTGCTGAAATGGGTTCAACGGGTACCAATCGCGTGATGTTAGAGTTTCAAGTCCGCTTAAATGGTAAGCCAATGAATCCAATGTTGGTGTTACCTAAGAAATCGTAGTTTAATAAGAGCATAAATAAGAATCATAAATGACACGTTAAATGGACATGATTCTATAAATAGGGTGTGTACGATATGTTAGATAGTTTACGCAGCATGGCGATCTTTGTCAGTGTGGTTGATAAAGGGTCTTTTAGTGGTGCTGCGCGTGAGCTAGGCATCACCACGAGCGCTGTGAGTCAACAGATTCGTATCTTAGAAAATGAAGTCGGGACGGTTTTACTTCATCGTTCAACGCGCAAATTAAGTCTCACTGAGGCTGGCAGCGTCTTTTATCAAAGCTGTAATGAAATGGTTCAAGCCGCGAAAAAAGGCCGTGTCCGTATCAATGAGCTACGTGATGAATTGGTTGGTGATCTTCGGATTGCCACCACACCTGAGCTGGGTCTCAATCATATTCTGCCTGCACTTTCAGATTGGCTCCAAGCGCATCCTGGTCTAAAAGTTCATTTCGAGGCGGACAATCGTTATATCGATTTAATTGAAGAGCGCATTGATATTGCTGTGCGTCTCAGCCCAGGTTTGGCTGACTCTAGTTTGATTGCTCGACCGATGGCGCAAACACGCTTGGTCCTGCTAGCATCTCCTGAATATATCGATAAGCACCCACCGATCACGACGCCAGCCGATCTTGAACAGCATGAAAGCATTGGCTTAACCCTTGCAAAGAATCCGCTAGAGCGTCATTTCCGACATCGTGTGACAGGTGAGGAGAAGACAGTACGGATGCCTTCTCGTATTCAAACGAATAATGTCTTTTTAATGCGCTCCTTGGTGGCGAAAGGTCACGGGATTGGCGCGTTGCTCTCCGTGGATTTGCCGCATAACCATGCGGAAGGTGGTTTGGTTGAAGTGCTGCCAGATTGGGAGTTACAACCGAATTACACCTTGTATGCGATTACTTTACGACGTGAACAGCCCTTGAAGGTAGTACGTTGTATTGAAACGCTACAGCAGTATTTTAGTCAGATTCCAATGATCTAAGCGTCAAGATATTACGTAAAGGAATACAAGAAAATGAAAGAATTTCAAACGATTCATGAGCGTGCATTAGAGCGAAAAGGCGGTGAGGCCGCGCTTAATGAACTTTTGCCGCACGTGTTGAGTCGTGAAGAACTCGTCGCTATTCCTGATTCACGTTATTTATCGATGATGGCAAAAGGCATCAATCAAGCGGGTTTTCATTGGCAAGTGATCGAAAATAAATGGCCTCAATTTGAAGAGGCTTTTTTTGGCTTTGATGTCGAGAAATTAGCGCATTTACCTGATAGCGTATGGGATACTTATTTGGTTGATCCGCGTGTTGTGCGTAATTGGCAAAAGATTGAAGCAGTGTATAAGAATGCTGTTTTTATGCGTGAACTTGCGCAAGAGCACGGTAGCGCTGCTTGTTTCTTTGCAGATTGGAATCATGATGATCAGTTTGGGCTGACACAATATTTGAAGAAGCATGGTAGTCGTTTGGGTGGTATGACTGGCGCGCTGTTCCTACGTCGGATGGGTAAGGATATTTATTTATTGAGCCGTGATGTTGTTTTGGCATTGCAGCATGCAGGTTTGGAAATCGCTGATCAGCCGACCAGCTTAAAAGACCTGAAGGCGATTCAGGCTTGTTTTACCAAGTGGCATGAGGAAACGGATCTACCGTATAGTCATTTAAGTAAGATTGCGGCGTATTCGGTGGGTGAGAATTATGGGGCTGAGTATATTTTGGAAAGGATGGGCGAGGATTAGTAAATTAGTTGCAATGGACTATATCCTTACAAATGTTATGACTCGTGCTTCCACCAAAACGGTGATTCAGATTGAACGGGTTTATATCCGAAGATAAAACTTCTACTTTGATCCCCATATAATCTACTAGTTACGGCATCAGCAAGATAATAACAATTTTTAATTTTTTTGATTCCTCCTTCCAGCATAACGTTCTTATACCTCATATCGTTGAGCATATTAATGTTAGTTCTGACATTAGAGTCATTTATCTGTTTGTACTGACTGTAGTTAAAATATTCCAAAGCGGGGTTTTCCCACTTATCTTGATCAAATTTAGAGAGATATATTGTTAGTACTTTACATTTTTTGGAGTTAGGATTGTTATCAGAAAAATAAGTCGCGGAAGAGAACCTAAACTCCAAAAACCCTTTATTTACATTTTTTACTTCAAGGTTTTGAAAAGTAGCGCTAATCGTTGAGTCATTAGCTTGTGCTCCCAATATTATACTTATTGCTATTAGTAATTTGCTGAACATGTAAAACCCTATGCTCCTAGGAACCTAATTCATGCGCCCCAACACCGCCGCTAAACCCTGACTGGCCTGCGCCAACGCTTCGGGCCAATCGGTTGAAGCCTGCCCATCCGCCCCATCAGTAATAAACTTCAAGCTAACGAACGGTAGGTTAAAGGCTTGGCACACTTTGGCCAGCGCATAGCCCTCCATATCCACCACATCAAACTCAAAAAACGGATGTGGCTCCGTGACAAAGCAATCACCGCTATGACAAACAGTTTCAGGCAAATTAAGCTGCTGCCATTCAGGCGGTAGCGGACTATCAATTTCAATCGTGTCTTCAAACGGTGTTTGGCCCCAGCCGAAACCAAGCGCAGTCGCATCCATATCGTGCTCGATGAATTGCGTACAGGCCACAATCGCACCAGTCGGTCGCTGATGCGCGCCCGCCGAACCCAGATTCAACACCAACTCTGGCGATGGTCCTTGCGTCAGTCGCCGCGTCAGTGCCATCGTCGCATTCACCTTACCGACACCTGTATAGATCACTTCGCCAAAGGCATTAAGTGTGCCGTCAACGTTTTCCATCGGTAATGCCATTACGATCAGTGGTTTCATGCGGTGAGCACCCGATAAGACGGCCATGGTAATTCACCATGTAACCCTTCGAGATCCAACAACACCAATGATCCCAATACCGTATGCCCACCAGCTTTGCTCAATCCTGCTGCCGCCGCCAGTGTGCCACCTGTAGCCAGCACATCATCCACCAACAAGACTTTACGTGGCGGCAAATCCGCATGCATTTCTAAGCGGTCATTGCCATATTCCAGCGCATAATCATAGCCATGCACAGGTGGTGGCAACTTGCCTGATTTACGTAGCAAAATTACTCCTTTACCCAATCGTCCAGCCAATAAACTGGCAAACACAAAACCACGTGCCTCAATCGCTACAAACGTCTCAGCCTCATCCAGCACTTCTGGTGGAATTGCCGCAAGCATGGCATCAGTCACGGCGGACACATGATCAAGCAACAATGGCGTCAAATCAAAAAACGAAATCCCTAGCTTAGGGAAATTCGGCACAGTACGGATAATGGACCAAAATGGATGCATGTCAGGCGGCTCGGTTAGAGGGGTAGCTATTGGTAATTATTTCACAAAATCAAATTTAGGATCAGATAAAGATCAAAAAACTCTATTTTCTCCTTAATCGTAGTCTTCCCCAGCAACTTCGACCTGAAGCATGCCAGAAGTGACTAGATTGTCATTTGCTGCTATAAAAATTTCAGCATATTTTGCATTATAAAATTTAAGTATCAGACAATTGATTCGATCATGATTGATATTCACTCCAACTAAACTGACAGGTTGGTAGTAGGTTCTTTCTTTGCGTCGCCATTCTTGAAAGTAAAAATAAATCAAGATGCAAAAAACACCAATCATAATTGAACTGCAAAACATGTTTTCGACAACAAATTGAGGCAAAGAATCAGCGGAAAAGATCAGCACCAAGAAAATGATTAGGATAGTAATGCAAGCTGTGAGTATTTTAGATGTCCATCCTAAACGCGTACGCCTTGCTGATCCCTTGCATTGTTTGCAATAGGGGAAAGTTGCGTTAATGGTTAGTTCTGTACCAAAAAATAAGAAAAATTTTGTTCTTTGCAAAGGTGTTACGACCATCTCGACTGGACGCTGAACTCCACAATTACTGCAATTTTCGGAGGGCGATGTTAATGATAAATCGACATTTGTTTTTAATCCTACAAACATATCAAAGCTCCAGAGGGATAAATTAGAAGATATTTATTTTGACGAGAAGGTGCGTTGCGACGCACTCTATAGGTTGATTGGTGAGCGGAGATTTCGATTTTCTTCTAAACTCAGCGAGAATAGGATGGGTTTTATCAACTCTACGTGTGAATATCCTCCTCTTCCTTTAACAAAGAAAGAGGAGGATATTCAAATCATTACTTAGCCAAAAAATCCTTCACCAACGCCACCAAGCGCTTGATGATCTCATCCGCATCAGCCTGACTGAGATTCAACGGTGGCAACAAACGAACCACATTGTCCGCGGTGACATTGATAATCATGTGTTGTTCATCTCGCGCACGTGCAACCAACTCACCACAAGCGCGCGGCAATTCAATACCTAAAATCATGCCGAAACCACGTACTTCAGTCACGAGTCCAGCCAGTTCTTCGGCTAAACGATCTTTCAAATAAGCGCCCATGATTTGTGCATTTTCAATCGCCTGTTCTTTCAGAATGCTATCAATCACTGCAAACACTGTACGGCAGGCGAGTGGTGTTCCACCGAATGTTGAACCATGATTACCAGCGGCAAACAGATCATAGGCTTTATCACGAACCAAACATGCACCGACAGGGAAACCATTGCCAAGACCTTTGGCTGTGGTCAGTACATCAGGTTTAATCGCAGTATGTTGATAGGCGAAATATTTCCCAGTACGTCCATTACCCGTTTGGATTTCATCGAGCATCAGCAGCCAATCGTGTTGGTCGCATAATGCACGCAGTTGTTCAAGGTAAATAAAACCTTGAGGTGCAGTATTCACACCGCCTTCGCCTTGAATTGGCTCAACCAAAATCGCCACGATGTCGTCATGTGCTTTTGCCAGTGCTTCAATCGCAGCAACATCACCAAATGGAACGCGCAAGAAACCTTCGACCAGCGGATAAAAGCCTTTTTGGACTTTTTCATTACCCGTCGCAGACAAAGTTGCCAGCGTACGACCGTGGAATGATTTTTCCATGACAATGATTTTTGGGGTGGTAATGCCTTTTTTATAGGCACTCATCCGCGCAAGTTTGATCGCGGCTTCATTGGCTTCAGCGCCGCTATTGGCGAAGAAACAACGTTCCATTCCGCCGACATTGCACAGCAAACGTCCAGCTTCTTCTTGCCAAGGAATTTGGAATAAATTACTGGTGTGAACCAAGGTCGATGCTTGATCGATCATTGCTGCAGTCACCGCAGGATGGCAGTGCCCTAAACCACACACTGCAATGCCTGTCAGCGCATCGAGATACGCCGTGCCATCTTGTGTATATAAATAAGTACCTTGGCCTCGCACAAACGCAATTGGTTGACGCGCATAGGTTGGCATCAAGAAACTGGCTTGGTCATTCGTAGTGATGACAGGCGTGGGAGTGAGAGTTGAGTTCATGGCAGATTCCCGACTAGACCAAAGTATGGTTTTACTAAAAAATTGAATGGTTATGTTAGCAAATTATGCTGTGAATAATGATAAAAGCCTGCGGAATTTATTATCAAAAAAATAAGTTATGTTCTTGTGAATGACGAGTCGAAAAAGACTGACGCAATCATTACGCTTTTTGGTCGATCAGCGGTATAATCCGCCCATATTCTTATTTTTGAATCAGGTCATCATCATGTCAGATGTACAAGCCAATGCAACAGAAACGTTGATCCGTGAACAAATCGCTAAGCACCCAGTGATTTTGTATATGAAAGGCACTCCGCAATTTCCACAATGTGGTTTCTCTGCGCGTGTGATTGAAGCATTGAGCAAAATCGGTCGTCCGTTTGCATTCGTCAATATTTTGGAAAATCCAGATATCCGCGCAACGCTTCCACGTATTGCAAACTGGCCAACATTCCCACAACTTTGGGTTAGCGGCGAGTTGATCGGTGGCTGTGATATCGTCACTGATATGTTCCAAAAAGGCGAGCTGAAATCATTGATCGAAGAGCATAGCCCAGCACCTGCTGCAGAGTAAGATTTAGTGTTGAGAAAAAGAGCCTTTTGTAGGCTCTTTTTTATTTTGGATAATGCGTGAAATGATCTGTAATTTCTTAAATGGCGATGAAGGTTCAAAATAAATCGACGAAAAAATGCGAACTATTTCTCGTTTTCATATGTAGTGTGGTAATTTGTAAGTGTACTGAATAAGAACAGTTGGCTATATAAAGAAAAATTAAGGTAAGGCTGAGTTAAGGATTACGAACATCATGCGTAAGGAATCTATAGATTTCGCTGATATGAGTCCAGAACCTGTAGATCATGATTCTATTGATGATTTGGGGAGGGATGCGCATGTAGAAATTGATGCGTCCACTGAGCAAGAAATTCGCGAAGTTCTGCAGTCCAATTATTGGTTATTACGCTTTCCTCCTCATTTAGAAACGTTGTTCGAAAACCAATATCTTCCTCGTGCAATTAAATTATTTCATTACAGAGCCCCCTTCCTATTCTTTTTATTTCTTGCTGAAAATGTCGCGATTTATCAGATTTTACCTGAAGCGGTCAGTGAGCAATTTTTTAGCATTAACGCTTGGACGGGTGTCGTTATTTTGATCGCCGCAACGATGTCTTTTATTCCTAAGTTTAGTCGTTGGTATGAGTGGTACATTGGGGTTGGGGGCATGGTGGCCATTGCAGTGAGCACCGTCACTGCAAATATGGGCGGGGCAGAAGCAGGGATTCTGACCTATGCGGGCATTATTTACATCGTTATTCTGCTTTATAGTTTTGTTTGCTTGCGCTTCCAGACAGCGGTCGCTTTCGGATGGATGGGAGGCTTGTTCGGCATCATTTTAGCTAATGTGCTTGGGCAAGAAATCAATTGGAAACTCTACAATCTGACTTATACCATTACTAGTCTTCTCGGCATGTGTTTAGCGTATGGGCTTGATCGCCAAGAACGGACGAGCTTTTTGCAAGAGTGTTTGCTACAACATTCCGTAGACAAGGGTCAGCAATTAGCCCGTCGTTTAGATGCGCTATCCAGGCAGGATGGGTTAACTGGTTTGGCTAATCGAAGACATCTCGATGAGATGATGAATCAAGAATGGAATCGTGCATTACGCCAGCATCAGTCGCTGGTGTTGATGATTATTGATGTTGATTTTTTTAAGAATTATAACGATAAATTAGGGCATCTCGCAGGTGATGAGTGCTTACGCCAAATTGGAGCATTGCTTTTAAGCTTAGCGAAGCGAAGTGGGGAGTTAGCGGCACGTTACGGCGGTGAGGAATTCGTGCTCATGTTTCCGAGTATGGACGGCGATATTGCAGAAGAACAAGCCCGACGCTTATTAGATCGTATGGCGGCCCTCCAGTTAAAAAGCCCCGATGAAGACCGCCCGTTTGTCACCGTGAGTCTAGGAATTGCTGTGGGTTTACCTTCGTCAGGCATGTGTGTTGAGCAGCTTCTCAGGCAGGCGGATGCTGCGCTCTATAAGGCAAAAGCGAATGGGCGCAACCGCTATGAATTTTTTGATGACGCCATGCGGACTGCAGGCGCCCATGCCGATAGCGCTTAAATTACTCTCCAGCCCATTCAATAATAGACTCTTGATCATTGTTATCCTCTGGATCTTTTCGAGGCTTTTTACTTTTATCATTCTTTACTTTTTCAGACTTTGATTTCTCTGATTTTTCTGCAGTTGGCTTCTTCGAAGGCTTAGGCTTTTCTTTGTCAGTGGTTTTATCTGCTGCTTTATCAGTTTTGGCTTTCGCTTTACTATCTTTGCCCTTTTTAGCGTCTTCACCTTTGGCGCGATCACCTTCTTCAAGACGTTGCCAATGTTTCAATTGATTCATGACTTCACCGAAGATCGTGTCTTTTTCATAGCGACCTTTGGTATTCATCATTCCTGCAGGACGTTTCATGAGTAGCGATAAAGCTTCCTCAACGGTACGCACAGCATAGAGGTGGAAGCGACCGTCGCGGACTGCATCAATGACATCTTGGCGAAGCATTAAATGTTGGACGTTTTGTATTGGTAGAATGACGCCTTGTTGACCGTTTAATCCTTGCAACTGACAAGCATCAAAGAAGCCTTCAATTTTCGGGTTAATGCCGCCAATCGGTTGTACAACACCGAGCTGATTCATCGAACCTGTAATCGCCCATGATTGATCAATTGGAATTTGGCTAATAGAAGAAATCAGCGCACAAAGTTCCGCGAGTGTCGCGCTATCGCCATCAATCTCACCGTAGCTTTGTTCAAAGGCTAGGGCAGCTGAGAAGTGAATCGGTTGCGTGCGTCCGAAATGCGCGCGCAAAAAGCTCGACATAATCAGGATGCCTTTGGCATGTAATGCGCCGCCCAATTCGACACTGCGTTCAATATCGAGAATCTCACCGCCACCTTGGTAGACGGTCGCAGTCAAGCGAGCAGGCAAACCAAATTCACTGTCCGCATAATGGACGACAGTCAGGGCATTGACCTGACCAATGCGCACACCTTCGGTTTCAATCAGTTGTGTGCCACGTGATAAATCTTCCCAATACAATTCACGCAAATGTCCCAAACGATACAAGCGCGCGGCTAATGTCGCATCGATGTGCTTGGCGGTGACTTGACGATCGTCTTGTTGCAGCGCAAGCGTGCTGGCTTCGCGCAGTAAGTCACCGAGCGTTGCGGCATGGAGAGAGAGCGACGATTGATCTTCCGCTTGACGACTGGAGTCGGTGAGTAGCGCAGCAAGTGCTGAGCGATCAAAAGGCAGTAATTTGTCTTTATTCACGTAATCGGCAATAAGACGAACGTACGCTTCTTCATTTTCAGCGGTGCGACTTAATGTATTGGTAAAGTCAGCGCGGATTTTAAACAGCGCATTCAGTTCAGGTTCAAACTCAAGCAACTCATAATAAATATACGGTTCGCCAAGCAAAATCACTTTCACCGACAATGGCAACGAATCAGGCTCAAGCGAAATACTGCCCGTCAATGTCAGCATGTGCTCTAGCGAAGACAATTTCAGTTGACCCGAGCGCAGCGCACGTTTAAGCCCTTGCCACGCATACGGTTGCTCAAGCAGTTGGTCTGCTTCGAGCATTAGGAAACCACCATTCGCACGATGCAATGCACCTGAACGGATCAGCGTAAAGTCGGTGGTAATCGTCCCCATTTGGGTCAACTGTTCAACGTGTCCGAGCAAGTTGTAATGCGTCGGCAAATCTTCAAACACCACTGGCGCACCAGAATTAGGTTTGTGCGTGACGACGACATTGACTTGATAACGTGGCGGTACGCGATCAAAAATTCCCGGCAAGAAGTCATCTTCTTCTTGCTCTAAAATCAGTTCGACGTGTTCGATAATATCGGCGGTGTAATCCTTTAGATATTCAGCCAGACCATTGATATGTTCAAAGCGCTGCGCGACTTGCATGACGCGCGGCAGGATGACATCGCCAGCCAATTGTGCATTTAAGCTCGCCACTTGGTTACGCGTTTGTTCTTCAATGCGTCCTAAGCGTGCGCCGAGACGGTGTAGTTTTTTGTCCATTTGACGGACGTTTTGATTGATCTTCGCACGTTCAGCAGGTGCCATCGCAGCGAGTTCATTCTCATCCAGTTCTTTGCTGGCGAGGATATTCGTCGTGACATTTGGATCTTCCGCATCTTGCGGTTTCACAGGCACGAAACGATGTTCTTCGTTGCGAGAAACCAATTTCAGCGCGAGTGCTTCACCCTCTTGGGTTAGGGCTTGCAAGGCCTGCTGTTGTGCAGTTCCCGCACTATGACGAATGGTTTCGATGCGCGTGTGATAGCTATCAGCCGCAAAGGCTTTTTCTAAATGATCGAATAGGTTATCCCACAACTGATGCATGTATTTTTTAAGTTTTGGCGCATCACCTGGTGGAAGTTCTAACGCAGTCGGTTTGCGTGGATTGGAGAAGTTATTGACATAGACCCAATCGCTTGGCGTCGGCATGTCAACAGCTTGAATGGCAAGCATGCGTTTGAGCATGGTGCGTTTGCCGAGACCACTGGTGCCCACGGCAAAAATATTATAGCCATCAAACGGGAGTGACAAAGCCGTATCCACTGCCGCACGTGCGCGATGTTGACCCAAAAAATCATTCAGCGGTTTAACGCGTCTTGTACTTGGCGGAATCTCGGCAAGGTTTGGCGCGCGCATGAGCTGGTCTACTTTGAGGTAGCCGCTATTTGGGAGCACGGTTTTATTCGGAGTAGTTTTTGGAGTGCTGGTTGTCGGTGTTTCAGTTATTTTGGTCATTTGAGGCTTTTGTAAGGTTGGTTTAGTGCGTGCAGCTTTATTCAATAAACCCGTAGGCTCATTCTTAGTGCTATCTTTTTCTTGAGTCGCAGTCTGACTATTTAGCAGGGTCACAGTCGTTGTGTTGGATGCGCGTGCGTTGTCGGCAGTATTGGGTGTTTCGTTTGCAGTATGTTTACTGTCCATAGCGCTTTCCGTCATCATGTGTGTAATCGTTGCAAATGTGTCTGTGCTCATGAAGGCGAATTCATGAGTTTCAGTCTCATGAGTGTGTGCGTATATATGCGGTTATTGTGCCATGTGTAACAATGTTACGTGTCGTGTTTTGTTAATAAATTCACTTTATTTTTAAAATAAAACTGATCTTGGACATGACTTAATCAACCCAAGCTGGATCATCGTATTGTCGTGCTTTTATTTGTTCTAGAAGTTCTACAGTGCTGTCGACTGGATGAGTTAAAACCAGAAATCGAACGCGACCATTTGCAATGATTTGCACGCCATGACGACTCGCATGAACAATGTGACAGAGGCGGTCATGCTGACAGAGCAGCATATTTAATTGACTTCGATCTGTTTCAGTGAGATCAAATAAATCAGGTTCAATGTGGTCGAGCCACTGAGCGGTGTCTGAAACAGAGATAAAACGAAAACGGACAGGCTCAAGTTGCCAAAAATGATAATCAGGAGCCGTATCGAAATCCAAAAGTTCAGGGTGTAGCAAATAAAAAGACTGTCTGAGTTTGTCTAAATCCAAATCACCTCGATTGGTGCTTTGCAGTGGACGCATACGACCCAGAACAGAAAGGCGAGTCGCGGCTTGCCAGTTATCTTCTAAGTCATCGTGCAATAGCATCGAAACACGTGAATCAATCATGATGTTGCGCGTGTGCTGGGCGGTTTCACCAAGCAGTGCAATCACTTGTCCACTCAATATCACACCGACAGGAATCACCGAGGTAAATGGAAAACCGGGTACGCTTGCGGATTGGCTCGCCATGACTGCTTGACGGCAAGATAGTAGAGCGCGAGTTGCGAGTGCATTGATTGCCACATTTGGTACCATCAAAGCGTCTCCATAAAACTTAGCAACTATTCTGTCAAAAAACTATTCTGGCAAAAAACATTTGATACCGCTACTCTTGTCGCATTCTACAAAAATAGCGGTTTAATAATGGTGGGCAAGCACGTGTTATCAGGGAATTTTTCGCAGCAATCACTCGGAAGGTCACCAAAGCAAGCAGGTTTTTGGAAACGGATTCTGATTTGTGCGGTCATCGGTTTCTCGTCAGGATTGCCATTGTTTGTCTTTTTAAATCTGATCCCTGCTTGGGCAGATTCATATCATTTAGATATCAAGACTATCGGGTTGCTAACCTTATTACAATTACCCTATGTATTTAAACCACTATGGGCACCATTTTTAGACTTTTTTCAGTTTAGGCAATATGGGCGACGTCGGACGTGGTTGATTGTGTTGCCGTTAATGCTGGTGATCGCATTGGGCATGCTTGGTACGTTGCGTCCAGATAGTCAGTTGTCGTTGATTAGTGCTGTGGGTATTTTTATTAGTTTCCTGAGCGCTTCGCTTGATATCGTGATCGATGCTTATCGCCGTGAAATCTTACCTGATAATGAGTTGGGACTCGGTAATACCATTCATGTGAATGCCTATAAACTGGCTGGACTTGTGCCCGGCAGTTTGGCGTTTATTTTGGCGGACAGCTTGCCGTGGGATGTGGTGTTTTGGATTGTGGCATTGTTCATGTTGCCGTGCGTGATTCTAGCGATTGTTGTTCGTGAACCAGAATTGCGTCAGGTTCCACCGCGTACATTAACTGCTGCATTTATTGAACCGCTGCAAGAATTCTTTAATCGTAAGGGCGTAAAGGCGGGTATTGCACTGATTGCGTTTATCTTCTTTTATAAGCTCGGAGATTCGTTGGCAACGTCACTTGCGACTAAGTTTTATCTCGACATGGGTTACACCAAAACTCAGATTGGTGCTGTCGCCAAAGTTGCGGTGTTGTGGGGCGGTTTGATTGGTGGCTTTGTCGGTGGCTTTGCGATGTTGCGTTTGTCGATTCACCGCGCACTCTGGATTTTTGGTGTGGCGCAATTGTTGGTGATTCCACTGTTTGCATGGTTGTCGATGCAGCAAGGGCAGAGTTTATTTGCACTCGGCGCAGTTGTCGGTACTGAGGCATTTGCAGTGGGGCTGGGTACAGCAGCGTTCGTGGCGTTCATTGCGATGAGTACCAATCCTGCGTATACGGCGTTTCAATTGGCGCTGCTGACTTCGCTGGCATCATTACCGCGTACCGTGGTGAATGGTTATGCGGGTTACATGGTTGAGTTTATGGGCGGATACACAGGTTTCTTTTGGTTGTGTACGTTGCTCGCAATTCCGGGAATGTTGATGTTGCCGTGGGTAGCGCCGTGGAATGAAAAGAAAACTAAGTAAGGAAAGTACAAATGAGATTGTTACATGTAATGCTTCGTGTTGGTGATTTAAAGCGTTCAATCGAGTTCTATACCGAAGTGCTTGGGATGACTTTGCTGCGTCAGAATGATTATCTAGAAGGTCGGTTTACGTTGGCTTTTCTTGGTTATGGTACTGAGGATAAAAACACAGTATTGGAGCTGACGCATAATTGGGATACGACGAGCTATGATTTAGGCGCGGGTTATGGTCATATCGCACTGGCTGTGCCGAATGCATACGCGGCGTGTGATGAGATTCGAGCAAGGGGCGGGCGTGTGGTACGTGAGGCTGGCCCGATGAA
>JANYEL010000058.1 GCA_025363155.1 Moraxellaceae bacterium
GCAAATTCAGCAACTTCTTTTTGCTCAATTAATTGCTTTTGTTGAGTCGTGAGTTGTACGACCAGCTCTGCATTCTTAAAACGTAATTGCAATGACTCCAGTAAAACCTGAGTATAACGCCACGCATAGAGCAACATCGCAGGCACAAATATAATCGTGCTCGTAAGCAGTGGCAACGAAGCTCCTTGAATTGACATAATCAGTATAGCGGCGACCGAAAATGGTAAAAAAGCAGCTAAGAATGACGGGTAATAAGAACCAAAGCTAAAAACCGACATGGTTCCGGCCAAAATGACCGAGGTAAACAATGTCAGCTGTTGCACAAACGAACCACTAGGCAAGAAAAAATAGAATCCAAGCGCCCAAATCACTGCAGAGATGAAAGCCGTCAGAATGGAAAGATGAAATACTCGGCGTGCTGCCGCCAATGAAAACTCTTCATTCTTGCGCAAGACCCACCAACCGTAGATGGTGTAGAACATTTGCAATGCCATAGCAACTAGCCAAATGATCAACTCCAATCTCGATTTGGGTTGCCAAAATAATGCTGCCGCGCCGATTGCAGATAAAAAATTAAAAACGGCGATTGATAGCATGTTGGTATGAATATGCCGAGCCTGCTCATCCGCAATTGCATGTTCGATTTGCATGCTTAGATTCTTCCCTGAAGGTTAAGCTATTGTTAGTAGATACTCAGACGCATTCATTATGCATCATTTCCATAATGAGACAAAAAGTATCCATTGCGACAGCACTACCAAATACCACAAACGAATGCTGACACCTTAGACTGCGCCCTATTATTGAGACATACGTTATTTTAGCCATAAAAAAAGCCTCAGCAAAAATGCGGAGGCTTTTTAGAATACTTAACACTGGTGGGTCGTGCGGGATTCGAACCTGCGACCAATTGATTAAAAGTCAACTGCTCTACCAACTGAGCTAACGACCCGTTTCAGTGAGCGCACATTCTATCAATTTTTCAGACAAAGACAAGTGCAATCTAATCTTTTATCATTCAATTGCACACAAATACGCCAATTACTGTTTTTTTGGCTATTTTACATACTTTTAAGCAATAACTTACAGCAGTAAGAGCGATAAACCCCATTAAATCTGAACAACATACCCAACAAAATCTCATGACGTCAGCAAATAAAAAAAGGGATAGCTATATCAAGCTATCCCTTTTTATCTCACAAAGACTTCTAAAATGAATTAGAAGCGATAAGCGCCATTCTGAATCCCAGTGAAAATTTCAGCGGTCACAGGAACATAAGTATCAGTGCCAGGCAACCAAACCAATAAAGGATCGGTTGTTTGCGCAGGATCAAATGCTTCTTTCTTCAAATTGGTCTTTTGGTATTTGAACGTACCCGTAGTTTCAACATGCGCTTGCAGACGCAAGAACACTGGAATCGCAAACGCTGGCATTCCCTTCTTAAAGAAGCAGAGTAATTCAGCATAATCAACCACAACACCTGCATGTGGGGTAATGGCACACATGCCAGCACGACCATTGGTATTCGGAATTTCAACGCCATAAACAACAGCTTCAGAGATTGCAGCGTGATCAGCGACGTTGTTTTCCACTTCAGTCGTTGACACGTTTTCACCTTTCCAGCGGAAAGTATCGCCCAAGCGATCCACAAACTGCGCATGACGGAAGCCCAAATCACGGACTAAATCGCCTGTATTAAAGTAACGATCGCCTTTTTTGAATACACCTTCGAGAATCGTCGCTTTATTCTTCTCTGGATCGGTATAGCCATCAAATGGTGCAGACTTGGTGATTTCACCAATCAATAATCCACTTTCGCCTTTATCAACCTTAATCATGAAGCCTTTCTTATTCAGGATTGGCGCACCACTTTCCTGATCATAACGAACAATGGCGTAAGGAACAGGCGAGAATCCAACTGTATTTTCAAAGTTGAAAATATTACTAAATCCAACATTCCCCTCACTTGAACCATACAACTCAAAGACTTCTTCGATACCAAAACGTTGTTTGAAGTCGTGCCAAATATTGGCCCGCATCCCGTTACCAACCATTTTGGTCACACGATTTTTATGGTCATTGGGTGTCGCAGGGGCATCCATCAAATAGCGACAGAGTTCACCAACATAACCAATCGCAGTCGCATTGTAACGACGCACATCAGGCCAGAACTCACGCGCCGAGAACTTACGACGAATCGCAAGACCTGCATTACCTGCAATCACGGCTGACCAGCAAACGACCATCGCAGTCGCATGATAAAAAGGTAAGGTCGCGTAGAGGATGTCATCCTTATTGAGATCCATGATAAAGCCGAGCGTGCCGTATCCCTTCATCCAACGTCCATGCTTAAACACCACAGCTTTAGGCAATCCTGTTGTACCGGACGTATAGATATAAAACAGCCCATCCCCATAATGAACATCATGGCTACAAGGTGGATTGAAGCGTGGTTGATTAATGATTTTTTCGCCAATATTTTGATAACCGACAGGCACATCTGTTGCGCCTTGGCTGCGCGGTTTACGCGTATCTTCGTCAGCAAACCAGTAGAATTGATTCGCCTCAAGCTCTAGGCTGTCTTTGACATCATTAATCGCAGATTTGAGCTCATCACCCACGATCAGCATTTTCGGTTTAACCAAATTAACGCTGTGAATCAAACCCTTTCCAGTCTGCGAGCAGTTAACGAGTGCAGCAATCGCGCCGACTTTGGCACACGCAAGACTGGTCACGAGCAACTCAGGACGATTTTCAATTAGGACGGTAATTACATCGCCCTTTTTGATTCCGCAACTCAGTAGGTAATGGGCAATTTTGTTCGCCCATTCATTAAACTGAGTGTAGGTGTATTGCACATCTTTATAATATAAGGCGATCCCATAAGGATTTTCGCGAGTAGCACGTTCAAACTCACAACCAAACCCCATTGGTTTGGTTGGACTAGTATCATTAGCGAGAATCAGACCATGGACAACATGAGGAAGTTTTTTGAGTAGACCAGGAATTCGTGTGACAACATCAGTAGCGGTAATAACATCTGAATGTTCAGCTTTACGAGTGAATAGACGCATAAATGAATTCCTGTATTCAATAAAAACTTCTGTCGCTTAAATTATTTGGTTGCGATAATAGCAATGCTTTCACCACTACAACGGTCGATATCATAAAGCAAACAAACATCAATGGCTCATTGGCTCATTTAACTTACTTAGGGCATAAAAAAGACCTACCGCCAATTGTTGCTGACGATAGGTCTTTTTTAAGATTTATTCAATCACTGGAGCACGTTTCTTTGGTGGGCGACCACCAACACGTGGACGACGTGGGCGACCGCGACTATCGAGATTAGCGCTTTCTGGCTCCAAAGAATCATCTGACTCTTCTTCTGCACCATCATCATCTGCAGCACCTTCTTCTTCGAAAGCTTCGGGTGATGCAAACGTTGCGGTCGACGCTTCATCAGCATGTACGACTGTGCTTTCAGACGATTCAGCAGAAGTTGGTGCCTCTTCTGACACGGTTTCAACTGGTTGCACTTCAGGTGCAATCAAGCTGACTTCAAGTCCTGAGGTATGTTCAACTGAACTTACTGTTTCAGAAGCAGCAGTTACTGGCTCTGAAATCTCTTCAGATGGCATCAGATCATCCAAAGGAATCTCAGACAATGCCGATTCAGCAGGTGCATCCAACGCCGCTTGTGCCGCTGCTGCTGCCAAACGACGACGCATACGCGGATCGTTTGCTGCACGTGGGCGATCTGCAACAGGAGGTGCGATCACTTCCGTAGTCATCGGTGGCAATGACGCCGCCGCAGTCGCAACAATCGGCGCATCCACTAAGGCAACACTTGTTGGCTCAGCTTCTACGACTGGCGCTGCGATCACTTCGCTAACGACGGGACGACCTTTCAGCGCAGTGAGGAACGCTTCAACTACTCGTCCTTCCTCCAATAATGCTTCGCCTTCAGCACCGAGCGTAGCACGTACGAAATCACCAACTGAACCTTGAACCACAACAGGTTCGTAGCTAACGCTGGGTGTAGGCTGTTCACCACTCGGCGCTTGAGCAGGCTGATCTAAGCCCAATTCACGACGACGGCGACGCTCACGCGGATCGTTCGCTGCACGAGGCAACTCACCGACAACTGCTGGTGATGCGTCTTCCACTGGCGCTGATTCTACAGCTTGCTCCACTGCCGAAACTGGCGTTGCAACTTCTGTGGTTTCAGCATTGAGTGACGTCACAGATGTTGCTGCGTTGTCATCTAAGCCAAACACAACCAGATTCGCTGCATTGCTTTCTGTTGGATTAGCAATCACACGTGTTGCCAACGGATCATTCACATCAATCGCAGATTGTTCTGCACTGACTTCTGCGTTAGCTACTGATGTAGCAGTCGCATTGTTCGATTGTGCGTCTAAAACACTGGTATCGCGTTGACGCGGACCACGGCTGTTGCGATTGCTGTTGCGATCACGACGAACTGGAGCAGCATTGCTACCCTCTTCCGTAGCGACGGCATTAGTATCACGTTGATCACGTTCGTTTGTCGAACCGTCGTTTTGGTTATTGCGACGAGTGCGGGGATTGTTACGCGGTGCTGGCGCTTCGTCTGCATACGGCGCAGCTTCAACGGGTTGAGCCGCAAACTGGCTGTCGTTTGTGCCTTCAACATTGTTGTTGCTATTGTTGACATTGTCACGACCGCGACGATTGCGGTTGTTACGATCACGCTTCTGACCTGAACCTGTTGGTGCTGGTTGTTGTGACGATGCTGGTGTGCCTGTCGCATATGCATTGCCGACTTCAGCATTTGCAGCTGGACGACGATCTGAAGGAACAGCGACTTCACCGTAAATACCACGGCTCACTGCACCGCCATTAACCATTTGTTCAATGGCACTGGCGGCATCATTACTGGTCGTCGCGCCTTGTGGACGTGCTTGACGTGGCGTAAACAGATTTTCTAACCATGCAAATTGCGCTGCAGGAGCAGGTTGTGCTGCAACAGGTTGCGGCGCTTGTGCTGGCGCTGCTTGATTGGTTGCATTGCCGCGCGCAGGCGCTTGGCGTGCAGCAGCTGGTGTACCTGCAGCTTGCGGTTGTTGCCAATCAGTGGCGTAGCCTAATTCTTGATTGCGTTCAATCAATTCATAACTCGCTGGCGCATTGCCTTCACGATTAAAACTAATGTGGTAATGCGGTGTTTCTAAGTGCGGATGCGGCAAAATGGTAATACGGCAACGGCTGCTTTGTTCCAAATAAATTAACGAGTCGCGTTTTTCATTTAACAAGAATGCAGCGATTTCGATTGGTACTTGCAGCTGTACTTCGCCTTGACGTTCGCGCAGCGCAATTTCTTCAATCGCACGCATGATCGACAATGACAATGAGCGCAAGTCACGAATCATACCCGTGCCATGGCAACGTGGGCAGACATAACCAGTCGCTTCTTCCAGTGATGGACGTAGGCGTTGACGGCTCATTTCGAGTAAACCGAAACGTGACAATGAACCAAATTGGATACGTGCACGGTCGCTTTGTGTTGCTTCTTTCAGACGCGCTTCAACCGCACGTTGATTGCGATCTTTACCCATGTCGATGAAGTCGATCACAACTAAACCGCCCATATCGCGCAGGCGCAATTGACGTGCAATTTCGTCGGCTGCTTCAAGGTTGGTGTTTAACGCAGTATCTTCAACATCTGCACCACGTGTCGCTTTTGCAGAGTTGATGTCGATTGAAACCAATGCTTCGGTTTGGTCAATCACGATTGAACCGCCTGAAGGCAGTTTCACTTCGCGTTGATAAGCTGTTTCGATTTGGCTTTCGATGCCAAAGCTTGCGAACAATGGCTCATTGGCCAAATGCTTTTTGATTTTATCAATTTGATGCGGCATGACTTGCTGAACGAAACTATAGGCTTCGTTATAAGCCTGCTCATTATCAATCAAGATTTCGCCAATATCATCACGTAGATAATCACGCACCGCACGCGTTACAACGCCTGCTTCTTGATGCACGAGCATCGGTGATGGGCCAGAGTTCGCAGAAGTTTGGATTTGCTGCCATAGACCGAGCAAATGTTGCAAATCGAGTTGTAGCTCTTCTTGGCTACGACCAATTCCTGCGGTACGAACGATCACGCTCATTGCGCGTGGAACTTCAAGCGATGACAAAATTTCTTTCATTTCTTCGCGTACAGTGCCCGCGATTTGACGGCTAATGCCACCACCTTTCGGGTTGTTTGGCATCAATACCAAATAACGACCTGCAAGGGAAATGAATGTAGACAGCGCAGCGCCTTTATTACCACGTTCTTCTTTTTCAATTTGAACGAGTAATTCAGTGCCTTCAGAGATCAATTCACGAATATTGTTGGTAGAGCGCGGATCTTTGCTGAAATAAGAGTTGGCAATTTCACGCATCGACAGGAAGCCCTGACGTTGTGAGCCATATTCAACAAAAACAGCTTCTAGAGAAGGTTCAACGCGAGTCACACGACCTTTATAGATGTTGGATTTTTTTTGTTCGCGGGTGCGGTTTTCGAGATCGAAATCGTAAAGACGATGACCGTTAATCAGTGCGACGCGAATTTCTTCGGCATGGGTCGCGTTGATAAGCATACGTTTCATTGCAGTGTGACACCTTTTTGGGCGACACACACTTCAGACTGCGGTTTCCTGCATGACAACTAAAAATTGCTCTTCAAAACTGACTCTTTCTAAGTCTTATTTTAAAGAAATAACACCTTATGAATAACTATTACTGTAGAACCATGGTTGTAAATCACGAATCCAGTATTATTTTTCTCATAAAGCCTCGCCGCTAAGCAAGGTACACGCAAATTTTGTTTGTTTTGCTGACAGACTCTAATCTCGTATCTGTCGGCAAAGCCGGTGTTTGGCGTTGGCAGTATTTACATCAATGACAATCACTGGGTAGCGGGCGCGACAAGGGGCTTGCTCGAACACTTAAATTTTCACCATGTTGTAAATATGATGATCAGTGCGGCGGCGCTCTTCCTTGACGTGCATCTGGCTAAACCAATTACGCATCAATACAAATACACAGCAGCAATCAACCTGTCTGGTGTGCATCGGTTTAATTTGTAGTTCTTTGTGCGTCGCTTATGATAAAAGCAGACATACAAAAAAACCGTTAACCGGATTGTTACTCTACGTTTTCAGTCACATACACTATTGTGTACATATTTCTGTGTCGAATGAGCAAGCAATCACGGGTTTTGTCGATAATTGCCTTATAATGGCAGTGAAAGCCTCGACGGGGCGTATTTGTCCGGATTGTCTTGTGTTGCCGAGCTGTATTTATAAACAGTTCATGCAGATCAGACGTTCTTCCGTGCGCCGACTATAGCAAACCTTTGGCAACAAGCATACATTTTCATGACAACTTCACGTACTCAAGCTCCAAAAAATGACCGTTCGTCGGCAGAATCCTCCCCAAATGAGGATTTAAGCAATAGACAGAACAAAGAACGCCGCAAAGCGAAAGACGTTGCGACGCAAATGGATCAGGCTAAAACCGCACCGAGCCGCGATGCTGCTCGCACGCGTACCGCGCATCCACCATCACGTCGTGCGCCATCTACTTATGCAAATGAGGCGCGTCGTTCAGAGCCATTTAAGCCTAAGAAGCGCAATGATCGCCCTGCTACGCCTTCGGATAGAACCCCACATTCGGACAGAGCATCTCATTCGGCTGACGCTAGACCTTCCGCATCGCCTGCTGAAGCGCGTTTGCAATCAGGTTTGCGCGATCAAGAACGCTCGGAAGAAAGATCCAGTCCGCGCTCAAGAGTTGAGCATCGTTCGAAGCCGCAACTTCGTACACGTGCAGGCACATTCTTAAATCGTAACCAACAGAATAAAGGCCCACAAGGCGGCGCACCACGCACACCTACTGATGAGCGTGCACGTCCTGATACACGTTCAAAACCTGCGTCGGCTTATGGTGAAGAAGATCCAGAAGATGCGATTTTTGGTAGCAGCGACACTGCGGTGTATTGGAAATATCAACCTGTTGATGTCAATGAAGCGCCTGAAGAATTGTCTGAAAATGGCACGCCAAAACCAAAAGCTGCCTTCACCCCGGCACAAACCAATGTGCCACAAGTCACTTGGTACACGGTCGATGAAGATCATGACGGACAACGTTTGGATAATTTCCTCGTTGCGCGTTTAAAAGGTGTGCCAAAAACCCGTATTTATCGTCTGATTCGTGAATCACAAGTACGCATTAATAAAGGTCGCGTGAAACCAGATACTCGTATTAAAACGGGTGACTTGATTCGTGTTGCGCCAATTCGTATGCGTGAAATCGGCGCAGCGCCAGTGATCGGTCAAGACTTAGCGGACAGCTTACGCGAGCGGATTGTCTATGAAGATGAAGGCTTAATCGTCCTCAATAAACCTGCTGGCTTAGCCGTACATGGCGGTAGCGGTGTTGATTTTGGTGTGATCGAAGCGATTCGTCAGACGCTGGGCAAGCCTTATCTGGAACTCGTCCATCGTTTAGACCGTGAAACGTCTGGTTTGTTGATGATTGCTAAAAAGCGTTCAACTTTAAAAGTACTGCAAGACTATTTACGCGAAGGCAAAATCCGCAAGACGTACCTTGCGATTGTTAAAGGTGTGGTTGCACTCGATAAGCAACGTGTTGACGTGCCATTAGGTAAATTTGAATTACCAAGTGGCGAGCGCCGTGTTCGTGTCGCTGCGGATGGTAAAGAAAGTCAAACCGACTTTGTTGTCGTAGAACGTTTTGCTCATGCAACTTTAGTTGAAGCGAGTCCATTGACTGGCCGCACGCATCAAATCCGTGTGCATGGCTTATCAATTAATCATCCACTCGTGGGCGATGATAAATACGGTCATGAACGTGCCTATCAAGGGGCTGAAGCACGTCGCTTATGTTTACATGCGCTGCGTTTAACCGTGCCCGGTTATCCAGTATTTGAATCTGCACAGCCTGATGACTTTGTCGCGTTAATTGAAAAATTGCGGAAGGAAGTGAAAGGTTCTAAATCATAATACGCGTAAGAATAGTCAATTATGAATGAACAGAAATGGGGACAAGCGCATGCAGAGGTTTTAGTAGCCTCTCGTGCCGCTACTCGTTGGTATGATTTACATTGGAATAACCTTAAGCCAAGAGAATGCTTAAGGCCATTAGAGCTTTTGCCAGAAATCTTTGCATTAGATCACAACACAACGGTTCGAAATGTTATTGATGCCCGAAAATGGCAATTAGCCAAACTCAAAATGTTATCCGACTCACCAAAACTTGCGGGTAGAATGCTCGTTTATGAGCCATCATTAAATTTGGCCGATTGTTTAGCTGAGGGTGAAACCAACGGTCTTTTTGATAGCTTTGATTGTCCTCCATGGGGGCTATGGGTTGGATATGTAAATAATTCATCCTCAAACTGTGTTCTTAGTTGGATTCCAGAGCAACTGATAGCCCTTACGCAATCTGCAATTGAAGTTACTTATGGCGACTCTTTGTCTTGGTTAGATCAATGCAGTGAGCCATGGGCGAAAGCATTTTACAAATCAAAAGTTGATTGAGTTAGTCATTTGTAGGGGCGCACCCTTGTGGTCGCCCGCTTTTGATGTTGTTTTTGAATTCGATTAGGGCAGCCACAAGGGCGGCCCCTACAAAAATGTGCCGTAAACAATATTCTTCACCATGTTCATTTAACCATCAAATAGCTAGCTCCGTATGACCCAAACATCCAACAAGACTCCACATTTCCAAGAAAACCTTAAACTCGCCATCTTTGATTGGGATGGCACAGTCATGGATTCAGTCAGTCAAATTGTTTCTAGTCTGCTGGCGGTAGGGCGACATTTTGATGTTGAGCTGGAAGCGGCGGCGGCGCAGCATATTATTGGCTTAGCGTTGCCAGTGGCAATGCAAAAATTATTTCCCAAACACACACACCAGCATATTGATGAAATGCGCCGCGTCTATGCAGAGCACTATCATGGGCATCCTGAATCCGCACCTGTTTTTGCAGGGTTTCCAGCCATGTTTGATGCACTCCGTGATCAGGGCGTGCTGTTAGCAGTGGCAACTGGGAAGAACCGCAATGGTTTAGACCGTGTACTCGCGCAAAGTGGGCTGGGCGACTATTTCACCATTACTCGCAGTGCTGACGAGGCGAACTCCAAACCTGACCCATTGATGTTGCAGCAGATTTTGCAGGCTACAGGGATTAAGGCCTCGGATGCAGTGATGGTTGGCGATACAACCTTCGACTTACAGATGGCGCAAGCGATTGCCATGCCTCGAATTGGTGTACTTTGGGGTGCGCATTCTGAAGCACTATTGGCTGAATGTGATCCACATGCATTGGTTAGTACCGTGGGTGAATTAAGCCATGCACTCGGTGTAATGACCCGCTAAGTTCATCGAAAAATCAGCATTAACAATTACCATAAAATCCACTAGACTGCACGTCATTCTAATTCCTAGCCCCTTTTGAGCCACCCCGTATGAGCCAAACACTGAGTGCGTCCAAAACCAATTCGCCTGCACAAGTCTTATTTGCCAGTTTAATCGGTACAACAATTGAGTTTTTTGACTTCTATATCTATGCAACCGCAGCGGTATTGGTTTTTCCAAAATTATTTTTCCCAATGGGCGACCCAACCACTGCGGTACTGCAATCTCTAGCGACCTTTGCCTTAGCATTCTTTGCGCGTCCGATTGGCTCAGCGCTGTTTGGTCATTTTGGTGATCGAATTGGGCGTAAAGCAACACTGGTTGCAGCACTCATGACCATGGGTATCTCCACGGTATTGATTGGTTTATTGCCGACTTATGCAAGCATTGGCGTCGCAGCGCCGTTGTTATTAGCGCTCTGTCGTTTTGGTCAGGGCTTAGGATTGGGCGGTGAATGGGGCGGCGCAGTACTGCTCGCAACAGAAAATGCACCTCCCGGCAAACGCGCTTGGTATGGCATGTTTCCACAACTCGGCGCACCGATTGGATTTTTGTGCTCAACAGGTATTTTCTTATTATTATCACGCAGTTTGACCGACGCACAATTCTTTGAATTCGGCTGGCGCATTCCATTTATTGCCAGTAGCTTATTGGTTTTTGTGGGCTTGTATGTTCGCTTAACCTTGCATGAAACACCTGCGTTTCAACAGGCGATTGAAAACAATGAACGCGTTGAATTGCCAATCAAAACAGTATTCAGCAAATATTCACTGCAAATTTTACTCGGCACATTCGCCGCACTCGCAACGTTTGTCATCTTCTACTTGATGACGGTTTTCACGCTCAGTTGGGGAACATCAAAGCTAGACTATACCCGTGAGCAGTTTTTGATCCTGCAAATGGGCGGCGTATTGTTCTTTGGCTTAGCCATTCCTATTTCGGCAATATTAGCGGATCGTTATAGCTCGCGCACCGTTTTAATCGGTGCAACGATTGCAATCTTGCTGTTTGGTTTAGGATTTGCACCGTTGTTTGCAGCAGGTAACACATTTGAAGTATTAGCATTTTTGTCGATTGGCTTGGGTCTCATGGGCTTTACTTACGGCCCTCTGGGTACCGCACTTTCAGAGCTGTTTCCAACCGCAGTGCGCTATACGGGTGCATCTATTGCATTTAATTTGGCGGGAATTTTAGGGGCGTCACTTGCGCCCTATATCGCAACGTGGCTTGCAAGCAATTACGGCTTGTCTTATGTTGGCTTTTATTTGTCTGCTGCTGCATTGCTAACGTTATTGGCTTTACTTGCAATGAAGAAAACAGCGCCGAATGATCCAGTGTTCTAATTAAATATATTCCGCACTAACTAAAAAAACCTATTTTCTTCATGAAGATAGGTTTTTTTCATTATAAAATTACAATGAAAACGACCGCTTATTAACTCGGTGTCGTCGTGATTACTGCTGCGTTATACAATGAAATGTGCTTTAAAATTGTATCCAATCGGGTCAAACCATCAGCACGCAAAACTGTACTATCTAATTGAGCAGGATGAAAATCGCGGCGATAATAGGCAAGATAACGCGGCAACATCCCTTTTAAGAAACCTTTCGTACCCCACAGCGTATCCGCACCTTTACGCAGTGCGTTTACATTCCCCAATTCACCCGAAGCGCGCAACAACGTGAACGTATGCAGCCCCGTAAAAAAGCTAAATATAACAGTCGTTAATGCCATTTCACTGACTCGAACCCAATAACTACCCTCTTGATTCTGATACACATCAAAAGCAACCGATTTATGTTCACTTTCCTCAATCGCATGCCACAGCCACAAAGCGCGCAAACGTTCATCCATCGAGTCCAGTAATTCTGGAGATTCGAGAATTCTTTCGGCAAACATCGCAGTGAAATGCTCTAAGGCACAGGTTTTCGCCAGCATGTGTCTTGCCGAAAGCAGTTGTTCTTGGCGAGCAATGCCCTTTTTCACAAAATCCATAATCGAATAAATCGGCAAACCTTTCTTCGCCATAAACGCATTAAAAGTATCGTGCTCTTTGCCATGATTGGCTTCTTGACCAATAAAAGCCCTTACTTCTTTTTGCAAAACTGGATCAGTAATTTGATTTTGATAATGGCGAACCGAGCGAATAAACATCCGTTCGCCTTCTGGGAAAGTACATGAAAGCCCTGTCATTACCATCGTCATCACAGGGTTATCAGCAAACCAATACGTTGGAATTGCGTCATCGAACTCAAAATCCATGCGACGAACAGGAATATTTTTGGTGCCAACCAGTGTCACCGCTTTACTCATCGACATCGTTTATCCCTCCATGGATCGGGCTGAAACAGCACCTTATTTTTCTAAAAATAACTCGTTTAACTCGCCTCAGGATCATCATCATTAAAAGACGTAATTTGATCAACACGAAACGTGCCTTTCAACGAACGCAATTCGGTTTTATGCAGCCCTGCCAAACGCTCAAGGATTTTCTCGCCTGCAGGCAATAGGCGAATTTCTACTTGGCGACGATCAGTGGTTCCCGTCTGTCTACGCACTAGACCACTTTCTTCGCAACGTGTGATCAATGCCACCGTACCATGCGGCTTCATCTGAAGTCGTTCAGCTAACTCACCCACCGTTGCCCAATTACGACCTGGGAAACCTTGCACATGCAGCAGAAGCTGATATTGCAAAGGCGTCAATCCACCAGACCGTGCGGCTTGCTCACTAAAATGCAGAAAACGTCTTAACTGATACCGAAACTCGGAGAGCGCCTCATACTCAGATTTTAATAAGGTGGGTTGATCTATTTTTGCGGACTTCGACATGAAATTTCTCTGGTGAAAGGTGAGCTGATACGTCATATCAGGACGTATTTACCCGCTCAAAATATACTCTACGGCAGGCTTGGTCGTTTGCCAAGCACTACCATCATTAAACAAGCAAAAATAACGCCAAGTCTTCGGACTTATTTGCGCTCTCATCTCTTTAGCCCATGCTAAAAACATCAACAAGTCACCAAAAAATAACCCCAGCATTGCTGAGGTTATTGGCTTACCAAAATAACAACTTAATCCACGCGATCAATCGATGCAGTCAGCTACCACTTTTTGCTTTGACTTGATCAAGCAAAATATTAGCTGATTCAGTAATAAATGCTTCTTCTTCAGGTAACGGCGGACGCTTGCCTTCGGGCAGCTTCGCACGAACTTCAGATTGCGCATCTAAAGCCGCCTGGTAGGTTTGCCAATTTGGATAAGGCGTTAAACCCGTTGCAAGACGACGCTCATTTTCAGCAGCGAGTGTTTTAGCCTCGATGGCATCCACCAAATTACGGCGGACATCAATATCTAACGGCAACACTTTGCGATCCTTATTTTCATTACTGATCGCTTTGATTTTGGACAGATAAACATACTGTGGATCTTTGTCCTGACGTGCTTTCGAACTTGAGGTTAACTGCGGCACCAGCGGTTTCAGACTATCCTCACGAGTGTAAGGAGCCGTCGCAATCGTGTCCCATGCCAGTGGATTTTTGGCTTTGCGTTCGCCAAGATCTTCATCATAGATGCTGACAAATGGAATATCTGGAATAACGCCTTTGTTTTGCGTGCTTCCGCCCGTCACGCGATAAAACTTACGCTGAGTCAAAGTCGCTTGACCATAGGCCAGATTATCCAATTGAACCTGCGCTGTGCCCTTACCAGTCGTTGTACTACCGACCACTAAGCCACGCTCATAATCTTGGATCGCTGCTGAGAAAATTTCACTCGCAGACGCTGATGCCAGATTAACGATGACGATCATGGGGCCTTTATACAACTCGGCGCCACCATCATTATCATTAAAGACATTGATCGCGCCATTGCCATCACGAATTTGCACTAATGGGCCTTTTTTAATGAACAAAGCCAGCATTTTAGCCACTTCATCCAGCGAACCACCTGGATCACCGCGCAAATCAACGACTAAGCCATCAACTTTTTTAGCATTCAAATCGACCAAGGCTTTTTGGGTATCTTCGCTAACGCTGCGATAGTTACGCCCATCACGACGCGCTTTATAATTCAAATAAAACGAAGGAATATCGAGTACGCCGACTTTGTAGGTCTTACCGCCGCGCTGAATATTAATGACGCGATCTTGAACGCCAGAATCCTCTTGTTGAATCACATCACGCGTCAAAGTCACCACGCGGGCGGTCGCATCTTTGGCTTGTAACTTAAGAACCACTTTGGTGCCGCGTTTGCCACGAATCAACCCAACAATTTCACTAGAAGGCCAACCCACCACATCAACCATTGGCTGACCGTCTTGCCCGACGCCGACAATGCGGTCGCCCGATTTCACCAAACCCGATTTGCTGGCAGGGCCGCCATCTACCAAGGTTTCAACGCGAGTGAAATCATCATTGCCGCGTTCAGGACGAATCGACACCCCGATACCTTCGAGCTGCAAAGTCGTTTGGCGGTTCATTTCCATCGCTTCTACGGGCGCAAAATACAAACTGTGCGGATCGTAAGTGGCGAGCGCGGCATTGAGTAAACCTTCCAGAATACGGTCGCTCTTCAAGCGATCAACTTGCTCTAATTTACGTTTAAAACGTTTTTTCAGCGTATCAACTGGATTCAGTTCACTCGGTGGACTTAAATCTTGTCCATCAGCCAGTTTCGGATTGGCTTTAAGCGCCGCTTGCTTGGCATCTTCTTCTTCTTTAGCAACCGTTAAAGAAATGAGTGCTGAAACCAATTGCTGCTGCCAATAAAGTTTCTGTTCTTTAGCTGTATTAAAATAAGGTGCTTTTTCACGGTCGGTATCCAGACTATCAGTGCGCTTTAAATTTTGTGGCTGATCGAGCTGTGCCAGCGAATAGGCGTAATAATCTTTCAATCGTTTGGTGTAGCGCTGCTGAATATCAAACGCTGGCGATAAATCGCCTTTTTTCATCATCGCGCCTAAGTTGTCGGCGTATTTCTTGCGGAACTCATCAATATCCGATGCCAAGAAAATCGCATGATCAGAATCTAAATTATCGAAATACATTTCCAAGATACGGCGTGATGTCTTTGCATCCAACGGCATATTCAGATAATGCTGGGTATCCATGAGCATCGCCATCTGGCGCGTGACAATACTTTGCTCGCGCGTCGGCTGTAATGCACTCGTGTCTTTCGTCGCGACTTCAGCATACGCTTGCGTAAACAAAACGCTCACGGTGACTAAAGCGATCGCACTAGCCAAGGATTGCATTTTACGTTTGATGAGTCCTTGGTCTGATTTCAAAGACGTTTGCCACGTTCCTACTTGCTCAATTCCTGTCTGCTGCGGTGTTTTTGTAGGTTTCATATCTTTTTACAAAGTCCTTGAAAGTTAACCAAACTGGTTTTAATGCGAGTCGTAAGGCCTATTTTAAGTGAATCAACCAGTCAATTCATAAAAATGCAATTTTGCCACGAACTTATGCCTGCTGAATGTAGCAGACCTGTAGGTAAATCGGGTATTGTCTTACCCGTTTATCTTTATATTATTTGTTATGTTTATTGTTTTGGAGAGGTCCCGCGATGATCGGTTCACTGATGTTAGATATTGCAGGGCTGACGCTCGATGCAGAAGACCGTGCACTATTGAATGAACCACAAGTCGGTGGCTTGATTCTATTCGGTCGCAACGTTGAAAGTCCACAACAAGTTCGTGATTTAACGGACAGTATTCGCGAAGTCCGTCCAGACATTCTGATTGCAGTCGATCAAGAAGGCGGTCGTGTGCAGCGCTTGCGTGAAGGCTTTACCCGCCTCCCTGCAATGGGCATGCTCGGGCAGCTTTATGATATTGATCAAGATGAAGCCTTGGCAGCTGCGGCCACTGCGGGCTGGTTGATGGCTAGCGAAGTGCTCGCAGTCGGTATCGATTTTAGTTTTGCGCCTGTACTCGATGTAAATGGCATCAGTCACGTAATCGGTGATCGCGGTTTTCATGCGCACAGCAATATTGTCACCCAACTGTCACGCGCTTTTATGCAAGGCATGCATCGCGCGGGTATGGCGACCACAGGCAAGCATTTTCCGGGTCATGGTTCAGTGGAAGCCGATTCGCATGTGGCTGCTCCCGTGGATCAACGCACACTTGCCGAAATCCGCGAGCAAGACATGACTGTGTTCTTTGAGGTGAAAGATCAGCTCGACGCACTCATGCCTGCGCACGTGATCTATCCAAAAGTCGATCCGAATCCAGCTGGATTCTCGAAGCATTGGCTACAAGATATTGTGCGTGGTGAAATGGGCTTTGATGGCGTATTGTTCTCTGATGACCTCAGCATGCAAGCAGCGTGTGTGGTCGGCGGTGCAGGTGTACGTATTCTGGCAGCGCTGAATGCAGGCTGCGACATGGGCTTAGTCTGTAATGATCGTGCCGCTGCATTGGATGCACTCCAAGCACTCACTTCCATGCCTATGCCGAATCAAGCTCGCCTCGAAAAAATGCGTGGTAAACTGGGACACCTTAAACTCCATCAAGGCAATATTGCACTGGATGGCGAATGGGAAATGGCTCAACAACAAGCAACCGCATTACGCGAGCGCTTTTCAGCGTAAATATATTTTCTGTGAGTGCGCTAAAGAATCAATATCGCTTTAGCGCCCTCAGATACGAATAAAAAGTGCGACATCAACCCAAGGAAGGCGATTCACGTGTCAGAAGACTCTATGCAAAACAACACCCCAGTAAATGCTGATTCGCCGCATCGCCATATTTCATTTACGGCGCATTACACGGGCTATATCTGGTTTCAAGAAGGCATTTCACATGCCGCATTAGCCAGTAATAAAGGTCGTTGGTTAGCGAAACTGGTCAGCCCGTTAGAGCGTTGGGCCGAGAATGTGATCGGCGATAGTATGCGTACCACCTTACGCCAGCGTCACGGATTAATTGATCGACAGCTCGATCTTTTCCTTGCCGAACATCCAGATGCTCAAGTCTTAGAAATCGCCACAGGGCTATCACCACGCGGTTGGCGTTATCGTCAAAAATATCCAAACCTCGTTTATGTCGAAGCTGACTTACCAGACATGGCTGCTGCAAAACGCCAAGCGTTATCTCAGATCGAAACGCCTGCACCACGTATCGAAGCAGTTGATTTATTTGGTGAAGGATTCCAGCATTTACTTGACAGTTTTGACAAAAAAAAACCTTTGGTCATTATCAGTGAAGGCTTGGTGAATTATTTTACCAAAGACATGCTGAATGACTTATGGACGCGCTTAGCGACAGGATTAAAACAGTTTTCGATTGGCGTTTATCTGACGGACTTATACCCTGAGCCAGTCACTCGACGCTTGGCAAAGCTCATCTGGAATAGCAGTAAAATCCTGAAAGTCATGTCGCGTAGTGCGTTTGCATTTCACTTTGTGTCGCCGACAGAAGTGATCGCAGCGATGAAAACCGCTGGCTTTAATCAATCCGTCATCTTCCAGCCCTCAGATAAAAAAGACACGCCTGAAAATGCAAAAAGCCAAGATACTGCTGAGCATCTTGGCGATTTAGTTTGGGTAATTGAATCACGCGTTTAGATCAACAGCGTTAAAACACCCTTAAAACAGCTTAAGGGTGTACGACCACATCACTGGCAAGCATTGCCGTCACACGATCAGAAGTTTCAAAGCTGCCATGTTTCAGCAAAGCGCGAACGCGCGTTCCATCTTGTTCAAAGATCAAACATTCGATTGAGAACGAAGTCAGTGTTTGAACATCATTTTCCACTTGTAAAAATGGTAAATGCAACGACAAATCACGTGGCTCAGCCATCAATTTTTCTGCGTTTTCCACACTTCCCGCGTCAATCAATACACCAAAATAAGTGATATCAACCACATTTACGGTCATCTTGAAATCAGGGTTGGTACGATGGGTCATTTGGCACACAGGGTTGACCAAAGTTTGACGTACTTCACCGCGACGATTCATTGTTTCCAGGGCTTGGCGACTCATTGGCTCAATGCCAGGCAGCTCATCAATTGGTTGACCACGCAAGAATGTGGTAAACAATTCAAGCGTTTCACGGCGTTTCTGCAATTGCGGCACATGGTCTGCATTTTTAATCAGTGCAAACTGCATCTTCGGACAACTGAGTGCGAAATTTGCATTTTCATGCGGCAAGGTAAAACCATCATATTGCCCTGTAGCGACTAACGTTTCGCAAGTTGGACTTGGTACATATTTGATGCGCAGCAGACGACTGGAGTTGATCACATAACGCATGCGTTCGTTTTCACCAAAATCAGCCATTTGCTGAAAAAACAACTTGCGCGCAGTTGGCGACATGCGAGTTTCTTTTAAACGCGCATGATTCACCAAATACAAAATCATTGCCTGACCAAACTCAACCATGCGGTTTTCATTCAGCAAGTGCAGTGCTTCTTCCATCAGCATTTGCCAGCTTTTGCGCGTTTTTTGCATCACGCCCATCAGCACTAAGCGCTCCATCTTATCTGGATTTTGTGCAGCAAAATTCGCAGCGATGACTGAACCCAACGACATGCCCATCATCGACAATTTATTGAGATGAACATCATTGGCCCATTGCCCTAAAATTGAAGCCAGATGATCAATATCCAAATCTAATGCAAGCTCACCCGTCAATGAGTTCACCACTTGATCATTACTACCAAGCGATGGTAAATCAACCAGCACGACTGAGCCGGCTTCGAGCAGTGGCTCTACACAGTATTTATAAGAGTTAAAGTTTTGAAATGCGCCGCCCAGAATCACGACTGGGGGTAAATGACGAGTACGCTCATCCGCAAAGGCGAGAAACTCAACCTTCCAGCCGTTAATCCAATGAACACGAGGAGTTTCTTTTAACGCACCGCGGGTGTATTGATCGAAAAATGGAAACTGGTCATTGCTTTGCACAACATCATCCATGAAATGCTGAATTCCTTGTAATGGTTTAGATTCATTCTGCAAAAAGATACTTCTGACAGCACTCATCGACGTGCACTCCATATTTGCGGCTCAAAGACAATCCATTTGTCTGTGGGTCTATCTACTTCATAAAATCATAGCACACTAATGGCAACTAAAATATGAGTGAAACGTTCACTTCAGCGGATTAAAACTCTACCTTATCAGTCAAACCATGTCCAACCCCTCTCTCATCTTAGCAACAATCTTTAGCTGAATTAACCTTCGTATTAATCCTTATCGCAAACATATCCTGCTTGCGCTAGAAAATTGTTATAATTAGCGATCTATTTTCCTCATCGCGGTATAAGCCATGAATCAGGTCGTTAATCAGTCGCACGTCATACAAGCAGCTCAAAGCATTGAACTGATGATGACGACACTTGGCATGCAAGCGCGAGCAGCATCGCGCGTCCTTGCTGGCGCGACAACACAACAAAAAAATGCCGCATTGCAGGCGATTTATACAGAACTTAAAAATCAAGAAGCAGCTGTTTTAGCAGCCAATGCGATCGATATGGAAAATGGTCGCGCCAACAATTTGGATGCAGCGCTACTGGATCGCCTTGAACTCACCCCTGCACGCTTCAACGGCATGCTCGAAGGCTTACGTGATGTGACAGCTTTAGCTGACCCAATTGGTGCGATTACCGACCTCACCTATCGCCCATCAGGAATTCAACTCGGCAAAATGCGCGTACCACTTGGTGTCGTCGGTATGATTTACGAATCACGTCCAAATGTGACTTTGGAAGCGGCTTCACTTGCATTGAAATCAGGTAATGCGATTATTTTACGCGGTGGTTCGGAAGCATTTCATTCTAACCAAGCGATTGCAAAAAGCATTCAAGCGGGTTTAAAAGCCGCGAATTTACCAGAGGCCAGCGTGCAAGTGATCAATACACCTGATCGCGCAGCAGTCGGCATTTTGGTAACAATGAGTGAATACGTTGATGTGATTATTCCACGTGGCGGCAAAGGTTTGATCGAACGCATCAGCCGTGAAGCACGCGTGCCCGTGATTAAACATCTAGATGGCAACTGCCATGTGTTTGTTGAGCGTCAAGCGGATTTGGTTAAAGCATTACCTATCTGCTTGAATTCAAAAACCCATCGCTACGGCGTGTGTAATGCCATGGAAACCTTATTGGTTGACGCACCGATTGCAGCGGAATTTTTACCGAAAATCGCAGCACTGTATCGCGAGAAAGGTGTGGAAATGCGCGGTGATGAAACGACTTGCAGCATTTTGAGTGATGCAATTCCTGCGACTGAACAGGATTGGCATGAAGAATATCTTGCACCGATTCTAGCGATTAAAGTGGTCAATGGCATTGATGAAGCTATGACGCATATCAATCATTATGGCTCGCATCACACCGATGTCATTTTGACTGAAAACTACGCCCTTGCCCGTCGCTTCTTGAACGAAGTTGATTCAAGCTCGGTGATGGTCAATGCTTCCAGTCGTTTCGCCGATGGCTTTGAATATGGTTTAGGTGCTGAAATTGGCATCTCAACTGACAAAATCCATGCACGTGGACCTGTCGGCTTAGAAGGCTTAACTTCACAGAAGTGGATTGTGCTGGGAGATGGTCAGATTCGCGTCTGATCTAACCCAATTAATCCATTCGTAAATAGCGCCCTAAGAATCTAATTTTAGGGCGCTATTTTTTGTAAACATCATTTTTGAGAATAACTTCTAAAATAATGACATAGGCAAACAACGCCAGTTCAATTGGCAGTTTTGATCACCCTCAAAATTTAATGGTCGAAAATGCGCTGTACAAGGTTACGCTCACCTGTAAAAATCACTGCGCATTAAATGACTCGCACACACGCCGCAACTATCCGTCTCGCACACTGTAAAAACGATTGGGCAATTAATATTACTATGGATATTAAAAAATTAGAGAAGTACGTACGCTCCGAAATTCCGCTTTCCAATGCGATGGCAATTGAAGTCCGCGCGGCATCCGCTGAAAAAGTTGTGCTCTATGCGCCACTAGAACCCAATATCAATCATATGGATACGATTTTTGGCGGCAGTGCATCGGCAGTCGCGATTCTCTCGGCGTGGTGCTTAGTTTACTCACGATTGGAACATTTCGGTTTAAAAGGTCATATCGTCATTCATAAAAATACCATGCATTACGACAAACCCATTACCGCTGGATTTACTGCAACGGCTCAGAATATCGATGAGCAAGCATGGTCAAAATTGGTCAGTGCGTTAGCAAGAAACCGCATGGCACGCCTTTCAGTGAATTCGTTTCTTGAATGTGATGGTCAAGAGGTGGGTCATCTCGAAGGTGCATTTGTAGTGTTGCCAGCAACGGACTTGGCATAACAGCGAGCCGAAACTACCTGCTTTGGGTTTTTAAAGTCCAAACCTCATTCATAAAAAATACCCCAGAAACGATTAACTTTTTGGGGTCAGTTCACTTCTGGGGTATTTTTTTACTCACCATTCATTACTTTACAAGAGCTTGAAGAATCAAACCTTTTCCAGCTTCCTCATCATGAAAGAAATAGCGACTCCAGCAAAATATAACCACCATTCCCATGCTGTAAACACCGATAAACAAAGGCTCAAACAAACCGTTGTGAATCAAGCTATACGCGACTGAACAGAACCAAGCGGTATAAAGCGACACGGCAAACAACAGCGGTGAGCGCGATGATATTTCTTTTGCCGATGGATTCGTTGGATACAACCAGCGATACAACATGCTGATAATAAATACCGCGCCAGCCCGGCCACACATATTGCTAAAGGGTACGCCACCCGCCATATTCGGCATACCTTGGCCACCATTATCCCAAGTCCACCAATTAAGATGGACTGCCAGCGGATCACCCATCAGATCCCAAGCCGTTGCCAATGAAGCTACGATGATTCTTGCGAATGCTTGATTTTTGGTCGCATTGACGCGTTGCTTGCCCATCACATGGTCAACCAACAACAGTGACGGATAGGATCAATGCTTCCCACGAAAAAAACACTAATAAAGGCACATTACCGACCGAAAAACCTAGCACATCGGTATAGCCATAATCGCCAAACCACCAGCCCCAATTACAACCAATGAATTCAACTAACCAAGAAATCGCAAAGGAAATCACAGTAAACGCGAGTGCTTTCCTCCAACCCTTCGTCGCCGCTGCGTGTGTAATGCACAACACAACAGAGATCAATGCGAAGGCAGCAACACCTAATACACCCGGATCAATCGTCGGCAATACAAATGCACTCAGCAATCCAATGCCATTGATGACAGAGAGCGCAATCGCAACACGCTCACAGTTCAGTATTAATTTTTCGGACATCAGCGATATCGCCTCAGATAATTTAACCACCAACTCGTATCGCATGAATCGACCTTCATGCGTAATCAGTGTGAGTCGATTTTTTGACAATGGTCGTTTTCGACAAGTATCGATTTTCAAGCAGAGTACAATATTTACCCTTCATTTAAAATTCGCATCTGATTCGCGTTATTGATGAATAAATCGTTGCGGTTTTCCCACATCTCAATGTAATTTAGGGTTTAATCTAAACATGTAGAATGATTAATAATTCGTACTTAAATATAAAGACAAGGATGCTGTTATGCCAAACGTAACACCTTTCCCCAAAAAAACTGGCACAAGATTTGGTAAACCTGATACCTTCCATTGGCGTTGGCTGGGATTGCTTATTTTCGCATGTGCTATTGGAAGTATTCACCCGCTTGAAATGCCAGCATACTTATTACACCAAACGGGAACAGTTTTAGGGGTAGGCATTATCCTTTGGCTCACCTTTAAAGGTTTTGTGAGTCGCACAGGCTTTACACTATCAATTATTTTCTTATTAATTCATGTGCTTGGTGCGCATTATCTTTACTCTTTTGTGCCGTATAACGACTGGATCAAACAGTTATTTCAATTTGATTTGAATGCGCATTTTCGCTGGTCGCGCAATATGTACGACCGCTTAGTGCATCTTTCTTATGGATTACTCCTCTATAAAATCATTTTTGATTGTTTCTCGGTTTGGTTGCCCAATGCTCGACGTGGACAAATTGCATTTCTAGTTATTCAATTCGTATTAGCTTCTGGTGCATTTTATGAATTGATCGAATGGTTAGTAGCGATTGATATGTCACCTAAAGACGCTGAAAACTATAACGGTCAGCAAGGTGATATGTGGGATGCACATAAAGACATGGCGATTGCGACGCTTGGGGCAATTATCGCTTGGTTGATGACTGTGGTGAAACGGAAGTATGGTTGATTGAAATGTAGGATAGGTTAGAATCCATCTGGCTCTTAGTTAGGAATTAATTGGAATAATGAACATGATGAAAACTTTAAATTTTGCAAAAACATTCACTTTAGCTGCGATTACAACAAGCTGCCTCATGATGGGCGCGTGTTCGTCAATGTCTCCGCAACAACAGCAAATGGCGGCTCTTTCTGCATCAGGCGCGGCGGGTGCAGCGGTTGGGCATCAAAGTGGTGGCACTCGTGGTGCAGCAATCGGTGCAGCGGTAGGTACTGGCCTCGCTGGCACAACAGCAGGCTATGACAGTCGCACCACACTTAAAGCTGCAATTGGCAGCGGTGTCGGCGCGTATGTTGGAAGTGAAATGATTGGTGGTGCAGAAGGTGCGGCATTAGGTGCAACTTTAGGCGGCAGTGTTGGTGCTTCGATGGGCAATCAACAAAAATAAATGATTGTTTGAAGTGAAAAAACTTGTCCGATGGGCAAGTTTTTTTTGCCCGCAGGGTGGGTTAAAACCCATTCACAACGTCTAATACATTCCTCTAATCAGCTCAATTTTGAAACTATCCGTTCATTCGTCTCTCCCAGAGAAGAAGACAAGAGTCGTATTCACTGGCATGGCACTCAACAACAATGTCATCAAGACGTCATGCCTCTGTCATACACCATTCCTATGATTTCATAACTTTTATTACTTAAAAGCTTGGAACAGATCCTAGTGCTAACCACATGTATTTTATATCTTATATAGATATTTTCTGCCACTAACAACTGTCATCCAAATATCTTCACCCACCCACAAGGAGACAAGGAATGCGACATTTTGTAAAAACACTTTTATGTCTAACGCCAGTACTATTTGCAGGCTGTAATGACAACAATAGCAACGAATCTAATAATAACAACACAGTCCCAACCCCAGTTTCAGCCAAATTCAGCATGGCCGTGATTGGCGATCAGCCTTACGGAACCAGCCCAACCGATACAGTCCTATTTGATGCAAATCCCGCCTTTATCAGCAAGATCAACGCTGACACCGATGTGTCCATGGTACTGCACGCTGGAGACATTCATTCTGGTAAACAATACTGTACCCTCAACTACAACCTTTCTATTCGTGATCAATACTTAAGGTTCAAGACACCACTGATCTACACACCTGGTGATAACGAGTGGTCAGATTGCCACAAGGCTGCCCAAGGTGGAGGCGTCTACAATGCTACTACCAATGCGATTGACTATAAATTGGACAGTACGGGTCAGCTCATTGACTATGCTGGTGGTGACCCTGTATCTAATCTTGATTTAGTTCGCAACATTTTCTTCCCTAATCCAGGCAAGGCATTTGGTAGTGGCATGGACGTACATTCGCAGGCACTAGAATATGACACCGCCTTCCCCACCGACAAGAACTATGTTGAAAACGTCTGGGTTGAAAAATCAGGTGTGATGATGTTGACGCTAAACATCCCTGGCGGTTCCAACAACGACACTGATCCTTGGTACGGGGCTCCTATCATGACTCCGGTTCAAGCGCAGGAAGTCGCTAACCGTTCTGCTGCAAACTTGCGCTGGCTTGATGTCGCTTTCAAAAAAGCCAAGGCAAATGGTGATGCGGCAGTAGTAATCATGGCACAAGCTGACATGTGGGATGTCGATGGTAAAAACCCTGCTCACCTTACACAATACAAGCAATTTTTGGATCGTGTTGCCAGCCTGTCTATTGCTTTTAGCAAACCTGTACTAATGATCAACGGTGATTCTCACAACTACCGCTCGGACAATCCGTTGATGCAAAAAGCGCCTTGTGTCATTGAGCCTTCAGCAGGTGTGACTGCCACGGCGTGCAGTAATGATGCCTATGACAGTCAACCAAATGGCTACAGTCTGAGCAATTTCCATCGCATAGTAGTGCATGGTAGTACTGCACCGTTGGAATGGCTCAAGCTCACTGTTGATCCAGTACAAAATGTCTCTGCCAGTGCCAACGCGTTTGGTCCATTTACTTGGACACGTATGCACTAGGATAATCGCAGCCGTCAATCAAACACATGTGGGTTTGCCATCAGTGCAACCCACATGCCCTCACTACTTAGCAACATCTTCAAAACAACATTCCCCCGTGAAAATCCCCTCAAAATTCACTATACTACCCACCAATTTTTTCACTTTTCGCATGGATTGCCATGAGCACCGCTTCGACCACTCAAAAAAGCCAAGCTATCTCTAATCTGACCTTTCAAGAACTCATTCTTGCCCTGCAAAATTACTGGGCCAATCAAGGCTGCGTCCTACTCCAGCCCTATGATCTCGAAATGGGCGCAGGAACGTTCCATACAGCAACGTTCCTCCGTGCGCTTGGCCCTGAAACGTGGAATGCCGCATACGTGCAGCCTTCACGCCGTCCAAAAGACGGACGTTATGGCGAAAATCCAAACCGCTTGCAGCATTACTATCAATTCCAAGTCGTGCTCAAACCAAATCCAACAAATATCCAACAGCTCTATCTCGACTCGCTGAAAGCCATCGGCATCGACACGTTGACCCATGATATTCGCTTCGTCGAGGACAACTGGGAGTCACCAACGCTGGGTGCGTGGGGCTTAGGTTGGGAAGTCTGGTTGAACGGCATGGAAGTGACGCAATTCACTTACTTTCAACAAGTTGGCGGTTTAGAATGCTACCCAGTCACAGGTGAAATTACCTACGGACTTGAGCGTCTGGCGATGTATTTGCAAGGTGTTGATTCGGTTTATGACTTAGTGTGGACACGCGGTCAGTTTGGTACGGTCACTTATGGCGATGTTTTCCACCAAAACGAAGTGGAACAATCGACTTATAACTTTGAACATGCCAATGTCGAAAAAATGTTTGAACTGTTTGATTTCTATGAAAGTGAATCGAACCGTTTAATGGCAGCTGAATTGCCTTTACCAGCGTATGAAATGGTCATCAAAGCCTCGCATACTTTTAACTTGCTCGATGCACGTGGCGCGATTTCAGTCACTGAGCGTCAGCGTTATATTTTGCGTGTTCGCGGACTCGCACGTGCGATTGCCCAAAGCTATGTCGACTCACGCGCGAAGCTCGGCTTCCCAATGGCTGAGCCAGCACTCCGTGATGAAGTATTGGCAAAAATGGCAGCCGAAAAAGCACAAGAGCAGGCACAACTGGATAAAGATGCTGAAAAAGCGGAGAAGTCGAAATGAGCCTACACACCGTACTCTTTGAATTAGGCTGTGAAGAACTCCCGCCAAAAAGCTTAAAAACTTTACGTGATGCATTGCTCTCAGAAGTCACCACTCGCCTCGCCAGCGCTGGCTTGCCATTTGCAAAAATCAATGCTTACGCTGCACCACGTCGCCTTGCGATTTTGATCGAAGACATCACAGGTCATCAACCTGATCGTGTCGAAGAACGTCGTGGTCCTGCGGTTGCTGGCGCGTTCAAGCCTGATGGAACACCTACTCCTGCTGCGATTGGTTTTGCTAAAGGTGCGGGCGTCGAAGTCTCTGACCTGATCCGCATCCCAACAGACAAAGGCGATTGGCTTGTTCATCGCAAGACCGTCACAGGTCAATCGCTTGATGAGTTATTGCCAAGCTTGTTGCAAGAATCATTGAATGCACTGCCAATCGCAAAACGTATGCGTTCAGCGGCAAGCCGTACAGAATTCGTGCGTCCTGTGCAATGGGTTGTCTTGATGAAAGACACTCAAATCATTCCTGCGACGATTCAAGATTTTGTCAGCGGCAACTTGACCTACGGTCATCGTTTCCACGCGCCTGCTGCAATTGAACTGAAATCAGCGAATGACTATCTCTCTGCGCTGCGTGCCGCGTATGTCGTTGCGGATTTTGATGAACGCCAACAGTTGATTGATGGACAAGTTGAAAAACTCGCAACTGAAGTCAATGCAATTGCTCTTGTACCTGCGGACTTACGCGATGAAGTCACAGGTTTGGTTGAATGGCCAGTCGCGCTACGTGCGACTTTTGAATCACGCTTCCTGCATGTGCCACAAGAAGCCTTGATTTCAACCATGCAAGACAATCAGAAATACTTCTGCTTAGTTGATGCCAAAGACAAGCTGCAACCGTATTTCATTACCGTGTCGAATATCGAAAGCAAAGACCCAACGCAGATTATTTTGGGTAATGAAAAAGTTGTGCGTCCACGTCTCACCGACGCGGAATTCTTCTTTAAACAAGATCAGAAGCAACCGTTAGCTGCGCGCCAAGAGAAACTGGCGAATCGCGTATTCCAAGCGAAGCTCGGTACGTTGTGGGATAAAACTGAACGCATTGCTGCGCTGGCAAGTTACATCGCAACACAAATTGGCGCGAACGTAGAACATACCGCGCAAGCTGCCAAACTCTCGAAATGCGACCTTGCATCAGAAATGGTTGGTGAATTCCCAGAACTTCAAGGGATTGCAGGCAGTTACTACGCTGCGCTTGAAGGTGCTCCTTCGGACGTATCCGAAGCAATTCGTGAGCAATACTTACCAAAATTCGCAGGCGATGTTTTGCCACAAACGTTGACTGGCGTGAGCATTGCGCTGGCTGATCGTTTAGATACGCTTGCAGGTATTTTCGGCATTAACCAACCACCAACAGGTAACAAAGACCCGTTCGGTCTGCGCCGCGTTGCGATTGGGATTTTGCGGATTTTGATTGAGAAACGTTTGACGTTAAGCCTCATTGATTTGGTTGAGCACGCAGTGACTAACTACGGTTCAAAAATTGAAAACCCAGCAAAAACATTGACTGATGCGAATGCATTCTTACAGAGCCGTTATCGCTCAATGTACGAAGACCAAGGCATGCAAGTCGATGTGATTCTGGCAGTTCAAGCATTGAATCCAGTATCACCACTCGACTTCGATCAACGCATTCGTGCCGTTCAGCATTTCCGTGCATTGCCTGAAGCCACTGCGCTTGCAGCCGCGAATAAACGTGTCGCGAATATTCTGGCGAAAGAAACAGTCAGTGTTGGTGGAGTTGATGCAGTTCTACTCGTTGAACCAGCAGAAAAAGCTTTATACGAGACATTGGAAACGCTTGAGCCACAAGTACATCCACTGCTTGCAAAATCAGACTACACGCCTGCTCTGTCACAACTTGCAGCACTGCGCGCGCCAATTGATGCGTTCTTTGAAAGTGTCATGGTCAATGCAGATGATGCCGCGTTGCGTTTAAATCGTTTGCGCTTGCTGACTCGTCTTCGCGCTCTGTTCTTGAGCGTGGCAGATGTGAGTTTGTTGCAGGGTTAAGCTAGCTTTCCCAGAGTTCCTTTCCCTGAGGGGAAAGGCTAGGTTAGGGGGGCTTTTGATTTTTATGCAGCAATAGCCAGATCAAAAGCACCCCTATCTAAATCTTTCCCCTCAGGGAAAGACTTCAGAGCCTTGGAACACTTTCAAGGCTTGCAATGATTTCTTCAAGCACAGCCTCAATATTCAACAAAACATCATTATTCCAAAACCGAATTACACGCAGTCCTAAACCTTGCAAGTAACGAGTTCTTTGCTCATCATATTCTGCTTGATTCATGTGTTGAGAACCATCCAACTCCACGACCAAGCCAAACTCATGACAATAAAAATCAACGAAGTAGCGATCAATTGGAGTCTGTCTGCGAAATTTAACACCGAGATGATTGAAGCGAATTCTCTGCCATAACGCTTGTTCAGCATCAGTCATGTTTTTGCGTAACAGTCTTGCTCTATTTGTTTTTATTGTAGTTTTCATGAATCAGACTTTAGAACATTAGAATAAGTATTTCCAGAGTCCCTTTCCCTGCGGGGAAAGGTTAGGTTAGGGGGGCTTTTGACTTTATGCTGAAAACCAGATCAAAAGCCCCCCTATCTAAATCTTTCCCCGCAGGGAAAGACTTCAAAGCAATACATCACTACCCCAAGCGCTTCACAAACACCTTCGAATTACGCTGATAGTTATACATCGCTTGACGTGCCTCTGGCATATCATCCACTTCAGTCGGCTCAAAGCCTTGCTCGATAAACCACAACGCTGTGCGCGTAGTTAACACATACAGATTTTTAATGCCTTTATTACGTGCTTTGGCTTCGAGATAATCGAGCAATTCCGCGCCACGATTTGAATTACGATAGCTCGGATGAATCGCCACACATGCAATTTCCGCAGCAGGCGGCTCATTCGGTTGCGCAGGAATCGGATACAACGCAGCACAGCCAACGATCATCCCATCACGTTCAACGACCGCAAACTGACTAATTTCAGTTTCCAAACGTTCACGTGAACGACGAACCAAAATCCCCTCTTCTTCGAGCGGACGCAATAACTCAATCAGACCAACCACATCATCAATATCAGCGGTACGGATTTCTTCATATGGATCATTACTGACCAACGTGCCTGAACCGTCACGAGTAAAAAGTTCCTGTAGCAATGCCCCATCACGCGCATAAGAAATGATATGCACACGACGAACGCCGCCACGACACGCATCCGCAGAACCATGCATATGGCGCAAAATTTCTGTATCGAGTTTTTTATTACGTAAGAATTGATCGACTTCGTTCGGAATCAACTCACGAAGCAAACGATTGTCTTTGCCCGAAATACCTTCATGCTCACCCAAGAAAATCAACTTATCAGCTTTGATGGTGATCGCCGTTTCAACAGCAACTTCTTCCGCAAGGAGATTAAATACCTCACCAGTTGTCGAATAACCTGTCGGCCCTAAAACAATGATATTGCGATTCGCCAAGCTCTTTTGCAGCGCCTCGGTATCAACCGAACGTACTTCACCCGTCAGTTTGAAATCCACGCCATCACGTACGCCATACGGACGCGCAGTCACAAAATTACCCGATACCGCATCAATCCGCGCACCGTACATTGGTGAATTCGCCAAACCCATCGACAGCAATGCTTCTATTTCCAAACGAATTGAACCCACCGCATCCAGCACACAGCGCAGTGCTTCACGGGTCGTCACGCGCAAACCATCATGAATCGGTGTTGTTAAACCGTATTCAATTAAATTTTCATCAATTTGTGGACGCGCGCCATGCACCAGAATCAACTGGATTCCGAGTGAATGCAACAACGCGATGTCATGGATAATATTGCGGAAATTATCATGATTTACCGCTTCGCCACCAAACATCAGGACAAAAGTTTTTCCTCGATGCGCATTGATATACGGCGCAGAATTACGGAACCAATGAACATAATTGTCGGTCATGGTATCTGGGGATAGAAAATCATCTGACATGGGAAAATCCTGCTGCAAACTGAACGCTGTAAAATGCATTAGCCGTGCTTTTTTAAATGGCTTAGTCTAATGCTGACTGCAAATGCTATAAGTCGATGTTAGCAGGAAAAAACCTTGCCGCACATCATTCTCACTGTAATCCATAGATTTATCACAACATAAAAACGGTATATTATCCCCACCTTATTCAATCCACATGACAATCCATGTCTATCATTCATCTTGTCGTCCGCCATTTTGCTGAAATCACGCCAGCCGAGGAATCGCGGTTGTTGGCATTATTGACGGCTGCGGATGAGGAAGGTATTGCACGACATCCTATATTGCGAAGAAATCAGCAGTTAGCACGCGCTTGGCGACGTGAATTACTTGCTCAAGCCTTAAATGTTGCACCCGAACAACTCCTCTTTGAAAAAGAGGCTCACGGCAAACCTTATCTTGCGGATCAAAAAATTAGCTTTAATATTTCACACAGCCAAGAAGCGTTTGTAATGGTTTGGAGTTTGGACGAAATTCCACTAGGCATTGATATTGAAGATAAAAGTAAAACCCGTAAAGAACAGACTTTAGCTGCACGTACTTTTGATGCCACAGAAATGAAGGTTTGGAAAAATCCAGAACTATCATCCATACAAGCCCATGAACAATGGCTCAAAACTTGGACGCGCAAAGAAGCTGTTTTAAAGGCACATGGCCTTGGTATTCGTTTGGACTTAAATACGCTGAATACAGAAAATGTAAAAGACACACTTACTCATCCATTGCTTGATGAGTGGCAATATAAGAGTTTTGTTTTGGATGAGCATGTGGTGAGTGTGGCTTGGGAAAGAAAAAAGGATGAAATTGAAATAATTATTGAAGGCTGAGGACTTGCCTCAGCTTACTAGCATTTTCAAATTAGCTTTAACTTTACTCCAAACCTCAATGAATCTAGTCAGTAAAGATACTTGTCATCATATTAATTAAATTGATGATTATTCTCTCTATGATAAAAAGTCATCTCACCTTTTACAAAGCTAGAAACATTGATGCTTGAAATACAATTTTCATAAACAGAAACATCTACAATAATATTATTAGAAGGTTTAGGAAAAACCCAACGCATCTGACTCATACCCATCATTTCAATAACCCTTTCTAGTTTACGCCCCATTGCGTCGGTTATATCATCTTTAGAAGACAGAACTGGTAGAGCCAATACTTTTTCAGTAATAGAAAAAATATCAGGATTTAACTCTTTGCCAATATCAACGACGGGACTGCCTTTCAATACTCCTTTATATAACTGCCCTTTTTGAGCTTCATTACGACACATGCTGCTGGTTGACATACTCTTTGAACAAGATGCTGACAAACATGAAATTACTAATAAAAAACATATTTTTGAGCACAGATAATCTTTTCTGTAAAACATACAAACTCAATCCTTAAATACAATTAAAATTTTTATTTCTTTTAGAGTTTTAAATATTATTAGCTATAAATACTTAACCCGCCTCACCCATCACACAATAATACTCAATCAATTGCTTCAAATATCCTACCATCGGCTCAATATTGGCAATCGGAATATACTCGTCAGGTTGATGCGCCTGCTCAATACGACCTGGCCCTAGAATCACCGTATCCATACCCAACTGACGGAAATAAGGTGCTTCTGTACCGAAGGCTAGTGATCCTGCTGTATCACCCGTCAACTGCTCAATATATCGGACAAAGGGCGAATCTGCTGGCGTTTCAGCGGACTGCGCACCTGGCGAAGCTGGCTCATACAACAACGACACACCAAACTTTGGCGCAATATCCGCGATCAACTGACGAATCTCTTCGCGGATATCCTGCATTTTCATACCCGGTAAAGTACGCACATCGAATTGAAGCTCACACAAACCACAAATCCGATTCGGGTTATCACCACCATGAATACAACCGAGATTCAAAGTCGGATAAGGAATCGCGAAGATTGGTTGTTGAATTGCTTTTAAACCATCACGATAACGAATGAGACGATTCATCACTTCATTCATCGCATCCAGCGCATTACTCCCCAAACTTGGATCACTGGAATGGCCTGAATGCCCCGTCACCACAATCCGCTCCAGCATCACACCTTTATGCAGACGTCCTGGTTTTAAATCTGTTGGCTCACCAATCAGCGCAAAACGACCTTTAACCCCTGCTTGAACCAGTGCTTTAGCACCCGCCATCGAGGTTTCTTCATCACAGGTGGCAATCACGATCAGCGGCGCTTTGAACTTTGCATTCGGTAATGCGCGCATCGCCTGCAAAATTAACGCAAAAAAGCCCTTCATATCTGCAGTGCCAAGCCCATACAAATTGCCATCACGCTCGGTCACTGTGAATGGATCATCTGTCCATAACTCGCCGTCATAAGGCACCGTATCGGTATGACCAGCCAAAACCAAACCACCCGACAAATCAGATGCGCCATTCGACAACACGGCAATCAGGTTCGCCTTCCCTTCTGCAACATGCATGATTTCACAACGAAAACCATAGTCAGTAAACCATGTCGCTAGTAGCTCGATGACAGGAATATTGGATAGATCTTGTTTGGCATTGGTGCAAGTGACACTCGGCTTTGCAACCAATTCTGCGATCATTTGGCGTGTTTGCGGATCGAGCCTAGGATTCGCGCTTGGGCTTGCCATTATTTAATAATCCCTGATTCTTAAATTTACTTGAACATGAGCCATAAGAATTGCCCCTCTTGCGTCTTTCATTCAGCTTAACCTAGCACTTCACCGCTTGAAAGACTAAAATGGTGAACAGCACATCTTATTGATCGGTTTATCGCCGAACTCACATTACACCCAGAACCACATCAGAAGTTAAATCAGGAAAAGCTCATGCGCACTGTGTTTTGTCGTAAATATCAACAAGAGCTTGAAGGCTTAGAATTCGCGCCATTCCCAGGTGTAAAAGGTCAGGACATCTTTGAAAACGTGTCCAAAAAAGCATGGCAAGAATGGATGGGACATCAAACGCTTTTGATTAACGAAAACCGTATCAATGTCATGCTACCTGAATCGAAAGTATTTCTGGATGAGCAACGCGCTAAATTCCTGACTAATCAAGACTATGAGCGTCCAGTGGGCTGGAAGCCTGAAGCCGCAAAGTAAAACCTTGATGTGCTACCAATAAAAAATCCATTCTCGGCTCACACTAAGAATGGATTTTTTGTGTCAGTGTGGAGAGTTACTTTTTCAACACTTGTTTTTCAACTTCCTCAACGCTGGTATGGCGCACATCCGCACCATTGACCATAAAAATCACTTGTTCCGCTAAGTTGCGCGCATGATCACCAATACGTTCGAGTGAACGTAGCACCCACAACACATTGATAATACGCGTAATATAACGAGGATCTTCCATCATATACGTCATCAATGCACGCGTCGCAGTTTGATATTCACGATCAACTTCAGCATCCGCTTGCAAAACATGCAGTGCTTTCTCAGCATCTAAGCGCGCAAACGCATCCAACGCTTCACGAATCATCAGACGGACTTGATTACCGATATGACGGGTTTCGGTGTAACCGCGTGGTGACTCGCCTTCTTCACTGGCGGTTTTGGCAAAGCGTGCGATTTTGGCGGCTTCATCACCAATCCGCTCAAGGTCAGTATTGGCTTTGCTAATCGCAATCACCATACGTAAATCACTGGCGGCTGGCTGACGACGCGCCAAAATCTGTACCAGATTGGAGTCAATCGCAGATTCCATTTCATTGACTTTTGCATCCATTGCTCGCACTTTGGCAGCGAGAACTGGATCGGTATCTAACAACGCATGCATTGCATCAGCAACTTGGGATTCGACCAAACCACCCATTGCCAAGAATTGCGCGTGAACCTTACCCAAATCTTCGTTGAACATACTGGAAATGTGATGTCCAAAACCTTCTTTCGTCGTGACCATGAACGAATCCTCCTCGATACGGTTTTATTAAAATGTTGTTGTTAAAATTTAAAAAGGCTCAATGATTTCCACAAAGAGCCACTTCCAAATATCAACCGTAGCGACCAGTAATATAATCTTCAGTCTGTTTCTGACTTGGATTGGTGAACAATGTATTCGTGTCGGTATGTTCGATCACTTTACCTAAATACATAAACGCGGTGTAATCAGACACACGCGCCGCTTGCTGCATGTTGTGAGTCACGATCAGAATCGTAAAGCGTTCTTTCAGCTCATGAATTAATTCTTCAACTTTCAAGGTTGAAATCGGATCCAGTGCCGAACATGGCTCATCGAGCAGCAAGACTTCAGGCTCAATCGCAATCGAACGCGCAATCACCAGACGTTGCTGTTGACCTCCTGATAATCCAAGCGCAGATTCATTCAGACGATCTTTTACTTCATCCCACAGCGCCGCACCTTTTAATGAATTTTCAACAACTTCATCTAAAATGCTTTTTTTGTTAATGCCTTGCAAACGTAAACCGTAGCAAACATTTTCATAAATTGATTTTGGGAATGGATTGGCTTTTTGGAATACCATGCCGACACGACGACGGAGACTGGTGATATCCACGCTCGGATCAAAAATATTTTGATTGTTGAGCACAATTTCACCATTGATATTACAACCTTCAATCAGATCATTCATCCGATTAAAAGTACGCAGTAGCGTCGATTTACCACAACCTGACGGCCCAATAAACGCAGTCACACGCTTGCGCGGCACGACGATATTGACATCAAACAATGCCTGTTTTTTACCATAGAATAAATTGAGGTTCTTGGTTTCGACTTCAATTTCTTCAGGGGTATAACTGGTTAATGGACGGCTGAGTTCGCGATCCAAAACATTCGTGCGTACAGTTGCACGCTCGGTTGGCGCTGTTGATGTTTCTTGAGGCTGGATATTCGTCGTCATCTTAATTTGCCTATCAGTTGTCATCTCGTTCATCGTAATATTACCTATATATGTTGTCGATAGAAAGTCAGCGTTTGTCTCATCTTGAAACAGCGGTAACTTACTAAGCACCAAACTGTTTCATAAGGATTTTTCAAATTTCAATGAAAGTCCGCATTGACGTTGACTTCCTATTTCCCGACCGTATTTCTCGCAAAAACTAAACGTGCGATCAAATTGATAATCACCACATACAGTGAAATCAACGCAGCACCTGCCCATGCCAGACTAATCCAACCATCATCCGCACTCATCGCAAATTGGAAAATAGTATTCGGTAAGTTTGCAATCGGCTGGCTCAAATCAGTCGAATAATAAGGACTGTTCAGCGCAGTGAAAAGCAACGGTGCGGTTTCACCACTGATCCGAGCCATTGCCAACAATATGCCCGTGATCACGCCATTTCGCGCGGCAGGCAAACAGATTTTCAAAATCGCCTGACGTTTGCTTGAACCCAATGCCAGTGAGCCTTCACGCATCACATCTGGCACAAGCAAGAGCATATTTTCGGTCGTGCGCACCATGACAGGGACAGCAATAATCGCCAGTGCCACCACACCCGCATAGCCCGAGAAATGTTGCATCGGTACAACCATGATGATGTACACAAACAAACCAATCACGATGGATGGTGCAGATAACAACACATCATTCACAAATCGGATCAACGACGCGAGCTTACTGGTACGGCCGTATTCCGCGAGGTAAACCCCAGTAAAGATACCAATCGGCGACGCAATCAACATCGCCAAACCAACCATCAAAAAACTACCCACAATCGCATTGAGCAAACCGCCTTCTGACATGGGTGGTGGTGTAATTTGAGTGATCAACGCCCAATTAAAAGAATCCAGACCGCGTTCAATCACTGTAAACAGTATCCAAAATGGCAATGCCATACCCAGCAAGGAAATCACTACGGCAAATGTCAAAATAGAATGGTTAATCAATTTTCTTTTAAACGCAAAGAATGGAGTCATATTGTAAGTAGCCATTAGCTCTTCTCCACTTTACGAATTAAGGCACGCGCAATCACCAGTACGACGAAAGCAATGAAGAACAAAATTAAGCCCAAAGCAAGCAGTGCTGACATGTGCAAGTCTTTCGCTTCAGCAAATTCATTAGCGATCACAGAAGCAATACTATTACCCGAATCGAATAACCCGACGCTGATATTATTGACGTTACCAATCATAAAGGTCACCGCCATCGTCTCACCCAGTGCACGACCCAGACCCAACATCACGCCACCAGTCAGTGCGACCTTAGTATGCGGTAATACAACCGTCCACATGACTTCCCAGCGATTTGCTCCAAGCCCGTAACTCCCTTCTTTCAGGGCTTTCGGCACGACATCAAACACTTCACGCATCACCGCAGTGATAAAAGGCATGACCATAATTGCCAAAATCAACGCTGCTGGCAAATAACCAATACCAATCGGCGGACCGCCAAAAATATCTTTCAGCAACCACACTTCACCAAACCAATTCGTCAACACGGGCTGTACATGATCGGCAAGCAGTGGCGCGAGGACAAACAAACCCCACATGCCATAAATAATACTTGGAATGCCCGCTAGCAGTTCAATCACCGAGTTCAGTACCAAACGGAAACGATAAGGGCAAAGCTCTGTCAGAAAAAATGCAATGAAGAAACTGACTGGCACAGCCAAGGCTAATGCAATAAAGGAAGTGACCAACGTGCCATAGACCGCAGGCAAAACACCAAACTTACCTGAAACTGGATTCCACTCTGAGGTGGTAAAAAAAGTCAAACCGAGCTGTTTAAACACAGGCATCGATTGATCAACAAGGGTCATGATAATAGCGCTGAGCACTATCAACACCAACAGCGCAATTCCCAGTACATAGAGTCGAAAACGCGCGTTTTTACCGTTTTCGACCCGTAATATTCTGGCAGCGGACGTTACTTCTGTAGTAATCATAATCGGCTTATCTATCTGAGTTATAAATTTAGTGAATACAATCCATTATACGCGACTGCGCACCACTCAATACTGCTTTTCAAACCGTTCTGTACATTTGACGCTCATTAAAGCTTTTTTGAAAATACTTTCTTTTTAAGCAAAATCAGGGCTACACATCGATATAGCCCTGATTCTTTTCTTTCATCAAACGATCAGCGCATTACCAAACTGATTTACCCGTTGGATTCACAACACTACCCTTCCAAGAAGCTTGGATCAACTTAACAACGCTTGCTGGCATTGGTACATAATCCAAATTCTTTGCATCTCTTGCACCATTTTTGAATGACCATTCAAAGAAATTGAAAACTTCCTTGCTGTGTGCTGGCTTTACCGCTTTCTTTTGCATCAATACAAACACAGTACCAGTGATTGGCCAGCTGGTTTTACCTGGTTGGTAAGTCAAGATTTCACCAAATGATTGTGCTTTTGCCCAATCAGCATTTGCTGCAGCAGCTTGGAATGTTGAGTCATCTGGCATGACAAACAGACCGTCACGGTTTTGTAATTGTGTATAAGCCAGTTTAGATTGTTTTGCGTATGCGTATTCAACATAACCAATCGAACCGTTAATACGTTGAACATAAGAAGCTACGCCTGCGTTGCCTTTACCAGCAACACCTTCTGGCCATGCAACAGTCGTATCGCTACCAATTTTTGTTTTCCAGTCTGCACTGACTTTAGACAAGTAGTTAGTGAACAAGAACGTTGTTCCTGAACTGTCTGCACGACGCACAACAGTAATATTTGCATCAATCGTTTTGAGTGACGGATTCAATGCAACCAGCGCTGGATCATTCCATTTTTTGATCGTGCCCAAATAGATTTTTGCTATAAGATCACCCGTCAACTTCAACTGACCCGCTGCAACACCTTTAAGATTAACAACCGCAACGACACCACCCATCACTGTCGGGAATTGAATCAAGCCTTTTGCATCCAAATCTGCTTGTGACAACGGCTTATCAGACGCACCGAAATCTACGGTTTTTTCTGTGATTTGCTTGATGCCTGCGCCTGAACCAATGGACTGATAGTTCACAGTTGAACCTGTTACTTCGCCATAGGCATCTGCCCATGTCGCGAAAATTGGTGCCGCAAAAGAAGAACCTGCACCAGTAATGATGTCCCCTGCGTGAACAGTGCCAACAGATACAGCTGACATAAGAATCGATAAAACCAAAGAATTGATACGCATTATTGAGACCTCTAAAGGGCAAACCAAATAGTTAAACAGCGAATTTTGTGAACAGGTGCATTAAACGCTACAATTATGAAACTTTTATGACAGTGGCGTGTCATATACATAAATAGATGCCATCTATGCGATATATTACTTAAACCACCCGACTCATCAAAAGCATTTGCATAATTCAAATCTCTGTATTTGCTTATTTATTTAAATTATATCTTTTTTATTACAGTACTCAGCATTGCCCGATTGATAGAAGCACTTTTGTCATATCTTTGCAATATGACTATCGTTTATAGCGCGCTAAACTTATCATGTGTCACAATCAGAAGCCTAACCTCTCTCACCACCTATTTCATTTCAACACCATATGGAACGACGTACACTTTGAATTCACGCACAATACCCGCTTTATTATTGATCATGATGCTTGAGCTACTGACAGCATGTAGTTCTAGTCCAGCGAAGAAATCATCGAACTCCGTCAGTAAATCATCAAGCCTGTACCAAGAACTGGAAAAAACACCATTACCTAAACATTTACCCATGCCCGTTGAAGGCGTGTCGCGCGGACAACTCGTCGATACATGGGGCAATGCACGCAGCCAAGGTCGTTCGCATGAAGGCATCGATATCATGGCGAAACGCGGTACGCCAATACTGAGTGCAACAGACGGATTTATTTCTAAGATCAGCAGTTATGGTGGGGGCGGCAATGCCATCACGATTGTAGGCTACGCGCTGAGTCAACATTACTATGCACATATGGATCGTTTCGGCAAATATAAAGTCGGCGATGAAGTGAAAGTGGGGGATGTACTGGGTTATGTCGGCAGTACGGGCAATGCCTCAACGCCGCATCTGCACTACGGCATTTATCTATACCCAAACCGTGTTGCCACCAATCCCTACCCTTATTTACGTTAATCAGATACAGGAAACTCATGATGGACATTGGTTCACAACTGGTCGAATTTGCTGAACTCGGCAACCAACATCGCATTCCGCTCAAAGACGGACGCGTGCTACAAGGTTGGATTATGGAAATTCGTGAAGATGACTTGCTCATCAGCACTGGGTTTTCTGAAAAACAAGGCAAAGATGATTGGATTACGTTTGATACGATTGATTTAGATCAATTGGAATATTGGGATACCAAGCAACAGGTGTGGACGAAGTTTTTGCCTGCAGGGCTTTGAATCTATTTATCAAAAGGGTAAGCAATGAAAGTCATTATAGATTTTACAAAAATAAAAGACTTGGAAACCTTCCATGTCGCTTTCAATGAGACGCTGGGATTCCCTCAATTTCAGGGTAACAATCTTGATGCATGGATTGATTGTATGTCTAGCATTGATGATCCCGATGCAGTGCCGTCTTCAATCACAATGAGCCCAGATGAAAGTCTTGAAATGATCATCATCGGCACTGAAATTGCACTCAAAAATTGCCCTGACGTGTTTAATGCTTTTTTAGAAGGCACTGCATCTGTGAATCAAAGGTTTCTGAAAAAAAGATCCAAAACTATTTTAAAGATCATATTTGTCTAATGTCAGTTGTTCGGGAGGTCACGATTGCTGAAACCTCTCGAACATTGCACTCAAAATAAACGACTAGCTTTTAAGCCACTTTCGCCTGCTCTTTCACCGCCAAACGATTCACACAAGCAATAATCGCCTGCACCGAAGCCGTGGTGATATTGTCATGAATACCGACACCAAACGTCGAAACGTTCCGCGCTTTATCCACAAGCTCAATCACTGCAATCGCTTTCGCATTTGCACCCTGCCCCAATGAACGCTCTTCATAACTCACAACTTCGAGTTGCAAATTGAAAGCATTTAACACGGCTGAAATCGGGCCATTACCATTACCGACGAGCTGTTGTGGTTCGCCGTTATGTTGAACAGTAAGCGTAATTTGCTCAGTGCTTTCATTGATATGTTTCGGCTGATAACTGACATAGTGATACGGCTGTTTGACCTGAATATAAGTCTGCTCGAACAACTGCCAAATATCCTGCGCACGTACTTCCGAACCACTGGTATCGGTCAACACTTGCACCACTTGACTCAATTCAATCTGCAAACGACGCGGCAACACCACGCCATAATTCGACTCAAGTAAATAGGCAATACCCCCTTTACCTGACTGACTATTCACGCGAATCACCGCATCGTAGTTACGACCCAAATCTTTCGGATCAAGCGGCAAATACGGCATTTCCCAGAATTCGTCCTCATTGCGCATCGAGAAGCCTTTCTTAATCGCATCCTGATGTGAGCCCGAAAACGCAGTGAACACCAAATCACCCGCATACGGATGACGTGGGTGCACAGGCAAACGCGTGCACTCCTCTACCGTACGAATGACTTCGTTCATATCCGAGAAATCAAGATTCGGCGAAATGCCTTGGCTATACAAATTCAACGCCAATGTCACCAAATCTACATTTCCTGTGCGCTCGCCATGACCAAACAAACAGCCTTCCACACGGTCAGCACCAGCCATTACACCTAATTCTGCGGCAGCCACTGCACAACCGCGATCATTGTGTGGATGCAAACTCAAGATCACGCCTTCGCGTCGGGCAAGGTTACGATGCATCCATTCGATTTGATCGGCATAGACATTCGGTGACGCCACTTCAACCGTTGCAGGCAAATTCAAAATCACTTTATTGGTCGCGCTCGCCTCCCACACTTCGGTCACGGCATCGCACACTTCTTTGGCGAATGGCAACTCGGTTGCGGTAAACGTTTCAGGGCTGTATTGAAATGTCCACTGCGTTTCTGGATGTTGCGCGGCAATGTCTTTGATTTTCTGAGCTGCTTTAACCGCCAAGTTTTTGGTCTCAGCTTTGTCCAAATTAAACACGGTTTCACGAAACACGGGTGATGTGGCGTTATAGACATGAACGATCACGTGCTTTGCGCCGCGTACCGACTCCATCGTGCGCTCAATCAAATGATCACGCGCTTGGGTCAACACCTCAATCGTCACATCATCAGGAATGAGATCGTTTTCAATCAAACCACGGACGAAATCAAAATCAGTTTGCGATGCCGATGGAAACGCCACTTCAATTTCCTTAAAGCCAATCGCGACCAATGCCTTAAACATCCGCAATTTTTGCTCTGAATTCATTGGCTCAAACAATGCTTGATTGCCATCGCGCAAATCAGTACTCATCCAAATTGGTGCTTTGGTAATGCTGTTATTCGGCCATGTGCGATCAGGTAAATCCACGCGCTGATACGCTGGACGATATTTTTTACTCGGGTCAGTCAACATCATGATCTTTACTCCAATGTTTTAAACTTTAAATATTTGATTTCAAATTTGGTTTTTATGCTGACAACTTGATCAGCAGATAAAATAATAAAATAGGGTGCGATTAGAGTCAGTCTTTGAGCAATTCAGAAATAAACTGAAAGCACGATTAATCGACAAGACTTAGAATCGAGTGGCTATAAAATAGCTAGGGGGTGAGGTGAAAAATTATATGCGCGCGACGCGCAGCAGCAGATTCAGGCTAAAAGAGCCTGTTAAAAGAAGGGCGAAAACCGCATGTGTAGATTTCATTATGGGTAGAAATTACGGGATTTTTGGGAATGGGTCAAGCACTAATTTCAGCTGCTTGACCAAATTTCATAACTAAGCAGTTATGCACAACGACTTAACGACTACTAATCCTCGTTAAAACTGCCTCTTCCCTTCCACCATATCTCATCGGATCTGCGTGATTATTAAAACTGATCACATAAGACAAACCATGTGCATTACGCTTATAGCTCAGCGTCACTGGATAACTCACTTCAGGCCATTTTTCGACGATACTTCCAGAGGTTCCTTGATGATGCGATTCCAAAATCTTGGCTTCCGAAATATGAGTTGTACCATCAAGCATTTTCATTTCCATCCGAACTGTCATATTCGGACGAAATTCAATCTGGGCACTCTTTGCACCAAGCTGACTTAAGGTAAGGACACGTCCATCTAAGAAAGATACTTTGTACCCACTATAAACATACTTTCCAAATATCGGATCAACATCAGCCGCTTTTGCAATGTTAAAAGTACAAAGAAAGAATATCAAAAAATATTTAATCACTTCCTAAAACCCTATTGTATATAATTAATTTTAATTTTCAGTTGAAGCAGTGATCAACAAAAGACATGACTTCCACAATAGAGCTCCCTTCGGCTCTAAAACCAACCATTAAGACGCACTTGGACTATTTATATTGCCTTTAATGGAATACTTCTTAAGAGACAAGGCTGGCTTCTCAATCAGCTTCCAAGAAAGTAACGCCAGAATGATCGTGATTACTAACATCGTAACTAGATTGATTTCAGGAGAGAACATAGCGACTTGTACAAAGGCATTCACCACAACCATATGATAAATATATACACCATAGGAAATGTCATTCCCTCTCAAGATGCGCCCAAATAAATCTACGCGTGTATAAGCGAGAGAAATGGTGAGGAATGACAGGATTAAAGCCGATATTGGGTTAATATAATTTCCTTGAAACTTCAACCCAAGGAAATAAAATATCAATGCGGACAACAGGTATGCCGCAAACACATATAATGCTTTATTCTCTAGAAACTTGACTACAAACCCTAAATTTCTTTGCAATAAAACACCAAAGAAAAACATATATAAGTACGGGAGTACGGTTACTCCAAAAAGCTTCAACAACATGCTTTGATCTGCGGATAATAAACCCACAAAGATTTGATTAACAATCACCAGTACGATAATAAACAAAGTAATGAAGACGTTATTCCATTTTATGCCATTGAATACAATATAAATAAATGGAAGAATAATATAAAACTGAAGCTCAACGGGAATCGTCCATAAACTTCCATTGACCACGCCTACACCATAACCTCTCAAGAAATCAGGATTATAAAATTGCCCAATCGTGACTTGCGCAATCACCCACTTCAGAAACTCAGTGACTGAACACTGTGGTTTAAAAAAGATAAAAATGGTTAAAACAGAAATAATAAAACATCCCCAAAGTGCCGGATAAATTCGCAAGAATCTATTTTTGATATAGGACTTAATTGAGGAGCTTCTTTCGAGTGATGCTGATATAAGGAAACCACTGACAACAAAAAATATTGGTACGCCAGGGAACATTGAAAGAACGCTGATTAACCATTGATTCTGATGAATGCCAAAATGCTCATAGCCATGAACGAATGCAACTTGTATTGCTGCAAGTAGCCGGATCAAATCAAAATTATTATTCTTAAACTCAAAGATTTTCACATTCATTCCCAGTCAATTTCATACACGCTCAACTTATATTGGTTGAAACGTTTTATATGTTCATATCATAAATTTAGTATCGAATAGAGCACCGCTGCAGTCCCCAGACAAACCAACGCGACCACGTCTGCAACCACAACCTTGCGCACGGAGGCATTATAACCACCGACAGACCAAGCGATCAAAATAAAAGAGATAACGCTCACGAAACCCGCAATAAAACCGATAGGCTGAAGTTCAGCATGAAAAGCCGCATAAAACAAAAACACGCCAAGTAAACCGAAAAGAACTGCTCGATGCCGCATGAGTATTTCTAAATTAGGTTCTTGAAAAGATAAACCATATAACGCGGACAGGCGCTTGGCACTCAACACACCACTGAGTGGCAAAAGATGAATCACTGCCACAATAAGGATAAGAACAGAAATGATCATTTGCACAATGATTTACCTTTTATAATATATTTCAACCATATACACAGCAAAACTAATAAGCCTTTAAACGCTCCACCACCATCCGTCGCATTTCATCAGGATCTTTTTGCAAGACATCCTCATTCACACGACTTTCTAAATGATTACGCACAGCAATCTGCAAACGCGACACCCAAAACCGACACGCCGCCATGACCAGATAAATTGGCAATGCTAATTTTTCCTGATCAGTCATTTTTCGAACATCACTATACGCATTGATAAAGGCATTAAAGCGATTCATATCCAAACTGACATCAGGATAGTTTGTACAAAAATCATTGATTGTAATCGCAATATCCATCAACCAATCATCATGTGTCACTGTTGTGAAATCCAACAGCGCACTCAAGTCATCACCAACAAACAAAGTGTTATCCCGAAATACATCCCCATGAATTAACCCTTGTGGCAAGTTTGGATAATGCTGTTTCTCCTCGCTAAATCTCACAAACACTTGATCAAGTAGTTGCTGATCCTCTAACGATAAGGACGGCTTTAATTCATCTTTACTCACTTCCCACCAAACTTGATTGTATTCAGTTTTCGGAGTCTGTTCTTGTGGCAACGGATCATGTTTCAAAGCCAAATGCAGTTGCGCCAATACCGCGCCCATTTGTGCCGCTTGCACTGCATTCGGTTGCATAGGCGAACTCCCCGCGAGACGTGGAGCGAATTGAGCAGGTTTATCTGCCAAGGTATGGATACGCACACCCGATGAATCCGCCAGAGGCACGGCAACAGGTAAACCTTGCACAAACAAACGCTCCATAAGCCGCGATAGCACTTCCGCTTCGGTCTTTGACAACTCTTCAAACAGCGTCAACACCAACTCGCGCCCATCATTTAACGTGACGAAATAATTACTATTTTCGATGCCATTTTGAATCGGCGTAATCTGAGAAACGGTTAAATGAAACTGCTGTGCGAAGGCTTGTACCGCTTCCAACATCAAAACCGTGTAGACCGACATAAATAAAACTCAGAAATAAAAAATCAATGTCAACAATCAAGTTTTGGTAATATAGCGTGCTTTTATCAATTCGCTAAAGCATCCGTTAAATAATTGCGTGTGATTGGACTTTAAATATGCTGGCTAAACGTATTATCCCCTGCCTAGATGTCGACAATGGTCGCGTTGTGAAAGGTGTGCAATTTTTGGATATTCGCGATGCTGGCGATCCAGTCGAAGTCGCACGCCGCTATAACGATCAAGGTGCGGATGAAATCACGTTCCTCGACATTACCGCGACTGCGCATGGTCGCGATACGACTTATCGCACCGTTGAACGCATGGCAGAATCCATTTTCGTTCCGCTCACCGTAGGCGGTGGCGTGCGTAAAGTGGATGATATTCGTCAACTGTTAAATGCAGGCGCTGATAAGGTGTCGATCAATTCCGCCGCCGTATTCACACCTGAGTTTGTCGGTGAAGCATCATCACGTTTTGGCGCGCAATGTATCGTTGTCGCCATTGATGCCAAGAAAGTCGCAGACGGAAAATGGGAAATTTTCACCCACGGTGGTCGTAAACCAACGGGCATTGATGCCGTCGAGTGGGCCATCAAAATGGTGGGACTTGGCGCAGGCGAATTGCTAGTCACCAGTATGGACGCGGACGGTACGAAGGCTGGTTATGATCTTGGCTTGATGAAAAGCATCACGTCAAAAGTGAACATTCCAGTGATTGCTTCGGGCGGTGTGGGGAACTTGCAACATCTAGCAGATGGCGTATTGCTCGGTGGCGTGGATGCGGTTTTGGCAGCGAGTATTTTTCACTTTGGGCAATATACGATTCCAGAAGCGAAGCGTTATATGGCTGCGCAAGGGATTGAGATGCGGTTGTAAGAGGCTGTTATAAACTGTAAAAGCTCACTGAGTTTGTCGAAGTGCCAACCGCAGGTATTTACACTTTTCGCCGCACATTTCGACATGCTCAATGAGCTATAGTTTTTCTAAAAATGAATCTAGTGACTTTTAATCCCGCTTACCCAATCTCGGCACAATACTCTCAATATTTTCTTTTAAAGTCTCTCGTCCCTCTTTGATGTTCTCGCGCAAATTATCACGCAATGAACGCGCAGCATTAGTCAGACCACTGGTTAAACCAATACGCTCTTCAGATTCAGAACCTAGCAAATCATTGCCGACAGTTTGTTCAAGCGCATAAATCCGCTGACGTAATTCAGCAGGAAGTGCAGCTTTCCCTAAAGTCGAAGCATTCACCATCACGGCAATCGCATCGCCTGTTGCTACAATTTGCTTTTGCTTCGTGCTATACAACACATAATTCATGCGGAATCCTGAATTGCGCACTTCAATCACCTGCACGCCAATTTCCAACACATCCGGAAAAAAAACAGGACGCAAAAAACGACAGCTGCTCGACGCAATCACGGCAGACAAGCCCTGCCCAATCGCATCAATTTTAGTCAGATATTCAACACGCGCACTCTCGATGTAGCGGTAGTACATGACATTATTGACATGACCCACCGCATCCATATCGCCCCAAGCGACATTTTGGCTATAAACAACTGCAAACTCTTTGAGTGAACTCATGGTGTTTTTTTCCAACGAAAAAATTAATTAGGAAAGAAAACCCGCGTAAAAAAATTCAATCATCCCTACGCATTACCCGCATTTCGCTAATTCTGTAAACTTATTTTATTCAATAATGTAGCACGCAACTGCTCATCCAAATTCGGTTGTTTTTCAATCTGCCAGATTAACGAATATTTCTCAATTAACGGATGATTTTGGTATGGACTCAATAAAGCCATTGCCGCATCAATTTGCTCAGGTTCTGATGCAACCTGATGTCGCATCCAACGTACTCGCGCCAACACCACATCAGGCTGCGCTGGATAGCGTTGCTCCAATTGCACCAATACATTATCAACAGATTGCGCTACTGATTCAACGGCATGTTCAATACAAATACTGATCCAACTGACCAATAATGACGCATCCAAACGCGTTGCAAACACGCGCTCCGCCAATTCCATCGCTCGTGCATATTGCCCAGCCTTAACCATCAATGCAAACATTTGATTGGCAAAATGATCTTGAGTCTCAGGCGGCATGATCTGGAGAAGACGTGTTAAACGATCAGCTGCATCTTCGGGTATTTCATGTACCGATAACGCATCCAACCACAAAGCCCAATCAATATTTTTTGACGCTGGAAAAATCAAATAAGACAACATATGCCACGGCTGTTTGGAGGCAAGATCACTCCATAATACGCCGACTTGTCGATCAAAATCAGGCTGTAATGCTTCGCGAACAGGCTCAACCACGCCACGTTCGTGATACGAAAGTAGCACTTCTAAAGTATTTTGGGCTTGCAGATAATCGCCTGACGCTAAACATATTTTTGCACGCAACAACATCGCCAGTTCATGATCATCACTATCAATATGCAATAAATGCTCATTCGCCGCTGCATACAATCCCGCTTGGCAAGCAACATCGGCTTGCAACAAATGCAAGGCAGAACCTTTTTTCTTATTAAAAGGTTTCAGATTCAAACTGTTATTGGTCAATGAATCTTCCATCGCCGCGAACGCCGCAGGGAAGTTTGCAACCATGCGTTGGCGGATTGCAGCATCCAAACTCATCAATGTTTTACGGCGAGATAATGCTTTGCGCTTTTGATAAAAATCCGCTGAACCAAACAACACGGCACGGATGATAAAAAACAGAAGGATAAACGTTATGGTCAATAAAATGACCGCCAACAACGCAAAACCCACACTGGTTTGCAGTTGCCACTGATGCCAAACCATGAGCACAAAGCCCGCATCATCGGATAACGCATTGGTTAATATTGCCAAGAGCAGCAATAAGATCGCGCTAAAAACAATCAGAATAATACCGTCAGTCATGATGCAGCCACGCGTTGTGGTTGAGGCAATTTGATGACGGCAGCAGGTGCAATGGGGATAGAAACAACCTCAGACAGTGGTTTGATTGTCAATGCTTCAGCAGGCGCCCACTGTAATGCAGTCAATTGCAGTTTAGGATGCGCAGGAACAGTCAGCGCCGCAATAGATGCTTGCATCTGCTTTGCTGCGGGGTCTACAACGCCAGCCAATTGTGTACGACCATCCGCTAACAACTGCATCACCCGATCGGACTGTCCTTGCGCGAGTGCTTGGCGTGCAAGCCCTAAAGTCAGCGCAACTTCACGACAGACCAAACCACGTTGCAACATATTTTCACGGACATTAAGCGAAGGTTTTTCAATCACAAATAACCGCGCAATCCGCTGCGTAAACGATAGTTCAGCCGCAGGTTCAGCAGCTTTTTGTGCTGGAAGATTCATTGAGCTGGTCGCAACTTGCATGCTTGGACCTTGACGCGCCATCCCATCTAAGGTCAGTTGCAAATTGGCAATATGACGATCCAAAAGCTGTATTTCTTGACGTTGGGTTTGCGCTTGGCTGTCAATCAGTTTCAAATCAACATCAATGGCTCGCACCAAAGCACTCGCCGTCAGCTCTGAAATAGCACGACCTGTGACGAGGGAGCTCAAATTGGATTTAACCAGATTGAGCGTATTTTTTGAGGAATCAAACGCATTGATAGATGAGGCTTTTTGATCGAGTTCTAATTGTGATTGAGCAAGTTGCAAGGTCTGCCTAAGCCAATGTTGCGGGAATACTTGTGCCATCGATAGCGTTAATTGTGAAACGGCATTGGTCGGATCAGTCTGCGCATCATCTTTCTCATCGCGCGTTGTGGCGATCAATCGATCATTCAAATCAGAGACTTGCATCGTCAACGTGGCTAAACGACTCTCAACCTCTTGATTACGTTGTTGGTCAGTCAAATAGGCTTTTTCGCCCAAATAACCGACGCCTACGATCGCTGCAACAGATAACGTCATGGTGGCCCAACGCTTCATTTTCTGAGCCCCATCGGTAAGCTTAGAACCGTGCTTGTAAACATTGTCACTGCCCTTCTCATCAAATACGCGATCAAATGACTCTCCTTGTCTTTCTCATCTTAGGTCTTCAATATCCGCCACAACCTCAAGAATATGTTGCGGTTGTAAGCTGGTTAACCGACGAATCCGAGGGGTGAGTTGCACAACTTCATCCATAAGTCGTTGCCCCAGCACCAATAACCACGGCGTTAACGCCTGTTCACCTGCGAGTTCGCGCCAGTAGCGCCAAGACTCACCGCTACTTAATAACACAACATCAGGCAGATGTTTGTCATCTTTTTTTACTGAATAGCTTGTTGTTGAACAATAATTCGCCCACAACGCTTTACTCAACGCAGGTAATTGGCGCTGATACAAATTCAAAACCTGTAATTGCACACCGCGTGCCAGCAAGCTTTCCTGGACCAACTCACGCCCACCGATGCCGCGCCAAACCATCACCAGCTCATCGACAACGAGATCACTGAGCGCCGAGGACGCAATTAACCCTTCACTGGTTTCTAACTCTGGTACATCTGCTGTGATTCCGACAGCTTTTAAAACTTGCGCGGTACCATGCCCGACTGCAAGCCAACGGATGGGTAATGCAGCGACATTCACCTTTAATATATCTAATGCTTGCAAGCCTAAACGTGCAGCCGTTGGACTGACCACAACAATCACACGCGGAGGCTGAACAACCAATTGCCTTAATGCATTTTGATCCTGTTCTGTGACAGGTAAAGGAATCAATTCCAGTAATGGCAGCTCATCAACATGCCAACCCGCTTGCTCAAGTGCAAGCGTAAGCGGTTGCGCCCGATCGGTTGGGCGCGTATTAAGGAAATATCCGAGGGGCTTTTGGTCAGTCATATTTTGATCTAGGGCTGATCTGGAAGCGCTGGATGAATCGCAAGCGCAGCCAACAACTTATCCGCACCTGCATTCAGCAATCGTTCGGCCAAGGTGATGCCTAACTTCTCAGCATCCGCCGCTGGACCGATAATTTGATCTTTTAATAATACTTTTCCATCGACACTACCGACGCGACCTTGCAAAGTGAGTTGCTCGCCATCCAGCGTTGCAAAACCAGCAATCGGCACTTGGCAGCCACCCATTAAACGATGATTGAATGCACGCTCGGCACGCACACAACTATTGGTAACGCGATCTGCCAGTGGTGCAATCAGCGACGTCACACGATCATCGCCGATACGACACTCCAAGCCTAACGCGCCTTGACCAACCGCAGGTAAAGACATTTCCGTGTCTAACCGTTCGCGAATGCGCTCGCCCAATCCCAAGCGAATCAAACCCGCACTTGCCAAAATGATCGCATCATATTCACCCGCGTCTAATTTGCCTAAACGCGTACCGACATTACCACGCAAATCGACAATTTCTAAGTCAGGACGATAATGCTGTAATTGACTGCACCGACGCAGACTGGATGTCCCTAGACGCGCACCTTTGGGCAAATCGACAAGGCTCAAATATTGATTTGAAACGAACGCATCGGTTGGATCTTCGCGTTCACAAATCACCGCAAGCTCTAAACCTTCGGGCAAATCCATTGGCACATCTTTCATGGAATGCACGGCCAAATCAGCACGACCATCTAACAATGCTTGCTCTAATTCTTTAACGAATAAACCTTTACCGCCAATCTTTGACAACGACGTATCTAAAATTTTATCGCCTTGCGTCACAAACGTGACTAAATTGACTTCTAATTCAGGATGGAGCGCCAGCAAGCGCGCCTTAATATGTTCGGCTTGCCATAGCGCGAGCGGACTTTTACGCGTCGCGATATTCAATACAGAATTTGAGGTTAATGGCACTAAAGGGTTCGAGCTATTTTGCGCATTCATGACTTTCAGATCCAATTAAAAACAGCCTATTGATAAACAAAACCGAGCTTATTGAGCTCGGTTTATGACTTCACGACAGGCAAAGACACATTACAATAAATGCATTTTATCCTTTAATTGCGGTAAATGACGACGACTCACGGCCAATCGTTCATCTATTCCACGGAAACGCACTTGATATTGTCCTGTAGCGACCATTTCAATCCCTTCTAAATAAGGAATTGCCAGCAATGCATTACGATGGACGCGGATAAAACGATCACCAAATTCGGATTCTAATTCTTTCAACGTCTCATCAATCAGCACTTCACCGCCAGTATGGCGCACAGTGACATACTTCTGATCCGCCAAGAAATAATAAATACTATCGAGGGGAATCAACTCCATGCCACGATGGGTACGCGCCGTAATATGTTGGCGAGTGGGTTTAGCATCCACTTCGTTCGCCGCACGTAATTGATTCACTTGAGCCGCATTTAAATGACCCACACGCGTCAACGCTGCGGAGAGATCATCGCGATTGACTGGCTTCAGCAAATAGCCAACAGCACGATTTTTAAAGGCTTCGATGGCGTGTTGATCAGATGCCGTCACAAAAATAATCGCTGGTGGATGTGCTAACTCGGCCAACACTTCAGCGCATTGGATGCCGTCCATTTCAGGCATGCGCACATCAAGCAACAACACATCTGGGTGTAGTTCATCCACTTTGGCAATCGCATCCACGCCGTTCGAAGATTGTCCAACGACCTGATGCCCTGCTTCAACGACCATTCGACTGAGGCGCTCGCGCCCTAACGATTCGTCATCGCAAATTAAAACATTCACAGTAACCTCCTTATTCCCATGCAGCATTCTTATCCATGAATGTGTTTTTCGACTGCATTTATATCATTATTTTCGCAAGGTACAACATGGCAAAACCAATATAGTTTTCCGCTCTTCTTCTGCATATTATAACACAATGCCGTATATGCCTAATCTACCGCAAAATGAGCCTTCACCTCAACTCATTACGACTTTAACTCGGTGTTTGATTAAACGGATATGACAGATATGCGGTAAATAAATCTTGTGCGCGATGGGTTGATAGCCGTGCGGTCATGCCGTATTGCGCCTGCAATCGGTCATGAATATTCTTCAGCGCCATTTGATTTCCCGTCGCTGCGCGTTCTGGCAGAACCTTCTGCGTAGGCTGAATCGGGTTATTCACCACAATCTTAACCTCATTGGCACTCCACTCAATCAGGACGGTAATGAGGCTTGGACGTGAACCAGGTTCAACGCCATGCACGACCGCATTTTCAAGTAAGGGCTGCAAGGTCAACGAAGGAATTTTAATTCTGCGAAGCGTCTCCTCATCGGGGGTTTGCCATTCGACCTGTAACCGATCACCCAAACGTACCGTCTCAATCGCTAAATAGCGGCGACACAACACCACTTCGTCATAGAGAGAAACCTCGCCTGCTGACTGCAAACTGGCGCGAAACAATGCCGATAAATCCTCAACCACAACCCCAGCGCGACGACTATCAATATCGATCAGAGACAAAACTGTATTCATGGAGTTAAACAAAAAATGAGGACGAATCCGCGCTTGTAACGTATCTAATCGCGCAGACAATTCCGCTCGTTCGCGTACCACCAAACGTTCACGCATATATAAGTAATGTAGCAACACGCCGCCAGCAATCATGGTCAGCAGCAAGTTATGACCCATTCTACGCCACATCAGTGCTGGATCTGCATCCATGAGATGGAGGTAAATCAACAGTTGATTCACGATGAATGTATAAAGCACAACAATAGAACTCACAATGACCGCACACACCGCAGCCGCTCGAATCCGCGGCATTCGAATCAATCGTGAACGTAACTTATCCGCAATAATGGCAAAACTGAGCGCGACCCAATTCATGAAAAACACATAGACAAAGTATTGTTCCCATGAAAAATTCTGTGCTGCGGTCATTGGTACTAATGCAGAAAACAGCGCCAATAGATTAGTGACGACCAACAAACGTAGCAACGCTCCCGCCTCCGAAAAACGGGGTAAAAAGAACGTATAGTCTCGATCGATACGTGCATTTGTCATTGCGGTTTATTGACCTGTTTTAGAGTTGAATTTGCTATACTTGCACTTATTTTGCGTTTGCGACCTGACAATGACCACACCA
>JANYEL010000023.1 GCA_025363155.1 Moraxellaceae bacterium
TCATGCCACATATACACATCCGCAGGCGCATCGGCAATATTCTTGAGCAGCGCATCCGACCAATCTAAATCATGCTCAAAACTAATCCGTCGCATCGCACCTTTTAAACTAAGCCAATCCGCATCGTTTGCATAAAAAAACAAAAAATCTTCGGTCAATAAATCTTTAAGCATTGGCACTTGCAACAAATCATGTGGCAATAACGCAAAGTTCTGGCTGTGCACCCATACGTCAGGCGCATTCAATGCAATGCTTGCTTGATTGTTTTTGAGAAATGGGATTCTAAAGAACGTCAGCGTGGCAGCAATCACTGTACTCACGATAAGAAACAGACCAATTAGCCATATTTTTTTTTGCTTAAATAATGCAATTATTTTAGATGGGCTTTTAGCAGAAGTAGTAACGGTCATGATGGCTACCAAATAAAGGGATAGGCGTTTACAATTTGAAGAATATCTTACCGTTTATTGCTGCATGCTGCTTTTAATCGTTAGCCGCAGTAGGAGCATGGCACGATTTTAAGATTGTGGTATTGTTTGTAGCAATCATACAGCGATGCCTATAAAATGGCTAGAGAGACAGCTAATATTGTAGAGAATAATCGGTGTTCAATTGCTTTTTCTAGGATGCTTCGATACTTTTTGCCGAATATCAAGAACCTGCCGTGCAAAAATCTGCTTATACCAATCCCAAAAAACAAGCAGCGATAGCAGTACATTGAGCTCGTCGAAATGTGATGCTATCGCACTCCGTCAGTTGATTTGAATTAATCAGGTTAATTTATGGGATTGGTGCTATATAGACGTCAGTTCGAACACTAGCAATCCTTCGCATGATCAACACCACAAAAAAAGCCTCATACCGGAGTATAAGACTTTGATTTGTGACACATCCAAAACTAACTTAGTTTTTAGTTTTGTCTACAATTTTGTTCGCTTGAATCCAAGGCATCATAGCGCGTAGTTTTGCACCTGTGACTTCGATACCATGCGCTGCGTTGTTGCGACGACGTGCGGTCATTGAAGGATAGTTAGTAGCGCCTTCACTGATAAACATCTTCGCATATTCACCAGATTGAATACGTTTCAGCGCGTTGCGCATTGCTTCGCGTGACTGTTCGTTAATAACTTCTGGGCCTGTGACGTATTCGCCATATTCCGCATTGTTAGAGATCGAATAGTTCATGTCTGCGATACCACCTTCAAACATCAAGTCAACAATCAACTTGAGTTCGTGCAAGCATTCAAAATAAGCCATTTCTGGTTCATATCCAGCTTCAACAAGCGTTTCAAAGCCCATTTTTACCAGTTCAACCGCACCGCCACATAGGACAGCTTGTTCACCGAATAAATCAGTTTCGGTTTCATCTTTAAACGACGTTTCGATAATACCTGTACGTCCACCACCAACACCAGACGCATAAGACATCGCAACTTCAAGCGCTTTGCCAGACGCATTCTGATAAACCGCAATGAGATCAGGAACACCACCACCGCGCACGAACTCTGAACGCACGGTATGACCAGGTGCTTTAGGTGCAATCATGATCACGTCTAAGTCAGCGCGTGGCACAACTTGGTTGTAATGTACCGCAAACCCGTGGGCGAACGCCAATGTGCCGCCTTGTTTGAGATTTGGTTCAATCTCTGCACGATATAGCTGTGCTTGGAACTCATCAGGTGTAAGAATCATGACCACGTCAGCAGATGCAACAGCGTCTTTGACTTCTGCAACTTTAAGGCCTGAGTTCTCTGCTTTGATCCATGAGGTTGAGCCTTTACGCAGACCAACGACGACATCCACGCCAGAATCTTTCAGGTTCAGCGCATGGGCATGACCTTGTGAACCGTAACCAATAATGGCTACTTTTTTGCTTTTAATGATGGAAAGATCGCAATCTTTATCATAAGAAATTTTCATAACAGACTCCAAAAATAAGGTTTTATGTCAGGGTTGATGCACACAGATCACACAACGCTAACCGTACAACAGTTAATTGGT
>JANYEL010000053.1 GCA_025363155.1 Moraxellaceae bacterium
TGTTGTGTGCGCCATGCAGGTAAACCAATGGCTCGCCTTGTGACTTGTCGAGCACATCACCAGCTGCGTTGGTTAAAGTGTAGTGAAAGTTCACTACTGAATCATTTTGAATGGTGGACATGCAAGTCAATCCAAGCTAATAAAAGAGGTGCATATAATAACTGGTTTTGACTAAATTCGCTTTACTTGCGAATAAAAAACCTACAGATCGGTGTGAAATTTTAGCGATTCGTATAGAACCCATCTTAAATAATGGACTACATAGCTCATTGAGCTTGTCGAAATGGGCGGTAATAGGCAGATGACAGTTGAGATGTCCACTTCGACAGGCTCAGTGAACTTCATTGCAGTAGTGAGATAGGTTGTATTGTTCTGATAGGGCAGGTTTGGAACCTGCCCTTACGGGTTGAATTGTTTTTGTAGGGGCGGGTTCTAAACCCACCCTCATATCATTTTAAGAACAACCGATAACCGACATTATCCGTAATATCCTTATACGGATAACCAATCGCATCAAGGATCTTAGTCAGTTCCGCATCAGTGCGCGTACCCGTTTGCAAACCCACGAGAACGCTGCCATTTGCCGCACCATGATTGCGATAATGGAACAACGAGATATTCAGGTCTTGTCCGAGTTTTTCCAAGAACGAGAGTAACGCACTTGGACGCTCAGGGAATTCATAACGGAATAGACGCTCATCGCTGAGTCCCGCATGACCACCGATCAAATGACGGATATGCAATTTTGCAATTTCATCATCGGATAAGTCATCGACGATGTAGTCTTTTTGGGTCAAGTTATCATGGATTTCTTTGCGTTCAACCATGCCGTTTTTGAGACCAATACCGACAAAGACTTGAGCTAATGAATTACCGTTGTAGCGATAGTTAAACTCAGTGATCGCACGACCTTGCAAGGCGCGGCAGAATTCTAAGAATGCACCAGTACGCTCTGGAATATTCACGGCAAAAATCGCTTCGCGTCCTTCGCCGAGTTCTGTGCGCTCGGAGATATAGCGTAGGCGATCAAAGTTCATGTTCGCGCCGCTGACAATGGCAGCGATGTGTTTGTTGGTCAGACCATTTTGCTCGATGAATTTCTTCATCCCTGCAACGGCGAGTGCGCCAGCAGGTTCAACAATACTGCGGTTTTCTTCAAAGACATCTTTGATCGCTGCACAAATTTCATCAGTGCTACATGTAACAACGTCGCGTTCTACGATTGGGCCTGAACCATCGGATTTCGGAAGCTGTACAACTTGAAGTGGTAGCTCGCCAATTTGTGCGACAGCAACGCCATCGGCAAAGATGCCAACTTGTGGCAACACAGCGCGTACGCCAGTATCGAGTGCGAGTTTCAAACATGCAGATTCATCGGATTCGACCGCGATGACTTTGATATGCGGTGCAACTTCGCCGAGGTAGGCTGCGACACCAGCGACTAAACCACCGCCACCCGCAGCGACGAAAACGTAGTCTAATTCACGGCATTGACGCAACATTTCCATTGCGATGGTGCCTTGACCTGCAATGACTAATTCGTCGTCAAATGGCGGAATATACACGCGATTTTCTTGTTCAGCGCGGAGCAGGGCATAGCGATATGCTTCATCGAAATTGTCGCCATGCAGCGCGACTGTGCCGCCTAAGCGTTTCACCGCACTGACTTTGATGTCAGGTGTGGTTTGTGGCATGACGATGAGGGTGTCGATACCGAGTTTTTGACCTGAATAGGCGACGCCTTGGGCATGGTTGCCTGCGGATGCAGTAATGACACCGCGTGCACGTTCTGAGGCTGTGAGCTGGCTAATTCGGTTATACGCACCACGAAGTTTGAACGAAAACACAGGCTGTAAGTCTTCGCGTTTCATCAAGATGTTGTTGTTGAAACGTGAGGAGAGGCGTGGTGCTTTGTCGAGCGGTGTTTCGATTGCAACATCATAGACGGTTGCTTGGAGGATGCGTCTTACCCAGTGTGCCAGCATGTCAAACCTGTTTTTGAATGAGTTAAATCAGTCCGCTATTGTAGACTGATTTTGTTTTCGATGGGGAGCTAATGGCGACATACGTTGTTGTCGCGATTTCATTATTCGCGGATTTCGGGTTCGACGAGTTTGGCGAGGAGTTCAAGCGATTGTTGCCAGCCGAGATAGCAAGATTCGACGGGAATGACTTCGGGAATGCCTTCTTGCACGATGTTGATTTCTGTTCCGCAGAATACTGCTTTCAATGTCACGGTCGTTTGCATTGTGCCAGGGAGGTTTGGGTCGTCGAAGATATCGCTGTAGCGAATTCGTTCATTGGCGACGAGTTCAAGGTATTCACCGCCAAACGAGTGGGTTTGCTCGGTGGTGAAGTTGGTGAATGACATTTTGAACGTACCACCGACTTTGGCGTCCATGTGGTGGACGGTGCAGGTGAAGCCGTGTGGTGGTAGCCATTTCGCGGTTGCGGCGGCATTGAGGAATGCGCGGTAGACGCGTTCTGGTGGGGCGGTGAGTACACGATGAAAACGCACGGTATTGGTAGTCATTTTATTTTATCTATTCCTTGTTGAGTGATTCGATCACACCAGATTTTGATGACAATATTATTGTCGAATACACAGGGCATCTGAGTATCAAAAATTAGGGGCTGTAGTAGGACAGGTTAAATTTTCGTCCAAATAAGCAGTGTTTTTAGCTGCTCTTTGGGCGATCCATAATTGAATCTAAACTCACATTCCTTAAGAAACAAGGGAAATGTTTTTTGATCAATTCCGTTGTATTTT
>JANYEL010000154.1 GCA_025363155.1 Moraxellaceae bacterium
CTAAAATCAGGCCATCCGTCAATCCCTGAATTTGATTCATGGTTTGATAATTACTTAGGTGTAGTGTCGTTGGTACGCGTCCGTCATGGGCGTATCAAGAAAGGCGACAAGATGCTAGTAAAGTCAACTGGCCAAAGTCACCCTGTGTCATCAGTCGGTGTATTTAATCCGAAGCATTCAGAAACCAAACATCTTGAAGCGGGTGAAGTCGGCTTCGTCATTGCGGGTATTAAAGATATTTTCGGTGCGCCAGTTGGCGACACGATCACTTTGCATGGCACACCCGATGTTGAAATTCTTCCGGGTTTCAAAAAAGTTAAACCTCAGGTTTATGCAGGTTTATTCCCAATTGATTCAAGTGATTTTGAAGCATTCCGTGATGCGCTGCAAAAGCTCAAAATTAATGACTCTGCATTATTCTTCGAGCCAGAATCTTCTGACGCGTTGGGCTTTGGCTTCCGTTGTGGTTTCCTTGGTATGTTGCACATGGAAATCGTACAAGAGCGTTTAGAGCGTGAATACAACCTTGATTTGATTACCTCTGCACCGACCGTTATTTACGAAGCCGTGCAAAAGAATGGTGAAGTGATTCTGGTGGATAATCCATCAAAAATGCCTGATGGCAGCACCACTGAAGAATTACGTGAGCCGATTGCTGAGTGTCATATTCTCGTGCCGCAAGATTACTTGGGTAACGTAATGACGTTGTGTATCGAACGTCGTGGTATTCAGAAAGATTTGAAATTCTTGGGTAATCAGGTATCAGTGACTTTTGAAATTCCATTGGCAGAAGTGGTACTCGATTTCTTTGATCGATTGAAATCTGTTTCGCGTGGTTTTGCTTCATTGGATTACAATTTTGTACGTTTCCAGCCAGCGCGTTTGGTTAAAGTTGACGTGCTGATTAACGGTGAAAAAGTTGACGCGTTGGCGATGATTTCTCATATGGAAGATGCTCGATTCCGTGGTAACTCTTTAGTTGAAAAGATGAAAGATTTGATTCCACGCCAGATGTTTGATGTCGCGATTCAGGCGGCAATTGGCAGTCAGATCATTGCGCGTTCAACCGTGAAAGCCATGCGTAAAAACGTGATTGCAAAATGCTATGGTGGTGACGTGTCACGTAAGAAAAAACTGCTCAATAAGCAGAAAGAAGGTAAAAAGCGCATGAAGCAAGTGGGTAATGTTGAGATCCCGCAAGAAGCGTTCCTTGCTGTGCTGAAAGTAGATAAGAAATAATAGCTTTGATGGGCTGTTGTTGACGAAATGCTAAGTGCTGTTGGTTTGCCATGATGGATTTGAAATTGGCAAACCAACAGTTTATTTTTTGGTTGCCGATCTGTTTACGCGATTGAGTTTGAATACGTAAATAGGTTTTCCTAAGAAGGTTCTGTTGCAATGGATTTCGATTTTAATCTGATACTTGTTCCAGCCACGCTGATATTTTTTATCATTTGGCTCTTGGATGTACTTGTCTGGAAGCAACATAAAAAATTAAAAGCGGGTCAAATTCAGCAAGAACATACCGCAATTAGTTGGGCTTACGATTTTTTTCCAGTATTAGCACTCGTACTTATTGTTCGTTCATTCTTATTTGAGCCATTCAATATTCCATCAGAATCAATGAATCCAACATTGTTAACTGGTGACTTTATTCTGGTGAATAAGTTTGATTACGGCGTGCGTTTACCGATTATCAATAAAAAAATACTTGATAGTGGTGAACCTAAGCGTGGTGAAGTGGCTGTATTCCGTTATCCATTAAATCCATCCGTTAATTACATTAAGCGTGTCATAGGATTGCCTGGTGATAAGATTGTGTTTGATGAAGGCACTTTAACTATTAATGGTCAAGTGGTTTCAAAAGTGATGCAGCCTGATATGGGCGATTCAACTTATGAGCGTTTCTCTACTGAAAAAATGGGGACACATTCACATGTGACACGTGAGCTTCTCGATGCATGGAGCGCTTCGCAAGCGCCTTTCGTGAATTCACTCAATAATGGCGAGTTTGATAGTTCAAATGGTCATCATTGGGAAGTTACTGTTCCTGCCAAGCATTATTTCATGATGGGTGATAATCGTGACCAAAGTGCTGATAGCCGATTCTGGGGTTTTATGCCTGAAGAAAATCTTGCAGGTCGTGCGATTTATGTATGGATGCATAAAGAGCCTGGCCTTCATATGCCTAGCTTTAATCGTGCGGGTGTGATTAACTAAGCATTGAGTTTTGTGTCTGTAAGTATGGAAATTTAGCGCAAAGGGGAATAAAAATGCGTGGACAAAAAGGAATATCGTACTGGGGTGTGGTCGCAATGATATTTATTGCATTTCTTGGCATCCAGTTTTTTATGGCTGCGGGTAGTGCGTATTATGATGATTTTGCAATTGATAAGATTATTACCGAACGTCTTAAAGCTGCGCCGACTGATATGGCATCAGATCAATTAATGAGTTCATTCAATCAACAGTTTGATATGAATGGTCTGCGTGATATAAAAGCAGCTGATCGGCTTAAGGTCAATTACGATGGTGGGCTTGAAGTGATTAAAGATTACGAAGTTCGGAACAAATTTATTGGTAATATGGATTTGATAGTACATTTTAAAAAGACATTTAACCAAAAAGCCATTAAAGCAGAAGGTTAATTTGAAGTTGAAATATATGATGTATAAACAAAGTGTGTTGGGTGAATGACTGAGTCCTTAAAGTTTACTCGTTTGCAGAAGCAACTGGACTATCAGTTTCGTCAACCGCAATTATGTCAGCAGGCATTAACGCATCGCTCCGTGAGCTCTAAGTCAAATTATGAAAGACTAGAGTTTATGGGCGATGCTTTGCTTGGTGTGGTCATTGCTTGTTATCTCTATGAGCGCTTTCCTGGTGAGGATGAAGGTCGACTTACACGACTTCGATCTACGTTGGTCCGACAGGATTCGCTTGCGGCAATCGCAAAAGATTTGAAGCTCGGTGAGCATCTGGTTTTGGGTAGTGGAGAGATGAAAAGCGGCGGTCATCGCCGTGAATCGATTTTGGCCGATGCAGTAGAAGCGTTAATTGGTGCGATTTATTTAGATTCTGCCGATTTAAATGTTGTACGCGATGTAGTGCTGAAATGGTATGCCCCATATTTGTTGACACTAGAGCCTAAAGATACGCTCAAAGATCCTAAGACCCGATTGCAGGAATTGTTGCAAGGTAAACGTTTACCTTTACCTGAATACACGCTTACTGCGGCTCAAGGTGAAGCGCATAATCAAACCTTTACTGTAGAGTGTCGCGTTGAAGGCGCATCAGTGACGGTTGGTCATGGACAAAGTCGTCGCTATGCCGAACAAAGTGCAGCGAGTCAATTACTCGAGTTGCTAGAAGCTAAATCGATATAATTTTAATGGTGAGACGAATCAAGATATTCGTTTCGCCCTCATTGATTTAAATGTTATTTTTTTGACTAAAACGTTCGAAAGTTGCTGTGTTAAAGAGCTTTCGAGATCACCTCCTCTATATTACAAGTGAAACTCTTATGACTAAACCAATTAGCAACCTCCCTGAACATTTTCCTGAAAATGGGGTCGAGGAAGAGCTTGATGCGTTGCAGTATCATAAAATTGATACTACCGAGAATGATGTGCCTGCACAGAGCATTTCTAGTGTCGGTAATGATTTAATCAGTCAATTCTTTAAAGATTCGCCTACAGTTCCTGCTGATTTTCGCGCGGGTTTTGTCGCGATTGTTGGTCGTCCAAATGTGGGTAAATCGACACTAATGAACCATTTGTTGGGTCAAAAACTTTCGATTACATCGCGTAAGCCACAAACAACCCGCCATAAAATTGTTGGTATCGATACCCGCGATAATGTGCAAGCGGTTTATGTTGATACGCCTGGGATGCATAAGAAAGAAGTTCGCGCGATCAATCGCATGATGAATAAAGCAGCAACTTCGGCATTGCGTGATGTGAATTTAGTGTTATTTGTCGTTGATGCGCTGAAATGGGTTCCAGATGATGAACTGGTTTTAGATAAATTGGTCCACGCAGAAATGCCTGTAGTACTGGTGATTAATAAGTCAGATACTTTAGATAATAAAAACACGTTGCTGCCGCATATCGAAAGATTATCAACTCGTATGAAGTTCAGCGAAATCGTGCCTGTATCCGCACTTAAAGGCTCTAATTTAGATCGTTTGCATGAAGTGATTGCTCAGCATTTGCCGTTTTCTCCGCCGCTGTATGGCTTAGATCAGATCACAGATCGTTCATCGCGTTTCTTGGTTTCTGAAATCATTCGTGAAAAAATCATGCGTCAGCTTGGTGAAGAAATTCCGTATGATTTGACTGTGCAAATTGAAAGCTTTAAACAAGAACCTCAAGCTGTTAAGGCGAATGGTCAAATTAAAGCGGCATGTACGTTTATTGACGCGACGATTCTTGTAGAGCGCCAAGGTCAAAAAGCCATTGTGATTGGTGATAAAGGCTCGCGTCTTAAGCAAATTGGCGTTGAAGCACGTCAAGATATGGAAAAACTACTGGAACAAAAAATCATGCTGACCTTATGGGTGAAAGTGAAAGGTGGTTGGTCCGATGATGAACGCGCACTCAAAAGTTTGGGCTATGGCGATATTTAAACGAATCAAGTTTAGGTAATTTTTACATTAGTTGATAATTGGTTTAGAGAGAAAATATGATTTCATCTGTTAAGAAAGCTTCGTTAGCTGCTGTGATTTTCTCCAGTCTTTTATTAACGGGATGTATTACTGATATTGTGACCGTACCGCTAGGACTTGCTTACGACGTGACTAAGTATACGGTGAAAGGTACGGTTGCCGTGGTTGGCGGTACGGTTGATTTGTTGACACCTAATGGTGATGACAAGAAAGACGACAAAAAGAAAGACGACAAAAAGAAAGAAGAAGACAAGAAAGACTAATTTTTTTGATTAGTTTTATTTTTTCTCTAAAAAATTGTTGAGTTGAACTTGTCATGTTCTTAGACGGTACTAGTGATGCGCAATGAACCGCTACATGGCTATGTGTTACACCAGCGTGCTTATCGTGAGAATAGCAAGCTGGTTAATTTCTTGTCATTTGAAGCGGGTCGGGTTGACGGTGTTGCCAGACAAAGTATTTCGACGTTGTATCAACCGACATTACTTTTTGCGACAGGAAAGTCTGGATTAAAGAGCTTTGCAAAGGCGGAATCCGTTGGCAGTGCCATTACTTTAATGGGTGATGCACTGTTTGCTGGCTTTTATCTCAATGAACTCTTAGTACGGTTATTGCCACACCAAGAGCCTTTACCGGAAGTCGTCAGTGCTTATGCTGCGGCTTTACAAGCACTTGCAGATCGACAGCCACTCATTGCGACATTACGACGATTTGAGCTAGTTTTGCTTGAACAGCTTGGTTATGAGATTGACTTTCAATCCGATTGGCTGGGTCAGCCAATCGTACCGAATGCGTTGTATCGTTATCAGCGCGGTGAAGGTTTTTCATTGAACCCATCAGGTGAAACGGGGGCATCGTTACTGGCGGTAGTGGATTTCCAATCAACTCAATCAAAAACTGCAGAAACATCTCATTCTGAATGCCTAGCCATGCTAACGCGCGTTCTTCGCAATGCGCTTGCTGCACAGTTGGGCGATAAGCCTTTAAAAAGCAGAGCGCTATGGATTGCCAGTAAGCCTAAAATCTCTAATTAGTAATCGCTTAACGCCTCATTCTTTTTATCTTTATGATCAATCATGTCTAAATAATTTGATATTATTCATATCATCTGGTGTTCTATGACATTTGCTGTAACTTAATAATCGTATTATTTTTCTTAATTGATTTAATTGTTGTTATTCTATTTATCGTTTTAATCTTTTTTTCATGAGGGAGTTTGGATATGCCACTTTTACTTGGGGTCAATATTGACCATGTAGCAACATTACGCCAAGCGCGTGGCACGACATATCCAGATCCTGTCGCTGCAGCGTTGTTATGTGAGCGAGCGGGTGCAGATGGCATTACCTTACATTTACGTGAAGATCGTCGGCATATTCAAGATGATGACGTCAGACGCATGCGTCCGCTATTACAAACGCGGATGAATCTTGAAATCGCTGTTACAGATTTTATGATTGATTTTGCCTGTGAAATTAAGCCACAACATGTGTGCCTCGTGCCCGAAAAACGTCAAGAGTTGACCACAGAAGGTGGCCTTGATGTGATTAAGAATCACAAAAAAATTCAACAAGCAGTTGAACAATTGACCAAAGCTGGCTGTCAGGTGTCCTTGTTTATTGATGCGAATGTCCATCAGATTGACGCGGCGATTGCTTGTGGAGCACCTGTCGTTGAACTACATACAGGCGCTTATGCTGATGCGACAGGTGAGCATCAATTATTAGAATTAGAGCGCATTACGGATGTGACAGCATATGCGCTAGATCTTGGAGTGATCGTGAATGCGGGGCATGGTTTGAATTTAGATAATGTCGCACCAATTGCACGAATTTATGGAATTCATGAGTTAAACATCGGTCATGCATTGATTGCGGACAGTGTCTTTGTCGGTTTGGAAACTGCGATTAAGCAAATGAAAGAAGCCATGCTAGCAAGTCGTACGGGTTATTGATTTCATATGGATTTTGAATTGAAAATCAAAATCCAGTTACATCATGTATCGAATGGCTATGTTGAAATCATCTAATATCCAGTAGAAGTAAAATTAACGTTTAGATTGAATTAGGGAAATAATGACATGTTTGGAAGTTTTGTAATTGTTCTATTGGTCTTGGTGGTCTTTATTGGACTCCAAGCCATCAAAATTGTGCCACAAGGCTTTCAGTACACAATTGAGCGTTTTGGTAAATTCAGTCGTACGCTTGATCCTGGCTTGGCATTTATTACGCCATTCATTGAAAAAGTGGGTCAGCGTGTTAATGTTATGGAGCAGGTACTCAACGTGCCGCCACAGCAAGTGATTTCACGTGATAACGCTGGCGTGACCATTGATGCCGTGTGTTTTTACCAGATTATGGATGCGTATAAAGCATCGTATGAAGTGAGTAATTTACCGATTGCGTTGAATAACTTGGTGATGACTAATATTCGTACGGTGATTGGTTCGATGGAACTGGATGCGATGTTGTCACAACGCGATCAGATTAATGGTCAACTGTTGGCGTCTATCGACCACGCAACTTCGCCATGGGGCGTCAAAATGACGCGGATTGAGATTAAAGACATTAATCCTCCTGCTGATTTGGTCAATGCCATGGCTTCACAGATGAAAGCTGAGCGTACTAAGCGTGCTTATGTGCTTGAGGCTGAAGGTCGTCGTAATGCAGAGATTTTGACGGCTGAAGGTGAGAAGCAAGCGCAGATTTTGAAAGCTGAAGGCGAAAGACAAGCTGCGTTCTTGCAAGCGGAAGCGCGTGAGCGGTTGGCAGAAGCGGAAGCGAATGCAACTCAGAAGGTGAGCGAGGCGTTGAGTAATGGTAATGTTCAGGCGTTGAATTACTTTATTGCGCAGAAATATGTAGAGTCACTCAAAGATATGGCGACCAGTGCAAACAGCAAAGTGATCTTTATGCCGCTAGATGCTTCCGCCTTAGTTGGTGCAGTGGGTGGTGTGGCTGAATTGCTGTCGGATCGTGGCAATGCGCCAACAACACCAACTGCCAGCCGTCCGTCACGTTTTACCCCACCACAATAAACTAGGGAACATCCATGAGTGCTTGGGTTTTTTGGTTAATTATTGCGGCGGTCATGTTGATCGCTGAACTGATGACGGGGATTTTGTTTTGTCTCTGTCTGTGTATTGCAGCGCTGCTGACGGTTGCTGTCAGTGGTGTCTTGCCACCGATTGGGCAAGGTGTTGTATTCTCAATATTATCTGCAATATTTTTAGTAATCTGGGCGAACTGGCGGAAGAAGCAAGCAGCATTAGAAAAACCTGCTGTTTCTGAAATCCAACATCATTTGATGGGGCTGGAGTTAGTGCTGTCAGCAGCATTAGAGCCACAAGCGCAGATACGAGTTGGTGATAGTTATTGGTTGGCACGAACTGAAAATGGTCAGTCACTTGCAGTTGGAACGAAGGTAAAGGTCGTTGCGATTGAGGGGACTATGCTGGTGGTGAGAGTTGTTTAATTTTAAGAAGTAAAACACTAACGCTAATGTAAAAAAAACGTTGACGCAGAGAATGCGCCAACGTTTTTTTTGAACACGAGAATGTAAGTGCTGACTCATGATGCAAAAAAACTAGTGATTTCGAATTCCTTAACTACGAAAAACCATTTCACTCGAATGCATTGTTGAGTTGACCAAGTCTACCTAATTCATCTTCTACTAAGGCAGAAAATGAACTCATGTGGCGGTAGACTCAGTGTCCTTCATTTATTTGCCTTGGCGAAGTTCATTAGTTGAGCGGTTATAACGTCGAATAAACTTACCTACTTGACTCTGGAGTCGGTCGACAGGTTTTCCAATTGAATTCATAAATATCATATGCCATTCTTTTGCTAATCTTTTTTCAATGAGCTTATGTATAAGATATGAAACTACAAAGACTATTAAAATAGTTGTTGCATAGATTATGTATCGATTTGAATTTGTTGCGTACCTAGAAATAAACATGTAACCGAAGTGAGCATGTATTAGATATATTGGATAAGTAAGCCCGCCTGCGAGTCTAGAAGCTGGCAATTTTAGATTTGACCCATAGTTTGAGTTTATAAATATGAAAAATAAGAACTGTGAGAATATGATTATTCCGATTGTACTTGGATAGTATTTTAGACCTTGTATTTCAGAAAGTTCAGGAGCTTTAGCCATTGAAAATTGAACACATAGGTAAAGACAAATTAAGAGTGGGATCACAATAATTTTGGCTGGTCGTTCTTTGTAAATTGCAAAGATAGAACCTGCTGCAAAAAAGGCATAATAGCCCCCCATGAAAGGAAGCCACTGCGTTTTGGTAACCAATGCTAAAAGCATAGCGATGGGCCAGAATAAAAGAAAAACTTTCAGACTTCGTTGTAAGCCGACTATTAGTAAAATAAGAATGGCAAAATAGAATTTTAACTCAAAGAAAAGAGTCCAATATACGCCATCTACATAGTTGTAACCGAATACATTTGGTACCATTGTTAAATTAGCAATCATCTGGGTGAAGCTAACAGACATTTTTTGTCCGCCCCAGAATTGGGCTACTATGCTAGTGAAGATTACGGCGCACCAAAAAGCTGGGTAAAGACGTACTGCTCTTGATGTGGCGAATTGACCTGGAGTCTTATTATTGGCTGAGTAGAATATAACGTAGCCACTGATCATAAAGAAAAACTCTACGCCAAGATAGCCATACTTAGTATAATCAATGAGATATGGGATATTTGTTATTGATGAAATTTTGCCATTAGCAATACCATTTAATGTGTAATGAAATAAAATAACGCAAATTGCGGCAATAAATCTAGCGTAATCTAATGGTTCAATTCTTTTCATAATACTAATCTTTGAAATATAGTTGGGTATTAGTTGTAGGTGGGTCTGTGGCTCTGACTCAGCACTTTAGAGACACTATATAATATGAATATTAAAAACAAATTGACTGTTTTCGGTATTTTTTCCTACAAGTTGCACACAATACAACCCAGCAATTTCGCAATACCTTTTAATATCCTGCTGACTCATTGGATCCGTTGAGATCAAATGAATAGGTGCTCTATCAGTGTTATTACGCAATGCCATTTTAAGTTTAAGCAACGGCATCGGGCAGTGCAGACCACTGGTATCAATGATAATGGGTTCAATAGATTCAGTGGTCATATGCGGATAATTCTTACGCTGTCAACTTCGCTTTAATGCGTGCGGAAACATCACCTGCATCTGCGCGACCAGCAATCATTGGGCGTAGTGCATTCATGACTTTACCCATATCACGGATGCTCGTTGCGCCTTGAGCAGTAATTTCATTTTGAATGAGTGCATTTAATTCTTCATCAGTCATTGCAGTTGGCAAGAATTCGCCGATCACTTCAAGCTCAAACTGTTCTTTTTGAACTAAATCTTCGCGATTCGCTGCTGTATATGCGCTGATTGATTCTTTGCGTTGTTTCATTTGTTTTTCGAGTAGTGCGAGTACGCGTGCATCATCCAACTCTTCGCGTGTGTCGATTTCAATTTGCTTAATCGCTGCTTGTACGCCACGAAGTACTGACAAACGATCAGAGAGGCGTTCACGCATTGCAGATTTTACAGATTCCGTGAGGCGAAGTTTGAGTTCGGACATGGCGTGAATTCCTTTTTAGTTGGAGAATACAGGTTTAAAATACCTAAATAAATCATACGCACAGAATGCGTAAAGCCGAGACATAAAGCTCGGCTTTGGCTTTTTTAAACATATCAGTGATTATGCGATATTCAAATACCGCACAAGCACATCATGAATTAGTACAGACGAGTAGTACGTACTGATTCACGTGATAGTTTTTTAGCATGGCGTTTTACGGCAGCTGCTTTTTTACGTTTACGCTCTTGAGTTGGCTTTTCGTAGAACTCGCGTTTACGCACGTCAGCCAATACGCCTGCTTTTTCGCATGAGCGTTTGAAACGGCGGATAGCGACGTCAACTGGTTCGCCTTCTTTAAGCTTAACTTGTGGCATGTAACATCCTCGAACTTAGGTTCAGTGTTCAATAATTGGTTTTGTCTACAAACATCAGTGTAGATAGACGAAGGCGGCTATTTTAGCGCGAAGTAAACTGTAAGACAAGCTTTGTACACGATGAAAGTGCTGGTTTTTTGAAATATTTATTCATTTTGATGTGTAGGGTGGATGCCGAGCAGTTCATTTAACGAATCCAAGGGGTTATTGTCTTTCACAACATGAGCCAACCATTCGTGAAGCGGCATATTTGCCCAGCGGATCGTTTTTTTTAGCATATAACTCACAGGACTGTGGGGTTCGTAAGTCACGAAATATTCGCTAATTTGCTGTAATACTTGCATGGCTTGTTGACGATTTTGGATATGATCATGATTGCTTGGATTAAAACCCATAACATTTGATTTTTTATGAGAGGTGTCTTGAGTTGATTCAGAGTGAACGACTATTGCAGATGCGATACCACCTCGTTCACGTAAGGTTCTTTCTAAGTAATCATGAATCAAATCAAAAGTTGAATTCATTGCGCCAAACGCGGGGGCATCTAAACCAAGAAATTCATCAAGCGTTTTTGTGAAAGTCGCCCAAGCTTGACGAGTTTCAATGAGTGACTTGAATGTTTGTTGAAGTGTTTGAATTGGTGTGGCATTTTGACTTTCTGTGAATTGTTCTAGTGTAATTTTATGGGTCGGTAGTTCGTCATAAGAATCAGCATTTCTTTCTTGACTTGCTTTGAGTTGGCGCGCCGATTCAAGATCATTATAGTTCAACGTATTTTTACTTGATTGAGTCAGCGGCGTTTGTCGTAGCAGTCGATTCGATTGCTGAACAAACCAGTTTAGTAAGCTAATGCGACCTTCTTGGTCGCCATCATCTGCAACAGGATGTAGGTTTTCCCAATAGCTTGTGATTAAACCATTTACGAGAGCTAAGCCAAATGCGTAACCAGTGAAGCCTTTTTCATGAATCAATGCTTCGGTATACCAAAGCCCTAGACGTAGATCTTTGGCATGAGTTGTGAGTAAATCTGCGCATTGTTGCTCAATGAAAGGCCAATTTGCGATTTTGCGATCAGTAATCCATGCGCCTTGATCTAGTGATGCATCGTCTTCAATCCGCGCTTGTTGAATCGCATCAAATTCAGATGAGAATGACATGTCTTCACCGCAAGGGTTGTTGCCATCAAGCGGTGCTAGGAGTTTTTGAATATCATGCATTTTCAAACACCCCAGCAGTTAGTATAGGTGTAGATTTAGCGATTGAAATTACATCATTTTTATTCGACGGTTTTGATATTTTCTCGGTAATTGGTTTTGAGTCGGTAAGCTGATAACCGATCTGTTCATCGTCGCTTACTGTTATATGGATATAACTAGGCGTTTTGCCATCTACCATATAGTTTAAAAGGTGAGAAGCGAGTTCTGGCAATACGGATCCACTTAAAATATGGTCAATGTTCCGTGCACCGCTATCAACTTCTGTGCAACGCGCCAAAATCAGATCAATGAGGTCTTCGTCATAGCTGAGTATTGCTCGATGGCGCTTGTGTAGGCGATTTACTATTTTGCTGAGTTTATGCTCGATAATCTCCGCCAATAAATCATCGTGCATTGGATAAAACGGAATAACGGTCATACGCCCTAAAAAAGCTGGTTTGAATGCTTTATGCAAGCTTGGTTGGAGAAGTCCAAGAATTTGCGTAGGATCGGGTCTGTCTTCGATGGTTTGATTGATGCAGTGCTGCATAATTGTCGATGAGCCGACATTAGACGTCAAAATAATTAAGCAATTACGGAAGTCGATTTGTCGTCCTTCGCCATCTTCAAGTGTTCCTTTATCAAAAACTTGATAGAACAGTTCTTGTACGTCGGTATGCGCTTTTTCAACCTCATCGAGCAGGATGACGCTGTAAGGATGACGGCGAACGGCTTCTGTTAAGACGCCACCTTGACCGTAACCGACATAACCCGGAGGCGAGCCTTTGAGAGATGAAACGGTATGGGCTTCTTGGTATTCGGACATGTTGATGGTGATGAGGTTGCGTTCGCCGCCGTAGAGTTCTTCTGCTAAGGCGAGTGCAGTTTCTGTTTTCCCCACACCACTTGGGCCGACGAAAAGAAAGACACCTTGCGGTTTGCTTGGGTCTTCGAGTTGTGCACGCGCAGTTTTAATACGCTGCGTCAAACCATGTAAAACATGCGGTTGCCCCATAACACGCTGCGCCAATTGATTTTCAAGATTCAGCACTGTTTGAATTTCATCGACCATCATTTTGCCAACGGGAACCCCCGTCCAATCGGCAATAATTTCAGTCACGATACTGCTATCTAATCGCTCATAAACGAGAGGCGAGCTTGCCTGGCTCTGCTTGAGTTTAGCGCGCAGGTGATTAAGGCTTCTTTGCAGTTCAGGTCTTGCATCAACCGAATGTTCAATTTCAATATTTGTTTCTTTAATGAGCTTAAGTAATGAAAGTTCAGTTTGCCAGCGTTCTGTCATATTATTCAAATCAGAAGTGGTGGTTTCGATTTGTGCTTCGACTTCTAATAGCCGCTCTAATTGTTCTTTATTGGCAATTTGACGTTGTTCATTTGACAGTAATTCTTGTTCTAGTTTCATGTTATGCAAATTAGCTTGCAAACGATCAATCGCGGCTGGTTGAGCGGTTTGAGATAGGGCAACGCGGGCAGCCGCAGTATCAAGCACGCTAATGGCTTTATCGGGTAACTGACGATCTGTGATGTAACGTGCTGAAGCAGTTGCAGCAGTAACCAGTGCATCATCTTGAATCACGATGCCGAAATGCTTTGACATCACGGGCACAATTGCACGGAGCATTTGAATGGCGACTTCAACCGTAGGTTCTTCGACTTTCACAACTTGGAAACGACGAGTCAACGCAGCGTCTTTTTCAAAATACTGCTTATATTCGCTCCACGTTGTAGCAGCAATGGTGCGAAGTTCACCGCGTGCTAATGCTGGTTTTAGTAAGTTTGCTGCATCGTTTTGACCCGCTTGACCACCAGCCCCGATTAATGTGTGCGCTTCATCTATGAACAAAATAATCGGATGCGGTGATTGACGGACCTCATTGATGACGCCTTTTAAGCGATTCTCGAATTCACCTTTCACGCTTGCGCCAGCTTGCATGAGCCCCATATCAAGGGTGTGAATTTCTACTTTTTGCAACGCTGGTGGAACTTGTCCTTGGCTAATTTTAAGTGCCATACCTTCGACAACTGCCGTTTTTCCTACGCCAGCTTCGCCAGTTAAAATTGGATTGTTTTGGCGGCGACGCATCAGAATATCCATCATTTGACGAATTTCAAATTCACGACCAATGACAGGATCAATTTCACCGTTGCGTGCGCGTTCTGTGAGGTTGATGGTGAATTGATCAAGCGCAGGTGTTTTATTCTTGATATTAGGATTTTGATTATCCGCATGTGCTTCTTCAATAAGTTTTGCATTTTGTTCACTGACATCAGTTTCTGATGAGTTTTTACAGAGTTCTAGTAATTTATGTTTGATGGTATCAATTGGAAATTTATCAAATAAATTGGATGCTCTCACTGCAGCTTGGCGCAGGTCTGCAACGGTCAATAAAGCAGTCAATAAATGACCACTACGAATCAGTGTGGTTTCATTATCAATAGAAGCGAGTAACCAAGCCTGTTCCAGTAAACGTGATAGGGGAACGGAAAAGACTGGGGTGCGTTGATTGCCTTTTTGTAAGGTTTCCATCTCAAGCATTAAGTCGCGTTGTAACTGTTCGATGGAAATTTTGTAACGTTTGCAGAGCAGCGCTAAATCGTTGTCACCTTGCTCAAATAAGATGTGAAAAAGATGTTCTAATTCGATTTCATAATGTGTTCTTGAGACACATAAGTTGGCGGCTTGTTCTAACGCAATACGATTTTTAGGCGATAGTTTGCTAATTAGTATTTTTAGATTACTCATGGTTTCTCTCTGTTTTTAATTTCGTTTTTTATTAGCAATTTTATTAAAAATTTAATGGACGTTTGCGAATGAGCAACGTCAAAAATTACGCGCGGCAGATTATGCCGTAAAAGAAATTAGAGTGTTAGTGTTTTTTGGAAGGATTCGTGGGTTTTATTTTGCTGAAAAATTTTGAAAAGTTTGGATACACTTAAGACGATTTCGCAACTGAGTATTGATGAGCGAGCGTGTTAAGGTCTGTCTAGATTTTAATCGGCGAGACGTGGAAATGAATAGCCATCGACTGATGAATAGTCATTTTATTGACTTGCATAATAATGCACTGGTGAATGCGTTGCT
>JANYEL010000163.1 GCA_025363155.1 Moraxellaceae bacterium
ACGTTCTTCTTTAGACAAATGCCTGAGTTGTTTGAACGCGGTTATATCTATATTGCCCAGCCGCCACTGTATAAAATTAAACGTGGTAAGCAAGAGCAGTATTTGAAAGACAATGATGCGTTGGAAGAATATCTGCTTTCAAGTGCGTTGGATGATGTGTCGTTGCACTTGGCAACTGATGCACCAGCAGTTGCGGGTCCACAGTTAGAAGCGTTGATTCGTGACTATCAAGCCACGCAAAAAATCATGCAACGCCTATCACAACGCTATCCGATGACGATGCTGCAATGCTTGATCCATCAAGAAGTGTTCCACGTGGAACAATCTAAAGATAAGGCGTTTGTTGATGCTTGGGCACAGAGCTTGATGGAAGTAGTTGCGGTGAAGTTGCCGTCACTGAAACCTGAGATTAGTATCGAGACTTTTGGTGAGGGTGACAGTCAACGTCATTGGCCACGTCTCACGATCCATGTGCATCAATTGCCGCAGCATTATTTGCTCGATTTGAGTTTCTTCCAATCAGGTGAATATGCTCGTCTGATGAGCTTGAGCCATCAATGGCGCAGTATCTTGGAAGAAGGCGCACTGTTGAAGCGTGGCGATAAGCAGTTTCAAATCAGCTCTTTCAGCGAGTTGTGGGATCATTTGATGAATGATTCTAAACGGGGTGTGACGGTTCAACGCTATAAAGGTTTGGGTGAAATGAATCCTGAGCAGTTATGGGAAACAACCATGGATCCAGAGAATCGTCGTATGTTGCGTGTTTCGGTGAACGATGCGCTTGAAGCGGATCATATGTTCTCTTGCCTGATGGGTGATGACGTGGAGCCGCGTCGTATCTTCATCGAACAGAATGCCCTGTCGGTCACCAACTTAGATGCCTAGTTGCCGCTGAAATTATTGTGAGTTGAAAGAGAAATCGATGCCTATAAGGTGTCGATTTTTTTATGCGTGTTCGGGCTGTCTTCGCTTTGTTTATGGATGAATTGGTATAAGATAATGCGTGCTTATCTGAATACAACAACAACTTATGCTTATCGCAAAAGGATCTTTTTATGGGTTTACGTGTCCATCATTTAAATTGTGGGACGATGTGTCCTGCCTGTGCGAGACTCATGAATGGTCAGGGTGGTTGGCTAGAACCAGCTAAGTTGGTCTGCCATGTCTTGCTCATTGAAACGCCGCGGGATGGATTGGTTTTGGTGGATACAGGTATCGGTAAGCTTGATATCGAAGATCCTAAGCGTTTAGGTCAACCTTTTGTTGCACTGACGCGTCCGCGATTTGATCTGAGTGAAGCCGCTGTTTCGCAAATTCAGCAGTTAGGTTTTTCGGTGAATGATGTACGGCACATTATTCTGACGCATCTTGATTTGGATCATGCGGGAGGTTTACCTGATTTTCCAAATGCGAAAGTTCATGTGTTTGCGCCAGAGTTTGAAGCGGCGATGCATCCTGATTTCCGTAGTCATTCGCGCTATCTGCCCGTGCAATGGGCACATAGTCCACGATGGGTAAAGTATGACTCTGGTGTGGGTGAGAGTTGGTTTGGGCTTAACAATGCCCAGCCGATACAGGGGCTTTCTGAAGACATTTTGTTGGTGCCGATGATTGGGCATACGCGAGGACATTGCGGTGTTGCGGTGCGTGGTGAAGCAGGTTGGTTGCTGCATTGTGGTGATGCTTATTTCTATCGTGGGCAATTACAGCCTCATCCCGAGATGCCTTTGGGGATTCGTTTGTTTGAACAAATCGTACAAACTGATCGCCGTAAGCGAATAGAAAATCTGAACCGGTTGCGAACGCTACAGCAATCACATGGACATGAGATCAAAATTTTCTGTGCACATGATCCTATTGAGCTTGAACGATTTTTATAAGATCTCAATTTTGGCAATTGTTCCACGTGGAACGTAGGCATAAAAAACGACACATTGCGTGTCGTTTTTTATTGGGAGTCACTTAGCTTTTAACTATGCAGACTCAAGCTCATCTAATTGCATCATCATCTCCAGAAGGCTTTCATCCAGCTGGACAATTGCAGCTAACGATTGCTGTTGTTGCTCCATGAGTTTAAGAAGTTCCGCCTTGCGCGAGGCTTCATATAAACCCGTATCAGTCATGGTGAGTTCAAGCTGATTTAACTTGGCTTGGTGATCTTTAACTTCTTTCTCGGCCTTCTCAATTTTGCTGCGTAGTGGACGAGTTTGCTCACGTTTTGTAGCCGCTTCTTTACGGGCTAACTCTTTATCAATCGGTTTGCTTGGCGCAGTTGATTTCTCAACATTTGGCGTTGCGACTGTTTCTTTAGGTACGATCTTAGCTGGAGTTGGCTCGATACTTTTGTTAGCTGTCTTTTCTGGCTTCGGTGTCTTTGCCGCCATTTCTTGCTGACGGGTTATTTTGAGCCACTGCGCATAGTCGGCTAAGTCACCATCGAACGTACTGCAAACACCGCCATGAACCAGCAGTAAATCATCACAAACACTGGCGATCAATTGACGTTCATGAGATACCAATACAACGGCGCCTTTGAAGTCTTGCAGCGCTAGCGTCAGCGCGTGACGCATATCTAAATCTAAATGGTTGGTTGGTTCGTCGAGTACTAGGACATTTGGACGTTGCCAAACAATCAGTGCCAGTGCCAGACGTGCGCGTTCGCCTCCAGAGAAGCTACCGCAAACCGTATCCATACGCTCGCCGCTAAAACCAAAGCTACCGAGATAAGCACGGAGTTCTGCATCAGAAATCTTCTTACCTGCTAAGCGTCCCAATTGCAGCATTGGGCTGGCATCTGCATCGAGGGCATCCATTTGATGCTGTGCGAAGTAACCGAGGTTCAAATGTTCGCTGGATGTGCGTTCACCTGAAAGTGGTTCAATCACGCCTGCTAAGGTTTTAATCAGCGTAGATTTCCCCGCGCCATTCATACCGAGTAAACCAATGCGGCTATCGGGAGTGAGTTGCAAGCGGATGTTGTTGACGATAATGGTGGTGTTATAGCCTGCATTAACTTCATCTAATTGCAGCAGTGGTGAGCTCATCTTGCTCGGGTCACGGAAGCTAAAGGTGAATGGCGAATCGACATGTGCAGGTGCAAGTTTTTGCATGCGTTCAAGTTGTTTGACGCGGCTCTGTGCTTGCTTCGCGCGCGTGGCTTGGGCGCTAAAGCGATCAATATATTTTTGCAGATGAGCGCGAGTCGCTTCTTGCTTTTCAAAAGACTGTTGTTGCTGTGCGAGACGCTCAGCGCGGGTCTGTTCAAACGTAGAGTAGTTGCCCGTGTAAAGCGTGACTAAGCCAGCTTCGATATGCACGATATGATCGGTGATCGCATCCAAGAAGTCGCGATCATGCGAAATGAGGATCAGTGTGCCTGGATAGTTCTTTAACCAATCTTCAAGCCAAAGTATTGCATCCAAGTCCAAATGGTTGGTTGGT
>JANYEL010000216.1 GCA_025363155.1 Moraxellaceae bacterium
CTTGCTCGAGTTTTCAGAGTTAGGGCACAACATCATGCACGGTGGCTATAACCACCTTCCCAATGCAGGTCAATATCATTCAGATAAATTTGAATGGAATTTTTTGATTGATCCTGAAGAGTGGAAAACGATGCATCATCAAAACCATCATCCGTTTACCAACATTGTGGGAAAGGACCATGATATCGGCTATTCCTTTATGCGCTTTTTCGCAGCGCAATCATGGTATGGGCATAATGCAATACAGCCAGCCCTATTTGCGTTAGCGACTTTCAGTAGTCTACCCTTTACGATCTTTACTGCAACGTCAGCCGCACGCACTCAAGGACGTAAAGTATTCAGTCGGGAAACTTTTTCTAAAAGTATTGCGCTGGTAAAAAAACATGCCTTAAAAAACTACGTAAAAGAACCTTTAGCTGCTAAACCAACCCGCCTACTCCATACCCTGATGGGCAACTACCTTGGGGCAACACTGGGTTCGGATTTGGTTGCGTTCATTTTAGCGTTAGAACACCATGCCCCGAATGTAAAACTGTTCGCCGACACTGGAGATCATGAGACCGAAGAACAATATTTCATTCGCCAAATTTATGGAACGACTAACTTTACTCCGAGCCATCAACTGATGGCCTACTTTAAAAAAATTCTAGATCAAGAGGTGTCTTTTGCTAATCCGCCTGATTTTGAAGTATTTTATGGTGGGTTAGCCACACACCTTGAACATCATTTATTTCCTGATTTACCGTGCAATCGTCAACGTGAAATTGTGGGCGATGTCAAAGCCATATTTGCGAAGTATGATCTACCCTACAATACGATTGCATTTGAAGACTCTACCAAGCACTTAATCAAATCAATGTTTCAATGGGCGCCGCCGATTGGCGACAGAGAAGTGGCTGATCCACTCAGTTTGCTCCGTAAACCCAAAGAGCTGCTTCAGCGATTGAAAAATGGTATTCAGTATAAAACACCAGATATATACACATATTTCAAAGCACCTAGATTTTATAATGTCCCTGCAAAAGTTTTGAGTACCCGCATTGAAGCAGATGGGCAAGCACTTTCAATCCAACTGCAAAAACCAGAGGGATGGGAACAGGTTATATGGGAAGCCGGTGCATATCTTTCGGTGAGGTTGACGATTGATAACGTGGAATATGTTCGCCAATACAGCCTAACCTCAGATGCCAACTATTCACAAACGATGAATATTACCGTCAAGCGCGTTGATCAAGGTTTGATCTCAAACCATATCAATAATTACGTTAAGGCAGGTGATCTCATTACCCTGATTGGATTGCCTCAAAACGATGGTGGTTTTGTGGCTAATGACTCTGCGCTAGCGCCTGTCTATATTGCTGGCGGCGTTGGTATTACACCGATTATTAGCTTGATCGAAAAGCATGTTCATGAAAATCCTGATCAGCCTGCAACCTTGCTCTATTTTAACCGCAATGCTCAATCAGTCATTTTTGAATTTAAATTGAAGGAATTGGCTAGACGATCACAACTCAAAATACATTTTATTTGTGATGAACTAGCGGATGAATCCGCTGGAATGATCGAAGGAAGAATGAGTTCTAATTTGCTAGAGGCATTACTCGGTGATGTCTCAGCTTATAATTATTTTGTTTGCTCGCCGCCGATTGTCATTCAACTTGCCAAGCAATATCTCACAGAATTAGGTGTTCCTGCCGAACAGTTCCATCATGAAAGCTTTGCAACTCCTGAAATTAAACGTGCAGTTTCAGATGGGCAACAATACACAATTTTGCTAAGCAAAAGTAATCGACAAATTGTCATCGACAGTACGATCACCTTGTTAGAAGCCACTGAAAAAGCAGGATTGTCATTACCGTCAGGCTGTAAACGCGGTTTATGTAAAGCCTGTGTTTGCACAAAAACCAGTGGGCTAACACTGATGAATGACAAAATCAGCAGTCACGAAAATAGCTCGATTACGTTGTGCAATAGCTTTGCAAAATCAGACATTGTCTTGGATATTTAAACCAATTTTGCTGACAAGCGATTCACTTGCTTTTGCACGCTGTTTAGTGTTTCATCAAGCTGATTTTATTCATGATGATGCAGGCAATTTTTTAATGCGCTATTTACCACTAGCTTCAAAAAAAACTCTTCTTATTGCATTGTCATGCGCAGTCATCGCTACAGCTTGTGAAAAGAAACCAGTTGAAGACCCCGATCTTAAATTAGCTGAAAAAGATAAAGTCGCAAGGCTCATTCCAGCCCGCGCAAAAGATCGTAAAAGTTGGGCAACCGATATATTGGCAATTATGGATGAAGCGAAATATCCGCATTCACTGGAAAATATTTGCACGGTCGTAGCCATTGTCGATCAAGAATCCAATTTTCAAGCGGATCCTGCAGTTGCAGGTTTGTCACGTGATGCAAAAAAAGCATTATTTGAACGTGTTCAAGACAAGTTAGGCGACATTGGTGTTGAGAAATTTAAGGAAATGTTGAAGAACAAACCGACGCCTGAAGATAGTTTTATGATGAAAATCAACAAACTGAAAACAGAGCGTGACCTCGATTTAATGTATCGAGAAATGTTCGATTATTTTAAAGATCATTACAATCTATCCGTCGTTACAGGTGCAGCCAGTTTACTTGCTGGTTTGGATATTAAAGAATATTTAAACCCCATTAAGACACTCGGTTCAATGCAAGTTCATGTCAATTATGCCTTTAGTCATGCGCAGACATTGACCAAAAAAGACGCAATTCGCGACGATATGTACACCCAATATGGCGGCATGTTTTACGGCATCAATCGATTACTTGGCTACGATGCCGATTACGACAAACCAATTTATCGTTTCGCAGACTATAACTCGGGTATGTATTCAAGCCGAAATGCGGCGTTTCAGCAGACGATTAGTAAGCTGTCCGATATTCCATTGACCTATGATGGCGACATGCTGTCTTATGATAAAGATAAAAACGTATTGGCTGCACGCTCAAACACTGAATCTCAAATCGAGATGGTTGTGAAAGAGAATAAGCTAAGCCTATCCAACGCAAATATTCGCGGGGATTTACTGAAAGAAAAAGATCAAGAGTTTGAAGATACTGAGATTTATAAAAAGATAAATAAGCTTTATGCAGAAAAATTCAACAAAGAACCACCCTATGCAATCATGCCAAATGTGGAAATCACAGGCCCAAAACTGAGCCGTGACTACAACACAAACTGGTACGCGAATCGAGTGAATGGTCGCTATCTACGCTGCGCATCAAACGCTAAAAGACTGGGATTCCAACGTCAAAAAACGATTGATGTCAAAGAAGAAAATAGTAATGATGAATAAACTAAAATACAACCATTTGATCACGATGGATCATTTCGACTGAATTTTGTTCACCGAGCAATTCTGTGATTTTATTGGTTGGTTGACGCACGATGCGGCTTGCTGAAACCGAATCAAAATTCACCAGTCCCACCGCGATGCGTTGACCTTGTGCATTCACACACTCAACCACATCACCGCGTTCAAACACGCCTTCAACCGCTTGCACACCAACAGGTAACAAACTACGTTTATCAACGCGAAGCGCATGAATAGCGCCTTCATCAAGCACCAAGCGGCCAGCCGTTTGCAGATGAGCCGCCAACCATTGTTTATGCGCAGTTAAACGATCTGCATCAGGTGTAAGCAATGTGCCCAACTCTTCGCCATCAATAAGACGCAGTAAAACTTGTTTCGCTTGTCCGCTCGCAATCAAGGTTGGACAACCTGATTTAGCCGCTAAACGTGCCGCACGAACTTTCGTGACCATTCCGCCACGACCAAGCACGCCGCCGCCGCCCGCCATTTCAAATAACGTTTCATCCATTGCACGAACGCTAGACAATAAAGTTGCCGAGCTATCTTTACGTGGATCACGGTCAAACATGCCGTCCTGATCAGTCAAAATAATCAACAAATCAGCACCGATTAACGCCGCAACCAATGCACCTAACGTGTCATTGTCACCAAAGCGGATTTCATCAGTCGCAACAGTATCGTTTTCATTGATCACAGGAATAACGCGCCAATCAATCAACTGACGTAAGGTATTACCACCATTAAGATAACGTTGACGATCAGAGAGATCATCATGAGTCAGTAGCACTTGTGCGCTTTGAATCTGATGACCAAGCAATGCGCCAGACCATGCTTCAACCAAACCCATTTGGCCAATCGCCGCACATGCTTGTAAGGCTGGCAAACTGTCGGGACGACCCGCTAATTTCATGCGAACCATGCCTTCGGCAACCGCACCCGAAGAAACCAAAATTACGTCACAGCCACGTGCATGCAAAATCGCCAATTGCTCTGCCCAACTGGCAATAGCAGCATGATCCAAGCCCTGACCATTCGCGGTTAAGAGTGCAGAACCAATTTTGACGACGACACGTTTACAGGCAAGTTGACGCTTATTCATGAGTGACTCTAAATCCCTAATTTTTTTGGTTTACCCAATGGGCAATCATGTGAATTATAAGTGATTTGACTACAGAAGTCCTGCTGCTTGATTATCTACTTCTTTTCGTCACATATAAATGATACCCTAAAATCCGTTATTAGTTAGAAAGATAGGCTAAATTCACTTTAAGGCCTACGACTCATATTTAAAGCACGATAAAAGTGATTTTTGATTTATAAAATTAAATGATGAAGTCCAAATCAATAAATCGCAGGCTTTGTCCGATACAAATTAAATATAAGGAAACGTAACGTGGAACTACAAACAACTGAAAATCGCATACTCATGGAACGAGCGCGGAACGCACTTCAAGGCAAATGGGGTTTGGCGATTGGAGCCGCTCTATTATTTGTCTTAATTACGGTGGTAGCTCAAGAAATTCCAAAAATTGGGGGACTTATCTCTTTTATAATCGGGGGGCCACTATCTATCGGACTGTATATTTTTTCACTTTCGATTTCCAGAAATCAAACTGCAAAAATTGAACAATTATTTGAAGGCTTTCAAATCTTTCTCAACGCGGTTATCACATATTTCCTTTTAGCTGTCTTTGTTATTTTATGGATGCTACTGCTTATCGTGCCTGGTATTATCGCGGCATATTCATATGCGATGACGTTTCTAATCATTGCCGATAATCCAACACTCAAGCCATTAGAGGCCATCAGTAAAAGCAAAGAAATGATGCGTGGCTACAAGTGGAAACTTTTCTGTTTACACTTCCGCTTTATCGGCTGGTTTTTATTATGTTTACTGACTTTAGGTATTGGATTTTTCTGGTTTATTCCTTACATCTCTGTCAGCACTGCAAAGTTTTATGATGATATTAAAGATAATACTGAAATCAAAACGATTGAAGCGGTATAACAAAGACTCGCTATCTAGCCGATACAAAAAAGGGAAGCTGATATTTATCAACTTCCCTTTCTTTTTACTTTAATTCTGATTATCGAACATATTCATATTCGACATCATAATCATCTTCATTCCAGTCATCATCATCGTCCAAACCAGCCGCTTCACGTTCTGCACGGCGCGCTGCACGTTGTGCTTCGCGTTGAGCGATTGAGTTCTCGCGTGTTTCTTGTTCAAGACGTTGACGACGCGCACGTTGTGCTTCAGCAAAATCAGGCTCTTCAGATTCACGCTCACGCTCAAGATCAATTTGATCCATGAGGTAATACACAACAGCTTTCGTGCCTTCGCCAGTCAAGCCTGATGTACGGAACACAGGACCCGTCCAACCAAGCTCTGCAACGATATGCGTGCAAATGGCGTTGTGTTCATCTTCAGGTACTTGATCGAGTTTGTTCAGTACAAGTACAACAGGCAACTCAGCCAATGCTGGTGAGAAACGCGCCAACTCAGCCATGATGACTTTTGCATTCTCTGCTGGATCAGATTGATCCATCGGCTGAACATCAATTAAATGCAATAAAATACGTGTACGTGCCAAGTGCTTTAAGAAGCGAATCCCAAGTCCAGCGCCTTCAGCAGCACCTTCGATCAAACCAGGAATATCCGCCATCACAAATGAGCGATAACGATCCGCATCGACCACACCGAGATTCGGCACAAGTGTCGTAAATGGATAATCAGCAACTTTTGGTTTTGCTGAACTGACTGCACGAATGAAGGTCGATTTACCAGCATTCGGCAAACCCAACAAACCCACGTCTGCAATCACTTTCAGCTCTAAACGAATATCACGTGCTTCGCCATCAAAACCCGGTAAGGCTTTACGTGGTGCACGATTGGTTGAGGTTTTGAAGTGGGTATTACCCAAACCGCCGCCGCCGCCCGCTGCAACTAATAAACGATCACCGCCTTGGGTTAAATCGCCAATTACGTCGCCAGTCGCCACATCAACAACTGTAGTACCAACAGGAACTTTCAGAATGACATCAGGTGCACCGCGTCCCGAGCAGTTTGCGCCACGGCCATTGTTGCCACGTTCTGCACGAAACTTACGGGTATAGCGATAATCGACCAGCGTATTAGCATCGACATCGGCTTCGATGATGATGTCACCGCCTTTGCCGCCGTCACCGCCGTCTGGCCCACCAAAAGGAATATATTTTTCACGCCGAAAGCTGGCTACGCCATTGCCGCCCGCGCCTGCTTCGACATAAATAACTGCTTCATCGACAAAGCGCATGGCATTGCTCCCGTAAACACAACTAAAATAGAAAATCAGTCAACAAATAGCACTAGGCCATTTTTAAGACCGCATATTATGCCACAGTTGGCAAGAGATGGTTTAATTGAATTCATTCAATGCGGACTTAGAACATGCTCTGAACGTGGAAATCTCTGAAAGATTTTATATGGATTCATCAAATACAGCGTCAACACTGTATTCAGAATCTTGTTCGTAAATAACCTCTTGATTAAATTCCAGCTCAGGATCTGAGTCGTCAGTGAAGTCTACAGTCTGATCGTATTCCAACCCAAACAGATTTTCCACATAAAGCAGTGTCACTTTATATCCTGCGGATTGGTTAATGGTCTGTTCTAAAATATTTCTGGGTAAAGCCAACTCGCTGTGTGGCTCAAACCAAACATGTGCCGCAATAGTTTCAAAATCACTCACCGCCTTGCCATCATTTCGGCTTGCAGATCGTAAAGGTAAAGCCTGATCCTTACGGACTTTTAAGACATATGGCAATGATTGAGTTTTCAGCCAATAACGCACAATATTATTATGAGAAAATACAAAAGCTAAAGGCTGATCTGACAATGCTTTATAGCGATGAACGGTTGCTTCAAAACTGACATCAAACGCGTCACTCAAACTCGCCAAATCAACTAATGTAGGCGTTTCAAAATCATCGATGAAACTTTTAAATGCTGAACTCGGCATCAACAATTCAGATGCAAACGCGTTTGCTTCGGTTTCAATCGTGACTTGCTCTGGTGCAAGCCCTCGATTATTACCACTGTCTTTAATATCTGAAGATTTACAGCTAAATTTCTGCTGGCGATGCCAAGGCAGTAAAAAATGCCCCAACTCATGTGCAACGGTAAAACGACGGCGACGCGGCGAAACGCCTGCTTTCACCATAATCGCGCCACGCGACTTCTCGGCATTAGTAATCAACATGCCTTCAAAGCCGTCGGTCGTTAGTTCGCTAATTGACTCAATGCCCGCCAATTCGACGAAGCGTTCTAAAGGCGTTGGATACGTTAAATCAGGATTTTGGCGCAAGATCTCTTCTACGACATCCGATGGTGTTTTGTAATCTTCTAGTTCCATCAAATCTAATAAAAGTGGTGTACTTGCGCTTCCCGTCACGTTCCCTTGCCTCGTAATGTTTTCATGACGTTTAGTATCACTTCTTGATCCTTGGGGTCAAGCGATTTCAAATCACGATAAAACACCATCGCTTCATCATTTACACCGGGTTCTGATTGATTTGAATCAATTAAATAATCAATCGTCACCTTATAGAAATCAGCAATTTTTTTTAGTAGCTCAGCCGAAGGATTTGAACTCTTGCCTTTCTCCAATTCCCAAATATGGGTTTTAGTGATGCCAATGCTATCTGCGACTTGCTGCAGCGATTCGCCTTTTTTTGTGCGTAGTTCATTTAACTTTGAACCTAGGGACATTTTTCTCTCTCCACAAAAAATAATTTCAATCTAAAAATCTCTAACAATAAAGATCTTAGCCGACATGCGTAAGATACACCCGAACATATATGTATGTCACTAGTTGACAACTTAATTCGTTAGATATATCTTACGTTTTAGTTAGATTAGATCAACAAAACAAAACCACTCAGGGGCAACGTTATGAATAAGCACAATCAAACTGCCGTTTTTTATCAAGAAAAATTGGCTATGCAATTCGGACACTCATCACAACTGTTTGAGCAAGGCTTGCACAAATACGTTGCCAAAAATTTCAATAAAGGTTTTTCAACAGAGAGTAATCGTATTCATACGCCCTTTGCACAAGCGAAAACCAAGCAAAACCGCTGGAAAGCATTTTTACTGAGCATGACCTCGCGCCGTAAGATGAAAACTATCCAAGCAACCTTAGTTGCAGAAAAAGCTTATGCACCGCAAGACATCCACCCTGTCGTACAACGCATGACACATGATTTAAAAACAATGACTGAAAGTAGAGAATTACGGGCGATGTATAACATCAGTGAGGCGACGATTTCCCAATGTTGCCATGACATTCAAATTTTGGCAGAACGCGGTTATTTGCAATATGTCGATTTGAGTTTAATGAATATTGAACAAGGTAATCGCATTGAACAAAAAGCTTATCGCTTTGAAATGAATGCAGCGGGAAAGAAAGTTAGAACTAATCGTCCAAACAGTGTTTTCATGTCGAACCTTGATAAAACTCAGCCTGCGCTACGCATCGTGATGAAATACACGGCAGACTACACCCGTGATGCACAAATTGATTTGGAAGCACAAATCTTTGCACCATGGAAAGCCGCGTATTGCGACATTACGCACCAGCCTTTACGAGCAGACATTGACCGTGACTACTCATGTAATGGTTACGCAATTCAGCGGAAGGTTTTTTGCTAAAACAATACTGAATCGCTGACATGAAAAACCCGCATCCTGCGGGTTTTCTTTGACACGTATTTTTTATTAATTAATGAGCAAAAGTCAGCGACAAACGTCCGCGAACAGTTTCAATAATTTTGCTCAACTCGACGCTAAAAACCAAACGAAATGCACGGGGCAATTCCATTGGTTTATTTCTAAGCGTTAATAACAAGAATTCTAATTTATTAAAAAACGTCAATTGCGGGCTTCCGCCTTCAATTGCAACTTGTAGACAAAAACGATCAAGCTCTTGATCAATCTGAGGTGCAACGCAAGCTTCATCAATCATTTGTTCCAAGTTAGTCATATTTGCGCTCTCCAGAGGTTCATAATGTATACAGCATAGTTAACTAAGCATGTTCTATGCCAATGCTTTAATTTACTTTGCTTATATGAAACTAATAAGAAACCGCAGATAGAACTGTTTAACTTTCGAACACTCAGCACGACATTAACGTATTCAATTGTAAAGAATACGTTTCATGTAACTATTATTCAGCTCGACGCCATGTTGTTCCGCTTTTGCTATCTTCCAAAACAACGCCTGCTTCTAATAAATCCTTACGGATTTGATCCGCTAATGCAAAGTCTCGCGCCGCTTTAGCACTTTGACGTGCTTCAATCTGCGCATCAATTTGCTCAGCAGTCAGACCTTGACCAGCATCCGCTTCACCTTGTAAGAATTCAACAGGCTTACTATGTAGTAATCCTAAAATCGCACCAAGCTCTTGCAGGCACGCAGCTAAACCGAATGCTTGTGCACGCTCTTCCACAGTCTCAAGACGCAATACACGATTGATTTCACGCGTTAATTCAAACAAAGCCGCAACGGCTTCTGGCGTATTGAAATCATCATTCATCGCTGCATTAAAGCGCGATTGAATGTTCTGAACGATCGCTTCATTCTGTTTGTTAAGCGCCAGATTAGTTACATGCAACTCCTCAACTGCTTTTAACGTTTGATAAAAACGAGACAAGGCTTGTTTTGCATCTTTCAGCGCGCTATCAGAGAAATTCAGTGGGCTACGATAATGGCTACCGACAATAAAGTAACGAATCACTTCGGGTGCAAACTGCTGCATCACATCACGAATGGTAAAGAAATTGCCTAATGATTTAGACATCTTCTCGCCATCGACATTAACGAAACCAACGTGCAACCATGTATTCACATAGGTTTCGCCAGTTGCAGCTTCGCTTTGTGCAATTTCATTTTCATGGTGTGGGAACAGCAAGTCGCCGCCACCACCATGAATATCAAAATGATTACCTAGATTACAGGTCGACATTGCAGAACATTCAATATGCCAACCTGGACGACCCGTGCCCCATGGTGATTGCCATGCGGGCTCATTCGGCTTTGCCAATTTCCACAAAACAAAATCTGATGGATTTCTCTTGTCTCCATCGACATCGACACGCGCGCCTGCTTGCAGATCCTCTTGTACACGACCTGACAAACGACCGTATTCAGGAAAGGATTTGACGGAATAATAAACATCGCCATCTTCTACAGCATAAGCATGTTTTTTCTCGATGAGTGTACCAATCATGCTTTGCATTTCATCAATATATTCAGTGGCCAGTGGTGATAAATCTGGACGAGCACAACCCAAACGATCTGCATCTTCATTCATCGCATCAATAAAACGTGATGTGAGCGATTGAATCGTTTCATTATTTTCATTGGCACGGGCGATAATTTTGTCGTCAATATCAGTGATATTGCGAACATATTTAACTTCCCAGCCTTGCGAACGTAGGAAACGCACCATGTAATCGAACGACACCATCACCCGAGCATGTCCAATATGACAATAGTCATACACTGTCATGCCGCACACATACAGCCCGATTTGCCCTGCAACACGTGGTACAAAAGTTTCTTTGCCGCGAGTTTCAGAGTTATGCAAGGTTAATGAATTCGGTGTTGGCTGCAGATTGTGTGACATGAAGCGTCCTTAAACAGGCAAAAAGAAGGTGTACAAAACGACAATGCGAGGATTATATTCTAATGCGATATGACCTAGCGCTATAAATTAACATAACTTCAAAATTGAAAACGGATTCTAAGATGTTATGACGCATTATTAACCCGATTCTTAAAGAATTATTTACCAATCAACCCTAGTGAAAAACACCAGAATACACCAAATGACTGTAGAATCACTTTGCGTTCGCTTTACGCTTTTTGTCATAATGCATCATCTTTATATCAATACATTGGAAGTTATTCGTGAACTTGGATAATTCAAAACCCAATACATCCATTCAGCTGCAGCCAAATCGCTTGCTGACTTCCGCCTTGGCGACAATCGCAACAGAACAACATGCCATTGAAGTATTAAAAGGTGAACTTGATCATCGCTTCGAAGACGCTTGTCATTTATTACTTGCCTGCAAGGGTAAAGTTGTTGTTACGGGTATGGGCAAATCGGGTCATATCGCGCGTAAGATCGCAGCGACATTTGCCTCGACAGGAACGCCTGCATTCTTTATGCACCCTGGTGAAGCCAGTCATGGTGACTTGGGTATGCTCACCAAAAACGATGTATTGATAGCAATTTCCAATTCAGGCGAAAGCAGCGAAATTCTGACGTTATTACCTGTGATTAAACGTCATTTGATTCCATTGATTACCATTACAAGCGGTCAAAATTCGACAATGGCACGCTTTGCCGATGTTGCACTCACACTTGGCGATAGCCCAGAAGCGTGTCCACTTGGGCTTGCACCAACTTCAAGCACCACAACGACATTAATATTAGGCGATGCCCTCGCTGTTGCATTATTAGATGTACGCGGCTTTACAGCTGATGATTTTGCATTGTCGCATCCAGGTGGTGCGTTGGGTCGTCGTCTACTCACACGCGTATCCGACATCATGCACGATGGTGATTTGATTCCTATCGTTAAAGCAGGCACATCGCTCGCTGACTCTTTGCTTGAAATGACGCAAAAAGGCTTAGGTATGACGGCAATTGTTGATGCTGAAAAACGTCTACTCGGTTTATTTACAGATGGCGATTTACGCCGTGTGCTGAAACAATCGGTTTTGTCGCATGATTTACTCAATCAACCGATTGAAATTTTAATGACCAAAAACCCAATTACTGTGACACCGCAAATACTGGCGGCTGAAGCATTAGCTGTGATGGAAAAACGTAAAATTAATAGCATCTTAGTTCTAGATAAAGAGCAACAACTTGTCGGCGCACTGAATATGCACGATCTATTACAAGCAGGGGTCATGTAAATGGCATCGTACAGTGTGCAAGAGCGGGCACGTCAAATTCGGCTTTTGGTTTTGGACGTCGATGGAATTTTAAGTGATGGTCGACTAACCTTTACCAACAATGCAGATGAATTAAAATCATTCGATGTGCAAGATGGTTTTGGCATCAAATGCATTCAAGATGCAGGCATTCAAGTTGCAGTTATTACTGGACGCTCGAGCTTTATTGTTCATAATCGTATGCAATCTCTCGGCATTGCTCACATCATCCAAGGTCGCGAAGACAAAGGTGATGCACTCCGTGAGTTATGCAGTGAAATTGGTATTGATCTACAAGAAACCGCTTACATGGGCGATGATTGGCCTGATTTAACCGCACTTGGTTTAGTCGGTTTGGCGCTGACAGCACCGAACGCACATGTCGAAGTTCGTAAACGTGTGCACTTAGTTACTCAAGCAAGCGGTGGTCGCGGTGCGGTTCGGGAAGTGTGTGATTTGCTTTTGGTCGCACAAGGTAAATACGAAGAAACTCTGGCGCATTACCTCCGCAATTTTGCACAAACAGATGCCCAGTCAAAGAGTAATCCATGAGTACTCGCCTACTCTATTTGTTGGCGCTAGGCTTTATTAGCGTGGCGGCAATTTTTTATATGTTTAATCGTGAAAAAACGGTTCAAGCAGTTGCATCACACTCGGAAGTTGATTACTCAGCCAGTACCATCGTTGGATTGCAAACTGATGATCAAGGCTTGATTCAAAATCAACTACATGCCGATACCTTACGCCATTACCCACAAGGCGATCGAATGGAGTTAGATCGTATTGCGAGTGTTTGGTTCAAGCAAGGACAACCACAAACTAAACTTACCGCCGATCAAGGTGTCAGTCTGCAAAATAACGACAAAGTCATACTCACAGGCCATGTACATGTGCAACAATTGGCGACAGCAACACATGCTGAAACTAATTTATATACCACTGAGTTGAATGGTTATCCTAAAACCAAAAAAGTAGATACGGACATGCAAGTGACCGTACAAAGCTCCCAATCTAAACTTGTCTCGCAAGGCGTTCGCGCTGACCTCAATAACGGTCAATACGAATTTTTCAAACCAAGAGGAATTTATGTTGCTGCTCCCCGCCCGTAGACCAGTACACACAAAACTCACGATCCCTGTCGTCAGTTTTTTAATTGTTAGCGCACTTGCTTCGACAGCGCACGCGCTTGACAGTGATCGTGATCAGCCTGTGAATTTAGAAGCTGACCATGCCACCTATAATCAACAAACGGGTGTGACAGTCTATAGCGGCAATGTCATCATCACACAAGGTACAATTCGCATTCAAGCAGACAATGTTGTCGCAAATCTCGATGCGAATCGCTCAATCAAAGATGTGACTGCGATCGGTAAACCAGCAAAATTTCAACAAAAAATCAGCCCCGATAAAGGGATTGCTTATGGCGAAGGCGATAAGGTTTTTTATGATGCTGCTATTTCTCAGATTACGCTGACGGGTCACGCAAAAATCGATCAAGATGGTTCGAGCTTTAATGGCAATACACTGCGTTACGGCATGAAACAAGGCGATATCGAAGGTAATGGTAATAAACAGCAACGCGTACAAATGATCATTCCACCGAATTCATCACGCGGCAGTACCTCGGTCAAATCAAAATAGAATAGGTATAAAACTGTCGATCGCTGTTGGCAAATTATCGTTCATACAGTGCATCACAATGCTTCTTCAATATAGGTCACACGATGTCGAATGTACAAAACCAGCCCTGTGCTGAAGCCCAAAAAGTCAAAGTGCTGACGATTGAGAATTTGGCTAAAACTTACGACAAACGACAAGTCGTTCGTGATGTTTCATTCCAACTAACGAGTGGTCAAATCGTTGGACTGCTTGGACCGAATGGCGCAGGAAAAACCACCAGCTTCTATATGTTGGTCGGCTTAGTTCGCATGGATCACGGTCGGATTTTCTTGGATGACAAGGATCTTTCGCCACTTGCGATGCATGAGCGCGCTAGACGTGGGATTGGTTATTTACCGCAAGAGCCTTCAATTTTCCGCAAATTGTCGATTGCCGACAATATCATGGCCGTGCTTGAAACGCGTGACGACCTGACCAAAACACAACGTAAAGAACGCCTAGAAAAACTGTTAGAAGAATTCCATATCACTCATATCCGCAATTCTTTGGGTATGAGCGTGTCTGGTGGTGAACGTCGCCGTGCTGAAATTGCACGCGCCCTCGCCTTAGATCCTACTTTTATTCTGCTCGACGAACCGTTTGCTGGTGTTGATCCAATCTCAGTTGCTGACATTAAAAAGATTATCTACAACTTAAAATGTCGTGGCATTGGCGTCCTCATCACCGACCATAATGTTCGTGACACTCTTGCCATCTGTGAAAAAGCTTACATCGTGAGTGAAGGTGCTGTGATTGCGGAAGGAACGCCGGATGAAGTCTTGGCAAATGAATTGGTACGCCAAGTGTATCTTGGTGATGATTTTAAATTGACTTGATCATCAATCTGATTCATTTTAAGGCGAGTACATTGACGTACGCGCTCAATCAGTTGATTAAACACATTAGCTAAACACATTAGAGTAGGTATTATGAAAGCTATTATTTTTATTGCAGCATTGACGCTCGCAGCTCCTGCTTTTGCAGATAACACAGAAACGATGAATGCACTTGGACAAATTGCGGGTGCATTAAGTACGCAAAATTCTGCTTCAGCAAATTCCAATGTAAACATGGGACAAGTTGGTCAGATCGCGGGCGCATTTGGTCTCGGCGGTACTGCCAATGCATCATTAACCACTCAACCAGTTTTGTACTCTGATGCCGCTTTAAAAGGCATGGACTGTTTAGGACTTGAGCTTGCTAAAAACAAAATCACCAATGCTGTAAGTCGCACCAAAGGCAATGCAACTGATTTACTCGCTACTGAAAAAGAAAAACAAGGTCAAACCAAAAGTAACGCAAGTGCAGCGGCAGATATTGCTGCACTCGTAATTGCCCAACGTGGCGGGCGTAATGCAGAATACGCAAAAATGTACCAAAGTATGCAAGGCGACAGCTCTGCCAATAGCAATGCGCTCGATGTAGAGATTAAAAATCTCGAAAACATGAATGAACAACTCTCTGAAATTCAGATTTATCAAAAATACAAAAGCTGCCCAGGCACAGTTCCAACTTACGTACCACCACCAGTGATTGCTCCTGTAGTGCCTGCCGCTACAGTGAAACAGACAACGACAACTTCTACGAAAGTGACGCCAGTCAAAAAACCAGTAGTTAAGAAAGTCGTGAAGAAAAAAGTGGTTAAGAAAACAACTTAATAAAATCTGACCGTCAAAAAAAGGGTGAAAATAATTTTCACCCTTTTTTTTCGTCTAAATTTTGATTAGTCCCACCATGGATAAAAAGGCGGCATCGTTGATGCACGACCAGTGAACGCGACATCACGTTTTTCTAAAAATGAATTAACACCTTCCTTACCATCAGCAATACTAGTATAAAACATCGCCAGTGAATCCACATTATGCGCAACACGCGGATGCGGTTCGGCGCTATTGCGATATATCATTTGGCGCATAAGCGCAGTCGCAACGGGTGATTTACCATTAATCATTCGCAGTGCTAATGCTTGTGCCTCAGCTAAAAGCTGATCCGCTGGATAAACTGCTTTTACCAACCGACCAGCCAACGCCTCTTCAGCACCGAAAATATCTGCGGTATAGACCCACTCCAGCGCTTGTTGAATACCGACAATACGCGGCAAAAACCAACTTGAACATGCCTCCATGCAAATCCCCAACTTGCCAAATACAAAGCCCATCTTGGCTTTTTCTGAAGCTAATCGAATATCCATGGCTAATGTCATCGTTAGGCCAATGCCTACCGCAGCACCATTGATTGCACAAATCACAGGTTTTTTACATTCAAAAATAGACAATGTGACGCGACCACCAGTATCACGCACACTGTTTTTAATCACGAGATCTTCACCACGCTGTTGTAAATCTTGCAGCGTCGGCTGTAATGATTCATCCAAACCAAACACATTCCCTTCACGCGACAAATCCATGCCCGCACAAAAGGCGCGACCCGATCCAGTCACGACAATTGCACCGATCTCATCATCTTCACTAGCTTTCGTGAAAAAATCGACCAGCTCATTGGCCATTTCGACTGTGAATGAATTCATCTGTTCAGGACGATTGAGCATGAGTGTCAATACGCCTTGATCAAGCGCCGCGTGCAATGTGTTGTATTGATAATCCATATCGACCTCGTGATTTTAATTTGGTTGTAAATATTTGCGTAGCACATCTTTAACATCATTGAAAACGCTAAAAACTTATCACACGACTGTTAACTTACTCTGCCCATTACCCATCTTCAGAACTTGGATCTGGGTTGGAATTCGCTCATGCATTTCTTGAACATGGGTAATGACTGTGACCTTGCGACCCTGACTTTGCAAACGATCGAGTGCATCCATCACGACTTGTAATGATTCAGGATCAAGCGTACCAAATCCTTCATCAATAAATAACGACTCAATACGCAAACGACCCGAAGCCATAGATGCCAAACCAAGCGCCAATGCCAACGACACTAAAAACGACTCGCCACCCGACAATGAATGAACTGAACGACGTTCATCACCCATATCACTATCAATAACCAACAACCCTAAAGAATCTGCCGCTCTCACGAGTTGATAACGCTGCGTAAGTTGACCCAATTGTTGGTTGGTATCTTCAAGCAAACGATCAAGGAAATAGGCTTGAGCAATTTTCTGGAATAGTTTGCCATCTTTACTCGCAATCGGACTCGCCATCCGATCAACGCGATGATATTCCTCTTCTGCTTTCTTTAGCTCAGCTTGTAATGATGTCGATTTCATTTTGCATTCATCATCTTGTTTGAGCTGAAATTGTATAGACATCCATTCTTGTTGTATCGAATCAAACTGCTGCGTGTTCTCATCAATTGCTGGTGCTAATTCAGACTCAGCAATTGGAGATTCTGGCAAATTATCCTTCAAGGAAACAGGCTGATTTGCTTGATGCTGCTCAACTTGCTTTTGATGCTCAATCAATCGCGCTTTGGCTTCAATCTGACGATGTTGAGCTGTCTCAATTTGCAGCTTGAGGTGTTGCTCCTCAATCGCAGTAACCGCAACCAACGCATTAAAACCATCATCTGATAATGCTGGATGCGCTTGATGCCAATCATTAATTTTCAACTTAACAGCAATGAGTTCTTGCTCATCACTTTGTAGTTGCTGATCAATATGCTCAATATTATTTGTTAATTTTTGAGTTTGCTTATCCAACTCATTCACTTGAGTCTGTGCCGTATTCGCCGAGTTTTGCGTTTGCGTCACACGCACTTCCAACTGCGTTTGCCATTCAAGCGCAGTTTGAACAGATGACGCTAATGAATCTGACGCATCTTTCAAAACTTGTGTGAGTTGTAGCTGCTTAGCAGTTAAATCCTCATAAATCACTTTATGATGACCATCAAGCTCGGCTTGTTTTTTTACTTCCTGCGTATTTGTTTGAAGTAAAAGTTGGTGTGAATGCTGAATTTTAACGAACAACTCTTGCTGATTCTTTTGCGTTGTTTTTTGCTCTAAACGTCCAGTCATCGTCACTTGTAAATGAGCAATTGTTTTGCCCATATCTACACGCCAATCATGCTGTAAATTCGTATCAAGGCTTGGCAAAAAATATTGCTCAGCTTGAACTAACCGTTGTGTAAGCTGAGTTTGATGATTCAGCATGACTTGAACAGCTTGCTGGCATTCGGCATGTTTAAAACGCGCCTTCTCGACCTGCTGCGACATTGTCGTTTCGGTATAAATTACCTTTTCAAGTATATGAATTTGATTCTGTAATTCACGTTCTATTTGATTGGTCTGAATGATTTTTTGAGCCAACCATTCTGTACGCGCCTCAGTGGTTTGCGCTCGTAACTCATCAGAAAAAAGAATTTGTTTGAGTGCTTGCTTCTTTGCTTTTTCATCGGCGCTATGGCGATTAAGTTCATTAAGCAAATCAGACATTTCTTTGCTTAATAATTTAATTTCCGTTTCAATTGCATGATGCTGTTTCTGTGCAATTGTTAGTTTCTCTCGTGCGGATTTTTCCTGCTGTTCATCTTCATAACTCATCGCATCTAACAAATGCGCTGCAACCGAAAACGGATGCTCCTTGCTACCACACACTGGACAAGATTGATCTGGCTGCAATTGACTGCGTAATGCTTCAACATTTTCAGTTCTTAATAACCGTTGTTGATTGAGAACTTTAAGTAGAACCTTTAATTCCAGTTCAGCAGATTGAACATCTACTTGAGCTTCATTTTTGTTTTTTTCTAATTGTTCAGCACGATTGGAATGAGTCGTCTGCTTCGCTTGTAAATCAACAACAATCGACAATGTATGCAAATAATCATGGTATTTCTGCGATAACGCGTGTAAATCCGAATCTGCTTGGCGACTTGCAGCATGTTGTTGTTTTAATAACACAATCTGCGCATTATTTTCAACATCTGAACCATGCGCTTTTCGATGCTGTTTTAACAACTGATTCGTCTGTTGAAATTGCACAGTCGCATCAAGTGCATCATTTTGCAATTGAGGAAGCTTTTGCGAAAGCTGCAAAAGCTCTAGACTTATTTTTTCAGCTTCACACATTCGTTCTAAATGCGCAGGCCACTGTTCATCTAATACTGAGAGATTTTCGGTATGAGTCAATTGCTCGCTAATGAACAGCAATTGTCGAGTTAAATCAGATTGCTGCAGTAGATTCTGATCTAGCTCAGTTTGAGTATTTTTACACTGAACTTTCTGATATTCAATCTGTTGTAAAAAGCGCGTATTTTCAGTATTTAAACGACTGACATCCTGCTCTAACGATTGAGCCAGCACAACTTTCGGACGAGATTCACTTTGTACATTTTTCGCTTGAAGCAACTTTTCATCGGCATCGACATATTCAGCTTGATGAGCGATATGCAGCATTTTCGTCTTATCTAAAGTAATTTTTTGATCAGCAAGGTCATTTTTAAACTGACTAATACGTTGACTCAAAGTCTGCTGTTGCACGATCACAGGTCGAATTGCACTAAGCTGTTCCAGTTGTTTTAGTTTTTGTACAAGTGGAGCAAGAGCCTGCCATTCAGCTTCAATTTGTTGAACAGCCTTCGAGCTTTCAGTCAATTGAGAACTTAGTTGAGCACTCTTTAAATACCAATCACGCGATGCGATCAAATACGTTTTTCGTGACTCTAAAACTTTCCTATTATGAGTCAATGTTAATGATGATGACTCCAAAGCAAGTCGAGCATCGGGCTCAAGTGGAATCAAATCACCAATTTGATTTTTGATTTGCTGATAGGTTTCTTGATATTTTTTACGTTTTTCAAAAGCAAACTCACCCAAACGACGATAAATATCCGTCTCCAGCAAACGCTCTAAAAGTTGCGCTCGCTCAACATCTGTTGCTTTCAGAAAAGCCCCAAATTCTGATTGCGCCAACATGACAGCGCGCGTGAATTGCTCAAAATTAAGACCAATCAGCGTTGAGATTTGCGCGTCACATTCACGGACTTGATTAGTCAGTGTTTGTCCACTGGTGAGGTCTTTTAAAACACGTGTAGCAGCCAGTAAATTACCTGTGCTTTTATTGCGTGCACGTCGAACCTGCCAATTCGCACTATAAATTCGACCATCCTGACCAACAAATTCAACTTCTGCATAACCTTCCGCTGCACCACGACGCAATAACGTTCGGGGGTCGTGCATCGTTAACGACTCATTTTCTAATCCATCTGGCACCCGTCCATCTTGTCCTTTTGAAGCAGAACGCAAACGAGGAACTTGACCAAATAATGCCAAACACATTGCATCGAGAATCGTACTCTTTCCCGAACCAGTAGGGCCCGTAATCGCCATCAAGCCTGCGCTTGCCAATGGTTCTGCTCGATAATCTAGAGTTTGTTCGCCGGCTAAAGACGCAAGATTACATAACGTTAAACGAAGAATCTTCATAGTAAGGTATTCACCGATTCTTCTGATTCTGTGGATTGAAATTCATCAACTAACGCCGCGAAATCAGCAAAAATTGACTCATCTGCTTCGCCATATTTATCCAGCCATACATCAGCATAAAGTGATTGGGGCGTTTGTTCCTTTAATGGTGACGTGGTCGAATGACTTGTATCAGACGAACTCACAATGCGCTGATCTTTACGTAAGCGAACCAATCGCACTGCCTTTTCAGGCAACGCATCTTCAATCTGTTGTCTTAAATTAGGTGGAAAAGGCGCATTATCCGCATATACACGCACTTCTAAAAATGGCTGTTCTTCAATTGGGCGAATCGTTTGATCCAACGCATCCAGTTTTAACAGTACTTCCGATAATGAGCCCGATACGCGATTCATCTCAACCGCACGTGGAATCAACAATGCTTCAATTTTAGGCTGTTGTCCGACTTCAAGCTCAACATGCAAAACCTGATGCTTATAATTTTCTTCGCTAAATGATAAAGGAATTGGCGAACCAGAATAACGAATCCTCGACTCACCTCCCACTGCTTGCGGACGATGTAAATGACCCAAAGCCACATAATCCACATCGCTTGGAAACAGGTCCGTCGATAACGCTTCCGCAGTACCAATGACAATCGAACGCTCCGACTCCTCCGATATTGCACCACCAACCATATGTGCATGACTCATCAACACTAACGACTGACCTTGGCTTTGCGCCTTCGCGGCAGAAATCAATTGCGCGTAAACACCTTCAACGGCTGCCATCGTTGACATGCCCTGACCACCCGCCGTGACTTCCGCAGGACGCAAAAATGGCAATGCCAAGCACCAAGCTTGAACCTCATCTTTTGAATCCGTCATTGGCACCAATAATTGACTGGTATCTAAAGCCCCATCCAGCCACCGCACACGCCCAATCACATGCGTACGCAAAGCTTTAAGCAATGGCGCAGGCAACTCAATTCGTCCTCCTGAATCGTGATTTCCGGCAATCATAATAATTTGCAGCGAAGGCAATCGCGTATGCGCATCCGCAAGAAACCGATAGAGCTGCTCTTGCGCGCTCATCGGTGGATTCACCGTATCGAAGATATCACCCGCAATCAGCAACGCATCAGGTTGATGCGCCGTGATCTGATCGAGTAACCATGCTAGAAATGCTGCGTGCTCATATTCACGTGACTGACCATAAAGGCTCTGTCCCAAATGCCAATCCGAAGTGTGAAAAAAACGCATGAATTATCCAGAATAGACCGTACAAAACGGCACATGAATCAAAAGTATAACGAATGATACGCCATTTTCATGCCGTGTAAACAAGCATTCTAAAGATGCTATTCAAGAGATCATTTTACGATGATTAATAGTGGATTTTTTGGGTTTATAAAAGGTTTTTATTCGCCTAAATAGACTTTAATTTTTATTCATACGCTGCGTTGGACGCGCACTGCAATTACGTTGTTCATCCATGATTTTTTTCAATGTATTTTGCTGATCTAAAACCATCACAGCAATGACCAATGCATTATGTTGTCGTGAATATTTGGTCTTATCCACTGCACGCATCAGCTCACGTGAGTCATGTTCATGCGCTGACTTAGCCAGCAACGCATTCACCAGTGCATTATTATGCAAGTCAATAAAATGACTATTCATCAGTCGATGGCTATTCATTTCCACGTCTCGCCGATTAAAATCTAGACAGACCTTAACACGCTCGCTCATCAATACTCAGTTGCGAAAT
>JANYEL010000035.1 GCA_025363155.1 Moraxellaceae bacterium
AAATCATCAATTTGGCAGAAAAGTTCGGTAATATTGTCCATGGAAAGGCTCTTGGTGATTTAGATTTTGTCTTGAGAACCAAAACCTTACATCATTCTTGAGCCTTTCTCTATTTACTTTTCTTATCCCGAACTCAGGTTACTTAGGTTCGATTTTTGCATTACATCAAGTCATGGAACGGTAAGTCATCTCAAAAGCCACTGAATCGTCATCATTGATTCATTTGGCGGCATAAATACAAACGACTTTAAATTGAATTGATCTTCATAGGGCATCGCTACGTTCAAGTGGCGGTGTGATTGTGATATTGAGTTGATCAGTCATGTATGTGGCAAATGGTGAGGTATGTTGAATTGGCTTTGGCGTGGGTAAAGGAGGGCGTAATGAAAGATGCACCTAAAATTTTACTGGTTGATGATGATCTGAGTGTTTTGCAGGCGTTGAAAGCCTTGTTGAAATCACACTATCAAGTGATTGCGACACAGGATTGTTTTGAAGCGTTGAAAATCTTACGTCGTGAAAAGATTAACGTCATTCTTGCAGATGAGCGTATGCCGATCATTTCAGGAACCGAAATCTTGCGGCATGCGCGCTATATCGCGCCTTTTGCCTCGCGAATTCTATTGACCGATTCTGGTCGCACGTTGATTGACCCGACAAATAGAAGCGAAATATTTAGTTGTATTCAACGTCCGTGGAACTACGCAAGTCTCTACGAAGTCATCATCAAAGCGGTTGAGCAGTCGAAGCGGATGGAGGCTGCACCTGTCATTTCCGCGGTCAAAAGAATTCCAGTTTTGGTCGATCAAGTGGTTGAACCTGCCGAAAGTAGCCTTAAACCAGAACGCCTCATTTGTCTTGTATTGGATCATGAGGGATACATTTATCAGATGGTGAAGGGAATCTTGGAGCCATCCCATGAGGTGTTCTGGGGGCAGAGCGTGACGGAGGCCTTGTCCATTCTCAGTTGCCAGTCTGTTGCTGTTTTCGTCACGGAACTCAGCCAAGGTGATCAAGAGATTCGAGGTTTGTTTAATACGGTAAAACAGAGTCATGCCGACATGCTGACGCTGGTGTTGTCTGATCTGCGCGATGTGTCGTTGCTATCTGAATTAACGGTACGTAGGCAGGTATTCCGTTCTCTTCCTAAACCGGCGCGTCGAGGGATATTGGAAAAGAATCTCGCATCTGCGATTGCTTACTATCAAACCACGCATATGCCGGCGCAAGCGATGCCATTTTCAGCACCTAAGATGGTCGATAGTCAACCCGTAATCGTTGGTCAGTCATTGAGTAAAGCAAGAACACTGTTATTAAACACGGGTATCAGTCGTGGTATGAACATTGCAAGAATTTAAAAAGTGAATCAGTGAGTTGAGTTTATTTGAAGGTGTGATCACTTCAATCATATATCGGTCATGTTGGATCTGTATCTTTGCGACTTAGCTAGGAGGGAAATCATTATGCAAGATCTTTCAGAGGTATTACCGCTTAATCACGATCATCGTGCCACGCATACATTCAAACTCGGGGTGCAGAGTTTTTTACGAAGCATATTGAAGACTATTTTGTTGAGTTTAGCTGGACTAGCCATTTTGGTTGCGCTAAGTAGCGCTGTCTGGTTGGCGACTTGGCATGGTGACGTTCAGCATAAACTGGGGAAATTGTATGAAGACGGCTCACAACTGACACCACAAAATTATGCCAAAGCCTTTAGCTGGTATAGCCAATCCGCTGCAAAAGGAGATGTCAACGCACAGCTTAAACTGGCTGAGATGTATACCAAAGGCAAAGGCATTCATCAGGATCTGAGTGCGGCTGTCGCGTTGTATCGCACCTTGGCAGACCAAGGTAATGATGTCGCACAATATCATTTGGGCCAAATTTATTTGAATGGACAAACAGTTAACCAAAATATTGTGATGGGTCTCGATTTATTAGCAAAATCTGCAAATCAAGATAATGCTGAGGCGGCATTTACCCTCGGAAACATCTATGCAAAAGGGTTTGGGTCGGATGCGGACGAACGGAATATCTTGAGTGAGGAAGGTGTTGTTTATAACAACATGGAAGAGGGCGTATCGCAGAACTATAAACGCGCAGCCGCGTGGTATTTACAGGCTGCAACGCAAGGTCATGCGGATGCCCAATCTGCACTGGGAATGCTGTATTTTGAAGGGAAAGGGGTAGGGAATAATGACTACACTGCGTACATTCTTGAAGCGATTGCAGCAGCGAGAGGTTCGCTGAAAGCGCCTATATTTCGCAACCAAGTGATGGGAAGACTCACTCAAGATCAAATCATGTCGGCACAACCGTTGATCGACCATTGGGCGGTGGGTCAGCCTGTTATCTTTACTGAATAAACAGCAAATTTTTTGAGTTAATCTGGGAGTGCCAGACCTTCGAGTCCCTTGCTCGAAGGTGTTTTTTGCTGATTCAGCGCTCAAACTGAATTGGAAGCCTCAGCTTCTGCGATGAGTCTGAGGCTATTTAAACCTTTCTCAAAATCCTGACCAATCATCCGATCCATATTAAAAAATATGCCCATGAGCTTTGAAATATAAGGACTTGGTCCATGCATTGCCCACGTCAGTTCAGTGTTTTGTCCTTGAGGGCTGAGTGTAAACTCTGCAATATTGTGCGCTTCAAAGGGTTTCATAAAATCCAGTTGAATGATGATTGCCGATGAAGGCCGTGCCGTCGTAATTTCCATTCGTCCAGCCCCAACTTTCCCTTTTCCTTCCCAAGCATAGATTGTCCCAACACCTTGCGGTGTACCGCTGTACGTTCTTTGCATTGTGGGATCAATATTTTCCCAAGGTGACCATGCTTGCCACTGATGGAAATCATTAATCAAATGAAAGACTTTTTCTGGGGATGCTTGAATCAGCGTGGAGCGCTCAATGCGAAAGGCGTTAGGTCGCGTGGTTGCGTAGACAAGAAAGGCAATGACGAAAAATGTTAATAGAATAAAAATGTTCATGGCAACTACCTCTTATTTTTGTGTCCATTTAATTGAATATTATGCTTATTTGTTAATCTAATCAATTGCAACGGTGAAGTGGTCGATTTTAAGTTTTAGATTTAGTTTTCTTGGGTTGATTTGATCTGACTGCGGCTTCATAACCACGCTTTGCCCAAACATTCGCTTGTTCAAAATCCTCAAAAATTTCTTCTGGGGCTTGGTAATAAGACATTTTGATGATTTTGCCATGACGGTCATATTCAAAAGGTGCTAAGCCCAATTGTTCAAATGCAGGGCTGCTGAGCGCATCGGCTTTGAGATAGAGCGTATCGTCAATAACGAGACCAAACATAAGGCTTTGATGGTAAATGCCGTAACCACCAAACATGCGCCGTGTCTGAATCGTGCCGAATTGAGCAAACACTTCATGTAGATATGAGACAAATTCCGTGGACATGGCGATTCTCCTTTTATTATTTTTACATAAAAAAGCTCCCTAAGTAGAGAGCTTTTTCGTAGGGCTTATTTCTTGGCTCTAGGTCTTCTGACGTTTTTCTTGGCAAGACCTGCGATTGCGGTCTGAACTTCCTCTTCAGAAACGTTGGTCATGTGCTGTAAGGCATTTAACGTTTCTGCGTTCAAGACTAAACGTGCGTCTTCAGCCATGTTAATCAAGCGATGGTCGAAATGAATCAAGCCCTCGAGAATGGTGATGTATTTCAGTTCCGCCAAGGCTGCAACAAAGCTACGAAATAACGCTTTGTCGAAGAACTCAGGGGAGTTGAATTCATACAGCACACCCAAACGCTGACCCAGCAAATGACTTAAGTCTTCTACCTGTTTAGAGGTAATACGACCAGAACCTTGCTGTACAAGCAGCGTCACGGTCATGAAGTAGCGTTCTAGGCTTTGTTGGACAGGTGCCGCAAGCACAGACAATTGGTTATAGCTTTCGCTATTTGGCTGTGGGCTATACAGAGTATTAGAGCCATCATCCAAGACAAGTTCGGCTGCAATCAGTGCTTCGAGCTGTTGATCAATCAGATCTTCCAGTGCATTGATATCCCATTTCAGGAATAGTTCCGCTTGTAGGAATGGATACAGTGTTTTGACGACATTGCCAATTTCTTCACGGCTAATGCGGCCATTGTGTTGCACCAAGGATGCGATCAGGGATGGCATGATGAATAAATGGAGAATGTTATTACGGAAATAAGTCAGCAATACACCCTGTCCATCATCAATAGCAATCATATCGCCGAGGAGGTGATTGACGCGTTTAATGAGTTTTAGCTTCAGGCCATAAGCAACGATCTCGCGCCCAGAAAGCGTCGTAATTTCAACACGTTCATCATAAGGTGCTGCTTGTGCTAATGAACGATAGGTATCCAATTGTTTAATGCAGGTTTCTTCGTCGAGGGCATGTTTTGGCGTTGCCAACAGCACCAGTGACAACAGCGTCACTGGATTGAGCACCGCTGCACGGTTGATGTTGCGCATGATACTTTCGGCAACATCTTCGACCACCATGCGCGCTTCATGACCTAACGGTTCATTATTGTCGGTGACTTTGATTTTATCAGCACCATGCGCTCTGAGCACTTGGTCTAGGAACACGGGTTCGCCGAAGCTGACGTGCACTTTACCGAAAATGCGCTCGATTTTACGCGCTGCTTTAATGAGGCCCCAAACCGATTCGGATTCTTTCGCTTTGCCTGACATTTCGCCGACATAGGTACCGCCTTCCATCAAGCGTTCATAGCCAAAATAAGTTGGAATAAACGCAATTGGTTTACCAGATGCTCGCATATGGCTGTGAATGGTCATGGCCAACATGCCAGTTTTTGGCGGTAACAAGCGACCGGTACGTGAGCGACCCCCTTCAATGAAGTATTCAATCGGATGGTTACGTACTAAAATGCTGTGTAAGTACTCTTTAAAGACAGCTACATAGAGTGGGCTGCCTTTAAACGAGCGACGAATGAAGAATGCACCGCCGCGGCGAAGCAATGAGCCAACACCCGGCAGATTAAGGTTGTCACCTGCAGCGATAAAAGGAACGACCATGCCGCGTTTATAAATCACATACGACATGAGTAAGTAATCAATATGGCTGCGGTGCGAAGGGGCGTAGACCAGTTCGTATTCATCGGCAATGTTGCGCACGCCTTGGAAGTGATGCACTTCAACCCCGTCATAGAGTTGAGTCCATAACCGCTGCAGTAGTTGTTCAAAGAAACGAACCGCAGAGTGCGTGTAGTCAGAAGCAATTTCATCTAACAGTGCACGTGCTTCCAAGCGAACATCGTTTGGCAATTTATTACCGCGCGCGATTTCACGATCAATGGCTTCCGACACCGCTTTAGATGCGATGATCGTGTCCACCATAATGCGACGATCAGATTGGTCAGGCCCTAAAACTGCCTCGCGTTGGCGAGTGAGATAGTCACATAGATGCTGAGTAATACGATTCGAAATGGCGCCCGTATTTTCGATTTCTGCTGATGTCTCCGCAATCAAACTGCGTAGAGAAATCGGCTCATGGAACTCTAAAAATGTTTGACGGCCATGAATAGCAATATTCACTGACTGTTTCAATGCGCTCGGTGTGGCCCACGAGTCGGCAAATAAAAGCTTAAACATCGAGTCTTCTTTGTCTGGCGCACGTCCCCACAAGATATTAATCGGAACAAGTTCAACATCCGCATCAGGGTGTTGATTCAGGACGTCAACAAACCGCATAAGGCGCGCTGACTGGGAGTCACTTGGAGAATGAAAAGGACTGCCTTCATTACCACTTTTTAAATAAAGAACTGAGGATTGTTCCGCGAAGTAAGGGCCTTCAATCGGATCAAATGGGGCAATCAGTTGGCGACGACGCGCTTCACTGTCGACCAATAATGCATTGCTTTTGGAGTTCTCAAACAGGACATAGCAAATTGGGCGAGTCGATGCGTTTTTTTGAATCGCTGTTGTTGCAGATTGCTCGCCAGAGCCATCATGGCTTGAAGCGTTGAGTGCTGGAGTATTGTTATTGGCGTCAGACAAAAATTGAAGTTTTGCTGGAATGACGCCGAGGACTTCGGGTTTGGCGACGATGTCCAGTATTTTTCCTGACACGCGGCGATAAAAATTACCGAAACCCGAGCCGACTTTATTAGACATAAAAAGAATCTCTTGAACATTAAGCATATAATCAGATAGACGTCATCATGCCACAATTGGCTTGACGGTGGATTCATTTTAGAACGGAATTCGTTGGATTTTTATGGCTGAAATTAACTTTCATCGATAGATTTAAGCAAAGTGACATGAAAACTGTTTAGGCTACTGAAATGATATTTCATCTCCATGTATTTATATGCTAAAAGTGAATGAAGACAGGGTGAGTCGAACAATATATTGAGGATT
>JANYEL010000054.1 GCA_025363155.1 Moraxellaceae bacterium
CAAGTAAATTGGCAGCAGAACGAGCCGTCACTTCAAGTACAAAATACTCAAGTAACTTTTGCTGTACTTTTTTACTTAATTTACAATTTGTTATCTTCATTTTCGTAGACTAACATAAGGCTAATCTACTACAGCCCCTTAATTTTTATATGTATTTATCTATTATTTCACTCCATTATCCTTACTCTCGTGTCAATCCCTCGCATGAATGATTGTCGGGCCAATCGCTGGCTCACATTATTCTTACTCATTCCAGAATTCAATTATATCATCGTGCTCTTGTTGACGATTTTACCTAAAGCAAAACATGCTGATCAAGTGCGTTCATCAATATGGAGTGATTTAGGTAAAGCTCCGATGGTCTTGATTCTGCTAATTGTGGTGGGATTTACAGTCGCAGTTTTTGGTACGCTTTTCCTTTACGCCGTGCAAATGACATATTTTCCAACTCATCGAGAAGCCGCTCATTAAGCTAGCAGATATGGACTATAGCTAAGTCCAGCCCTATCGGCAAAACATGTCACATCCCCTGCAACTCACGCTGGCGTTTTTTCTCAATCTTATCCAGATTCTTATTTAAAACACCCTGCTCTGATGTACGCGGATACTTAAATCGTTCATCGCGCACTTGATTGTTATACTTTTCATTCACAGCGAATACATTTACATCAGATCGCAATGCTGCATTTCTGCGCATAGTTGCAACACGCTCTGCTTTAAATCGCTTAACCTGCGCTGCTTGCTCTTGCTTGTATTGGTAGTTGCGTTCAGTAATTTTGGAATAAGAAACCATCTTGCTACGACCTACGCATGGACTATCCGTATAGTTGAGTTTTCCATGCGCATCTTTGCACTTATAGACATCTACGGCTAGTGCATCTGGTGATGCTCCAATAGACACTAAAACAACACCAACAGCAGACAGCGACGTTTTTAAAAACGTTCTCATGAGGGTTTTTCCTAGTTATTTTATTATTAGTTAATTGACCAATCTTCCACTGCCCAATGATGATCCAAAGCATGCGCATGTAACCGCTTATCAGGCGTGACTACAATCGCATGATCAGCAAAATTTAACAATGGCAAATCATTAAACGAATCCGAATAACCCCAACTTTCAAGCGATTCTTCTGGCTTTTTATGCGTAGCCAGCCACGCTTGTAAATGATGCAACTTACCCGCTTGAAAACATGGTTCGCCGTCTAACTTGCCTGTGTATTCGCCATTAATGATTTCAGGATTACTCGCAATCAAATGCTTCACACCAAAGGCATGAGCAATCGGCGCAGTCACAAAACGATTTGTCGCGGTAATAATGACAACTTCATGCCCCGCTTGACGATGTTTTTCAATCGCAGCGATGCCCTGCGGACGCATTGCAGGACGAATCACCGTTTGCATATACAAATCATGCAACGCATTAAGTTCTTCATGTTTTTTATTCACGAGGAACTGAAACACAAACTCGTTATACGCCACAGCATCGAGCGTACCCGATTGATAATCAGCGAAGAATTGATCATTTTGCGCACGATGTGCTTTTTCATCAACCAAGCCTTGCGCGATCAGGAACTCGCCCCACTCATGATCTGAATCTAAATCAAGTAATGTATTATCGAGATCAAATAACGCCAACTGCATGGTTCACTCCTGATGGATTTTGAATGATTGATGTCAAACTCATTTGAACGTATCAGGAGTAAAACCTTTCCACGTTGACTCAATTTTAAACAATAAATAAAGCGCTTTGAGCGGAGTCGAATGATATCAGTAGACTTCCACGACTACATTTCAACAAAACTCAAAGCACTCATGACCAATCAATTAGATTTGATTTGCTGACTGATTTGTCGCACTCGGACGGACAAAACTGCCTAAACCCTTACTGTGCATAAAACGCTCAACCCAGCTTCGAATAATGGCAGGATTATCCATTTTAAGGACTTCTTTTAAGAGCTGTTCTGCTTCTGTCAGCGGAATCTGGATCAACGTTTTACGCACTTTCAGAATATTCGACGAACTCATCGAGAGTGAATTAAACCCCATCGCCATCATCAGTACAGCAGTACCAGGATCGCCCGCCATTTCTCCGCATAAACTAATCGGTCGATTGAGTTCGCGACAACGAACCACCAAATGATTCAATGTCCGCAAAACCGCAGGATGATAATAGCTATACAACCCTGCAACGCGCGGATTATTACGGTCAACGGCGAGTAAGTATTGCGTCAAATCGTTTGAACCCACCGAGAAGAAATCAACCAACTCTGCAAGTTCATCAATCATCGTAATGACGCTTGGCACCTCGATCATCACACCGACGCGCGGCATCTTAATTTTGACCTGCTCTTCTTCTTGCACTTCATGCAAGGAGCGATGCAGCAAATACAGCGCTTCTTCAACTTCACTGATTGAAGTAATCATCGGAAATAAAATATGCAGATTGTCCAGTCCAATACTGGCTTTCAACATCGCGCGCATTTGCGCAGAGAAAATTTCAGGATGATCCAAGGTAAAGCGAATACCGCGCCAGCCGAGTGCAGCATTTTCCTCTTCAATCGAGAAATACGGCAAATCTTTATCCGCACCAATATCCAAGGTACGCATGACCACAGGTTTGCCTGCGAAATGACTCAATTGTTGACGATAAATATGTCGCTGTTCTTCTTCACCAGGGAAACGCTCGCGCAACATAAAAGGAATTTCACTGCGATACAGACCGACGCCTTTAGCACCACGCTGCGCACCGCGAATCACGTCAATCATCAAACCAGTATTCACATACAACGGCATGTTATGACCGTCAGGCGTGATGGTTTCACGGCGCTCATAAGCTTTTAGGTCTTGCTCGGCTTGCTGTTCTTCTTTCTGAATCTCTTTATAACGTTGACGCAGCTGACGAATGGGATGAACGAAAATCCGTCCTTGATGCGCATCGACAATCATTTCCACGTCATCAAGCGCAGTGATCGGCAGTTCAGTCACACCCACAACTGTTGGAATGCCTAACGCGCGCGCCACAATCACCATATGCGAATTAGCAGCACCTTCGGCGGTGACAATCGCGGCGATATTATCCAGCGGTAGCTCAACCAACATTGCCGTCGAAATTTCTTCGCCAATAAGAATACTGCCTTCACCGATTTCGCGATGTTGACTATCTGAGGCTTGTAGACGCGCTAAAAGGCGACGCCCAAGATCGCGTAAATCGGCAATGCGTTCACGCAGATAATCATCTTCCATTTGCGCGAAATGTGCAGTGTGTTGATCAATGACAGAACGCACAGCACCTTGTGCCCAATTGCCCGCTTTGATTCGGGCAGTGATTTCGGCAGGCAGTGCATGATCGTCCAACATCCGCAGATAGACGCCAAATAATGCCCGCTCATCGGCAAGGAGTGCTTTTTGCATCTTGTCATCAAGATCTTTAATGTCTTGGCGCACAATCGCCAAAGCATCATTGAACAGGGCTAATTCGGCTTTGACATCATCAATTTTACGATCAGGAACAAGTGACAAATCAGCAGGTGGATAGAGAACAACGGCGCGTCCAATCGCGACACCACCAGCGCCAGCAACGCCCTGGAATTGTTGAGGTGATGCTGTGCTACTTGGTTTTCTAAACACATCAACTTGACCAACGGCATGCGCATGCGCAATCGCGCCAGAAAGCTGAGCACAAAGGGTCACAAGGAAAGATTCGGCAGCTTCACTGAACGCGCGACGTTCACGATTCTGCACAACCATGACGCCCATCACCTTGCGGCGATACATGATTGGTACACCGAGGAATGCGCTATAACGCTCTTCGCCCGTTTCTGGTAAATAGCGGAATCGAGGATGACTTGATGCATCCTCTAAGCTAATAATTTCTTCGCGTTGACCGACTAAACCAACCAATCCTTCCGTGGTGGAAAGAGAAACCTCACCGACTGCATCCGCATTCAGACCGACAGAAGCCATCAGGATGTAACGCTGATTACGTTCATCCAGCAAATACACCGAACACACTTCGGTTTCCATTGCTTCAGCAACAAGCTGCACCATGACTTCGAGCGCCGCATGTAAATTCGGTGCGGCATCGACGTCTTGTACAATCTTGCGCAGGCTTTCTATCTGCATGACATCTCCAATATGTCTAAAAAATTCGTCCTAACTCCACCATCAACCAACGCAAATTCCTTTCGCAATTGGATGACTACCCTAG
>JANYEL010000143.1 GCA_025363155.1 Moraxellaceae bacterium
AAGACAATGGCTATCATTAAGCCGAGAGGGTGACGTTTCATGGCAAAGCATCCTTGGTGGAGTAGATGCTTAGGTAAACGTCGGATTTTGGAAAAAGGGTTAAATGGGTGAAAATATTTTTTGAAAACTAATTTAAAAAATAAATTAATGTTCCAGCCAGTCCTGCCGCAAGACAAACTAAAATAATAAAACCGATAGTTATTAATATCTTCATGCGTTTATGAAGTTTCGCAATGACGTAGAGCTGTTCTTTCGTTTGTAAATTCATTTGATCTACAAGCAATTGCTGTTCATTCAGTTTTTTGATCAGTGCACGTTGACTCTTTGAAGTGCGACCACTGGATACGGGCTCACCATTTTCATCTACATCTTTGTTGGGAACTAATAGGGATTTGAACCAGTCAGATTGAACCCAGTGATTGATAATTTGTTGTAAGTTAAAGCTACTCATGAGCACCCTCAATTCATCAATTAATTCAATAGGTCCATCGATTTTAATCCGACGAAGTGATGAAACTGGAGCCGTAAAAAAACCGTAAATCATGTCTTTAAAAGTCGCAGTGATGACAGCATCAATGTGACGTTCAGGCTGTTTTGCATCCAAGAGAACGCCCCGCGATGTGAACGTCACGAACACGACCGTCGAAGGAAATGAGGTTCTTATTTCTACCAATGCTTGTTGGTGAATGAGATTTTGTGCAAGTCGTTTAGACTGACGGTCTGACTTTAATAAGAATGTTAAAAAAGCTTCTAAGACGATCAGCGTGATCGATTGTATGACACTTGCAAAATTTAAGTGTTCTGATCGATCTTCCATGAACATTCAGCTCCCCACAAAATCAAACAGCCTACAAGTTCAATTGACTCATAAAAACCTATTGTTTGTTGTCACTCGTTGCATATTTAAGGTTTCGCAATAGACGAGATTGTAGAACATCTTCGTAAATTTACGTATTTAATGGAAGTTAACACACTCATTGATTTTTTGAAACCTGTTGCGTTTTTGAATTTGCAGCAAATTGTCTAAGTTATGTTTTTATGAAAATACTACGCGACAAGTCATAAACCAATTGAGATCGATATGCTACAATTATTGGCAAGACATTGCGTTTTACGCATAATCAATTGAATTAGCATTGACGAATCAGTCTTTGCTCATGCTGGTTTAACTCAGATATAAAAAATAATATGAATCGACTTTAGTGATTCATATGAAGGAACGATTTGTATGAAAAAGACATCTAAAACTCCTGAAATTAAGCATAGTGAGCCTGAGGCGAATATGAGTTCATCTGATCAAATAAACCCAGAAGAAACTCGCCGTAAGGGTGGTTTGGATTTTCGTAAATATACACAACAAATTTGGTTAGCTGGATTGGGTGCATTTTCTCGCGCCGAAGAAGAGGGTACTCGACTTTTTGATTCGTTGGTTCAAGTCGGTGAAGAGTTAGAGTCGAAAACCACTGGACTGGTTGATTCAACCTCTGGTGCAGTCGAAGAAGTTCGTGAAAAAGTCTCTGAACGTGTGACAGGGACGCGTAATAAAGTTGAAAAAGTACTTGATGAGAGTCTCAATCAAGGAATTTCACGCTTAGGCATCGCTTCACATCGCGAAATTAGTGAGCTCACGACACTTATTCATCATTTAACAGCTCAAGTTGAACAATTAACAATAGATATCAAGTCTTTGCAAGAGCATATTGTAAGAAAAGAAAAGTAATCATAATCAAGTGTTAGGCTAGTATTGTCTATTTATTATGATTATTTTTAGTATTCTTCGTATGTATTGCTTGCCAAGCCTTGAAGTCATTGATATAAAGGTCGCACGTCTTTTGTCGGACACATTTTTAACAACCTATAGGATATTTCCGTTATGAACAAATCTGAGCTAATTGATGCTATTGCTTCTAAAGCGTCCCTTTCAAAAACTGACTCAGCACAAGCACTTGATGCTGTGATTGCTGCTGTTGGTGAAGCTCTTAAAAGCGGCGATACTGTCACGCTCGTTGGCTTTGGTACATTCAGTGTTAAAGAACGTGCCGCGCGTACAGGTCGTAACCCAAAGACTGGCGCTGCAATTCAAATCGCTGCAAGCAAAGTACCTGGGTTTAAAGCTGGTAAAGGTCTTAAAGACATCGTTGCATAAGAAATTTTAGTTTTAGAAACATAACAACGCGCAATAAGTTTTTTAGAATAACTTAGAATTGTTATGTTTCAAGAGGCGCGCCCTATGGCGCGTTTTTCATTTTTAATTGCCTGCTGAACTGGAAATAAGATTTATGGAAGGCTTTAGAACACTGGTGCGAGGTTGGTTGGGCAAAGTGCTCATGGTAGGTTTAACTTTACCATTCGTATTATTTGGCGTTGAGGGCTATTTTTCGAGTAGTTCACATAGTGAAATTGCCGCAACTGTTGATAAAAAAGATATTAGTCGCGCAGAGCTAGAGAAGCGAGTTGGCGATCAACGTAAAGCACTTTTGGCTAAAGTCGGTGGTAACGCTGATTTGATTGATGAGACTGTATTGACTCAACAAGTATTGGATAATTTGATTGCTCAAAGTGTTCTTTTACACCAAGCCCATCGACTTGGCCTGAACATGACAGATAACCAAATTGTTGAGCTCTTACATAAAGAGCCATCATTTCAAAAAGACAATAAATTTTCTGACGAGTTATTTCAGGCTTATCTCAAAAATAGTGGTCAAGATAAAGTCACTTTATTCAAAATGATTCGTGAACAAACCGCGATGAGCTTGCTGGCTCAAGGTGTGACGAATACTGGTGTAGCGGGTGGTTCTGAGCTTGATCGTCTGATGAAGTTGCAAACTGAAAAACGAGATGTGCAACTTGCGAGCGTGCTTGCAGCGCCTTATTTGGCACAGGTTTCTGTCTCTGATGCGCAAATCAGTACTTACTATAATGCGAATAAAACGCATCTTAATAGCATTGAACGCGTGAACTTAGATTTCATCACATTAGATAGTAATACGTTGACTGATCAAATCAATGTAACGGATGACGATTTAAAAGCACGCTATCAGACTATGGTTCAAGCCTCATCGGGTAATGAACAACGTCATGCACAACATATTTTGATCGCAACCGATAAATTGGGTGATGCCGCGGCGAAGAAAAAAGCTGAAGGAATTGCTGCACAAATCAAAGCGGGTACAGACTTTGGTTCATTGGCTAAAGCAAATTCAGATGATCAAGGATCAGCAGCTAATAATGGTGATTTAGGTTTTGCTGGACATGGTGTTTATGTTCCAGAATTTGATCAAGCGCTCTATACGCTTCAAGTCAACCAAGTTTCAGCGCCAGTCAAAACACAGTTTGGTTATCACATTATTAAACTGCTTGAGATTAAAAAAGCTGATGTGCCTTCATTTGAAAGCGTAAAAGCACAGCTGACTGCTGAAGTGCATCAAGCGAAACTGGATGCAGCTTATGGTGATTTGACTAGTCAGATTAATGAACAAGCAGCAAGTTCAGATTCTTTGGTTGATTTAGCCAAAGCGCACAATTTGTCAATCTCTCATTCAGGCTTGCTTGGACGTGTGGGTGGTATTGGTGATTTTAGTAATAAAGATTTGCTCGCAACAGCGTTCAATGATGAATCGACTAAAGATCGCAAAGTATCGAGTGGCATTGCGACCACGCCAACACGAATGATGTGGATTCAGGCAACGCAATATTTACCTGTTAAGCCACTCACTTTAGCTGAAGCGACACCAAGCATTCGTTCAACTTTGCAAATGCAAGGTGCTCTAGTTCTTGCTAAGGCTAAAGCGGATCAAGTTGCGGCATCTTTAAATGCTGGTAAATCACTTACAGAAACTGCCGCTGCGTTTGGTGTTGGATTCCAAGGCATGGGGGAAGTGGGTCGTCAAAATGGGCTTCCATCTCCTGTACTGTCTCAAGCCGCATTTAGTATCCAACCGCCGAGCGCTGGTCGTGTCAATGCGACGACAGTGAAAGTTGCGAGTGGTGTTGCGATTGTTGCAGTGAGTCGTGTTGTGGATGATTCTTCAGCGGTAACACCAGAACAACGGACACAGTTACAAAGTTCTCTGAGTCAATTGCGCGGTCAACAAGAACTGGATGATTATGTCGAGTATCTCAAGAACCAAGCAAAAATCGAGAAGTATAGTGCAAAGGCTAAAACAGGTTCTTAATTGATAATGCTTTAGATTGCACAATAAAAAAACCTATCATTCGATAGGTTTTTTTACGGATGAAATTCAATTAACTGTAGCTGGCTGAGCTTGTCGAAGCCTTTCTCTATTCATATAAACCCTTCGACAGGCTCAGGGAACTACAAAGAAAAACTTATGTGGTGCTATTAATAAACATCGCGAACGTAGCGTTTTTCTTTGGAGAGGCGGTTGATATATTCTTGCGCTTTGTCCTCTGACAAACCGCCGTGTTTAGCGACGATCGCTTTGAGTGTCGCATCGACATCCTTAGCCATTCGACTCGCATCACCACAAACATAGAAGTGAGCACCGGCCTCTAGCCAAGACCACAATTCTTCACCTTTTTCACGCATACGATCTTGTACGTAGATCTTTTCAGCTTGATCGCGTGAGAAAGCGAGGTCGAGGTGAGTAAGTAAACCCTCTTTTTGCATTTCCTCAAGTTCTTCGCGGTAATAAAAATCAGTCGCTGAGTATTGATCGCCGAAGAATAACCAATTGCGACCTTTGTCACCACGGGCACGACGCTCATGCAAGAAGCCGCGGAATGGCGCGATTCCTGTACCAGGTCCAACCATGATCATTGGCGTATTGCCTTGATGTGGTGGACGGAAGTGAGCAGATTGTTGTACGAAAACTGGTACCGTGATGGTATCAGCCCGTTCTGCTAAGAATGTAGAAGAAACACCTTTACGTAAACGTTGCTCATGTTCATAACGAACTGCTGAAACAGTCAAATGAACTTCACCCGGATGGGCTTTCGGGCTTGATGCAATGGAATATAAACGCGGTTGCATACGTTTAAGCATGCCGAGCAATTCTGCCGCAGTCATTTTGACTGGGAATTGATGAAGGACATCGACCAATTGACGATTCCATACCCATGTTTTGAAGTCTTCTTTACGATCTTCTTTGAGTAGTTGGCTCAATTCGTCATTGGTGGAATGCGATGCGATAAAAGTGAGTGCGTCATGGCTTGGGCGCGCTATTTCAAAGTGTTTGGTTAATGCTTCTGCGAGTTCAACGTCACCGACTTTGGCGACATGCACCATCATGCTCGATTCGAGTCCAACCAGTCCTATGATTTCATTGACCAGATCAGGGCAGTTGCTTGGCCATACGCCGAGTGAATCACCAGCTTCATATTCTAAACCTGAGTCACCGACATCAAAGGCAAAGTAGCGAGTATCTTTGGTTGCACCTGTAGAATTGAGACGCAGATTTTTGATCAGACGTGTCGGTGCTGGATTGTTTTTAGAAGGTAGAACATTATTTGATAATGCAGAAGATTCACCCGCTGCAGCAGAATGTAGCAGTTCGTCTTCTTCTTTAATCCGCGTAATAACCCGTTCCAGCCATGTGTCCGCAGTCGGTTGATATTCGGTATCACAATCGACGCGATCAGTCAGTGCAATTGCGCCCAACTCAGCCATACGTGTATTCAACTTGCGACCATGACCACAAAATTCATCGTAATTACTATCGCCGAATGCTAATACAGCATAACGCACGCCTGCCAGTTTAGGAGCGGTGTCAGTCAGTGCTGACCAAAAGGTTTGACCATTATCAGGTGAATCACCGTCGCCAAAGGTGCTGGTCATAATGAGCACGTATTGCGCTTTTTCTAAGTTTGAAATTTGATAATCGGCCATACAAGACAAGCGAATTTCAAAGCCAGCTGCCATGAGTTTTGTTGCGTAACATTCGCTTAATGATTCGATATTGCCAGTTTGAGAAGCCCAGAGCAGTGCTACTTTCGGACGTGGGCGGAGGTTACGAGAATCAGAATCTTGACTAGACATGCTGAGCGCAGGCGCAGCTGCTGAACGACTAAATAGCCCAGCAAGTACGCCATCCATCCAGAGGCGAGTATGTGGAGAGAGTGGTGCAACTGCAGGAATTGTCGGCACGCCGCCTGCTTGACGGCCTTCGGTCGTACGCAATGCACTGATAAAGCCTGCCATATAGGCTTGCTCAGCTTCATCCAGTTGCGGTGGCTCTATCGCTGGAAGATTGAGCAGACCGCTCAGCGCATCGATATGTGACATGTCAAGTTCCTCTGTCGCATGGAAATTCAATGAAGATGTATTTATTGTTGGTTGTTCTGGCGCAGAAGCCTCATTTTTGGGCGCTTCCACTCTTTTGAGTTGAACGGCACAGAACTTAAATTCGGGTTGTTGTGAAATAGGATCAATCGCATCGTTGGTGACGGCGTTGATGCACAGGTTTTTGCCAAAATTGTCGTTCCAATGCATTGGCACGAAGCAGTTACCAGCTAGAACGCGCGGTGTTACCACGGCTGGCAATAATGCAAAACCACGACGTGAACGCACTTCAACGGTGTCTTTATCTTTGATACCTAGTGCGGCTGCATCTTCTGGATTAATTTCCACGAACGGGTTTGGATTCAGCTTATTCAGCATTGGAATCTTGCCCGTCTTGGTCATCGTGTGCCATTGATGTTGCAGACGACCCGTGTTGAGTACCAAAGGAAATCCTGCGTCAGGCATTTCATGTGGATCAACATGCGGACGCGCAAAGAAAACGCCTTTCTTTTTCGGTGTTGGGAAAATCAGACGCGGGCGTTTGCCATCAGGTTTTTCATATGATGTTTGGCTAACACCATCATTGATATAGCGTATTGGATTACGGTCACCTGATTTTGAATCTAGGCTTTCTGGAGAACAGGGCCATTGCAAAGGTGTTTCTTTTAGACGGGCATGACTTGCACCGCGAAGGTCATAACCCGTTTTTAGATTGGTTGCTGCTGATATTTCCTCAAAAACTTCTGCCGCCGATGCATAACTAAACGCATCAGAAAAACCCATTTCACATGCGATCTCGGCAATAATTTGCCAATCAGGTAACGCTGCATCTGGTGGCTCAATGGCTTTTTGCATGAGCGTCATATTGCGTTCAGAGTTGACCATCACGCCTTCCGCTTCTGCCCACAATGCACCGGGTAGCAAGATGTCGGCATAGCGATTTGTTTCTGTGTCAAAAAACGCATCTTGGGTGATGACCAGTTCAGCCGCTTCTAAGCCATTAATCACGTTTTGACGGTTTGGCACGGTTGCAACAGGGTTGGTACAAATCACCCAACAGGCTTTAATTTCACCCGCAGACATGCGTTCGAACATATCGACTGTGCCTTCGCCTAGTTTGGTCTTCAAAGTGCCTTGCGGAATCTTCCAGAGATTCTCAATAAAGGTACGATCATCTTCGACCAAAATGGAGCGTTGCCCTGGTAGGCCTGCACCCATATAGCCCATCTCACGTCCACCCATTGCATTAGGTTGACCTGTGAGCGAGAACGGACCACTGCCGAGACGACAGATTTTTCCAGTGGCAAGATGCAAATTACAGATGGCATTGGTATTCCAAGTGCCGTGGGTACTTTGATTAAGACCCATGGTCCAGCAGCTCATAAACTCAGGCGCTTGGCCAATCATTTGCGCTGCGAGACGAATATCTGCTTCTGAAATCCCTGTAACTTCGGATACTTTTTCAGGGGTGTAATCTTCTAAAAACGCAGGAAGATCTTCCCAGCCATCGGTAAAGTCTTCGATGAATTCAGCATCGGTATGACCGTTTTTATGCAGTAAATGTAAGAGACCATTGAGCAAAGCCAAATCAGTACCCGGCTTGATTTGCATAAAAAGATTGGCTTTATCTGCGGTTGCGTTGCGACGCGGATCGACCACAATCAACTTAGCACCTGCTTTAACGCGCTCCATCATCCGTAGGAACAAAATTGGATGACAATCCGCCATGTTGCTACCAATGACGAAGAACAAGTCAGCATGATCAAAATCTTGGTATGAACCTGGTGGGCCATCAGCGCCTAAAGATAATTTATAGCCACTGCCTGCGCTTGCCATACACAGACGTGAGTTCGATTCTATATTGTTGGTACCAACAAAGCCTTTGGCGAGTTTATTAATCAAATATTGCGCTTCAATCGACATTTGACCTGATACATAAAACGACAGTGCATCTGCACCGTGTTCATCCATAATTGAACGCATACGGCGTGCAGATTCAGTAATGGCAGTTGCCATTGAGAGTTGGGCGCGTTCACTATTGCGATCGGGACGTGCAAAAGCATTTTCCAAGCGACCAGATTTCCGCAAGGCAAGGTGTGAAGAAGAACCTTTGGTGCATAGACGACCGAAGTTCGTCGGGTGAGTTTTGTCACCTGAGACTTTGACAACTTGTCCATCTTCTACGTGTAGGATCATTCCACAACCTACACCGCAGTAAGGACAAACGGATTTGATGTTTTGACTTGTCATCATATGTTTAGCGGATTGATGTCCGCTTGGTTTCCACTTGATTCATTTACATATCATGAATAAAGCAAAAATCGCGCCATATTTATTGAAAATAAAAACAGATAATTATAAAAATTCAGTAAGTTGGCTAACAATTCATCATTGAGTGATATAATTTATGCACGATCAATCACTTAAATCTATGCTATAAATAAAGTCAGTCATTTGCACTTATCTTTTGTGAATCTAAGCACGTTATTATTGTTTCTAATACCCAAAAATCATTACGTTGAATTGCTATGAATCTTTCAGAATCGTTATTAAACCGTATCGAAAAATTGGTAGAGCAAGCGCGCCATGCCTTGCCACCATTACCTATCGCTCCTGATTTCACGGCCCCTGCATTTATTTGGCAGAACAAAAGTTTGATTCCAGTATTTGCTAAGCAACCCGTTGGATTGAATGATTTATTAGGCATTGATCGGCAAAAAGAACGAGTGACGCAAAATACCAAGCAATTCCTCGCGGGATTTCCTGCCAATGATGTTTTGCTCACTGGTGCACGCGGAACAGGGAAATCGTCACTTATTCGTGCGTTACTGAATGATTATCAGACAGATGGCTTGCGGGTGATCGAAGTTGCACGCGACGATTTGGTGCATCTGCCTCAAATTCGTGCACTGATAAGTGACCGTCCTGAAAAATTCATCGTCTATTGCGACGATTTAGCGTTTAACGGCGAAGATGAGAATTATCGTGCGTTGAAGAGTGCATTAGATGGTTCAGTGCAATCGAATTCTGGCAATGTCCTGATTTATGCCACAAGTAATCGTCGTCATTTGCTGCCTGAGTTTATGCATGAAAATCTGCCTGTGACACGAACTGACGCGGCTTTTAGTGGCGAAATCCATCCGCAAGAATCAGTTGAAGAGAAGGTATCTTTATCGGATCGTTTTGGTTTGTGGTTGGCGTTTCATCCGATGGATCAGGAGACTTATTTGGAAATTGTGACGCATTGGTTGTCTAAGCAGGATATTGGGTTAGATGACGAGGCGCGCAGAGAGGCGCTCAAATGGTCGTTGACACGTGGACAGCGTTCTGGGCGGACTGCGGCGCAGTTTGCAAGGCATTGGTCTGGGTTGAAGATGTTGGCGGCGAGCGTGATGTAATCGATTTTCTTCAGTTCCTTAAGCTTCCATCTCAAAAATTTGTGTAAATACGTTAGCGTCATTTTTGCATAGTTTGTTGTTTTAGTTATATCTAGTGAATCACTGAAGGTGTATATAGAGATATGACCTGAAACGGAGATAGGTCATATCGAATCTCAATAATCTTCAAGAAATAATTCTTAAGAAAATTGGAGTAAGGTCATGAGTAATAAACCGACAGTTATTTTGGTGCATGGTTTTTGGGGCGATGCAGCACATTGAAGCAAAGTGATCGTAGAGCTTGCAAGAAAGGGCTATACATCTATTTGTGCTGTTGAGCTTCCTTTGACTTCACTTGCGGACGATGCTGAGCGTACGCGTAAGATGATTGCTCAACAAAAAGGTTCAGTATTATTGGTAGGCCACTCGTATGGTGGTGCTGTGATCACCGAAGCAGGGGATCAACCTAATGTGATTGGGCTGGTCTATATTGCTGCATTTGCACCAGATTCTGGCGAGAGTCCTGGAGGAATCACTCAGGAACATGTGCCTGTGGCGGCTCCAAATCTTGCACCTGATAGTGATGGCTATTTATGGGTTAAACCAGAGTTATTTCATATGAGTTTTTGTCAGGATTTAACTGTGGAAGAGGGGCTTGTCATGAGTGTAACGCAAAAAGCTCCTCTTGCAAGCACATTCGGCGATAGTGTTACCGATCCAGCTTGGAAAAAGAAACCATCTTGGTATCAGATATCGAGCGAAGATCGGATGATCGCTCCAGAAAACCAACAAAGGATGTCTGCGCGAATGCAAGCTAGAAAAGTGATTACTTTGGCATCTAGCCATGCTTCTTTAGCTTCAAGACCAGTTGAAGTTGCAGCACTGATTGATGAGGCGGCAACTGAGTTAATGAAATCTTAGAATACGTTGGTATTAGTTATTGTGAAATAATAATTCAGTTCGGGCACCCACAAGGGGAGCCCCTACGGTAGGATTCTTAACGCAATCGGTCATCCCACATCTTTTGCGCCATTAACATCGCTTCACTCATCGTTTCCGCTTTCTTCAACGCAACCAACGTCAGCGCAAGCGTTCCAAAAACCGCTTTTTCGCCATACTCATGCTTGGTTTTGCCTTGCCAAACAGCGACAAACTCATTTAAATCAAATGATTCTTCAACATCGCTACGCGATTCATTGAGCATTTCCCATTCCGTTTCGTAGCTCTCGCCATCTTTAATGCCTAAGACCAAAGTACGCGCATCAGGATTACGCTCAAATTCACCACCTTCACCTTTAATCACTGCTGCGTTTTGATAGTCCAAACGAATTGCAGTGTGCTGATGTGAAGTGCGATAAGCAGGGTGGAAAATGGCTTGAAGGGTCACAGTGGCATTAAATGGATTGATCAATCGCGCCAACGTATGCACAGGAGAACGCAAGCCCATGACATTACGCAAGTCGATCATTTCACTGAGTTTAGGTGATAGAACAGAGAGGGGGAGAAACGCAAAATGATGCTCATCTAATGCCTGAGCAACTTCATCAGCGGATTGGCAAGGGTTAAAGCCAAGTACGGGCAATACATCTTCGGTGTATAAACGATTAATGGTATGACCCGCCGCGCCATGCATGAATACGCGTACACCCGATTTTGCCAAGGTCAAAGCTGCGAGCAAAAACCACGGATAATGGCGGCGTTTACCTGCATAACTTGACCAATCTAAATCGACTTTAAGATCAGGCAGCGTTAAACGATCGCGCGTAGCCGTGACAAAACCTGCTAACTCATCGACAGATTCTTCTTTAACACGCAACAGCATCAAGAATGCACCGAGTTGCGCATCTAAAACTTCACCATCCAGAATCTGCCCAAATGCATCGAGCGCTTCTTCATATGTCAGTGAGCGACTGCCGCGTTTACCTTTGCCTAAAATTCGCACGTATTTTGCAAATGGATGTTCAATATCTTTATATTGATTGGTTTGGGGGCGAGGTCTGATTGTGCTCATGACGGTATTTCATCCAATTAATAAGGCATCTCTATGTTGTAAAATAGAGCATCTGTTCTGAATCAATTTATCAATCCATCATAGCGCGGGATTGGTTTATAATCAGTAAAAGCGTCGTACACAGTTTAAAATATTTCCAAAAAACCATTTGTTTAACCACTCTCAAGGATTTTCTATGTTAGCTCATGATGCTGATCTTGAACTGTTTCGCGATAATTTCCGCCGTTTTTTGGCTGATCATATTGAACCGTATTATGCAGGTTGGGAAAAAGCAGGCATTATGCCGCGCGAAGTTTGGAACCAGCTTGGTGAGAATGGCTACCTTTGTGTAGACATGCCAGAAGAATACGGTGGCTACGGAGTACCAACAAACTATTCGTTGATGCTGGTTGAAGAAGCGTCACGTGCAGGTTATGGCTCATTGTCGACAGGTATTTCAGTACATTCTGAAATCACTGCGCCATACGTTTTGCATATCGGCAGTGAAGAACAAAAGAAATATTGGATTCCTAAACTGGTCAGCGGCGAAGTCGTTGGCGGTATTGGCATGACTGAGCCAGGTGCAGGTTCTGACTTACAAGCAATGCGTACCAGTGCGATATTGAATGGCGATCATTATGTATTAAACGGTTCAAAAACCTTTATTTCTAATGGTCAACATGCTGGTCTAATCATTCTAGCTGCAAAAACAGACCCAACTGCGCGTGCAAAAGGTGTGTCTTTGTTGCTCGTTGATACAACGCTCGAAGGATTCACAAAAGGCACGAATTTAGACAAAATTGGTTTGCATAGCCAAGATACCTCCGAGTTGTTCTTTGATAATGTCAAAGTTCCTAAAGATCAATTACTCGGTGTTGCAGGACAAGGTTTTGCTTATTTAATGCAAGAACTGCCACGTGAACGTCTAGGTATTGCAGTGACTGCTTTAGGTGCGATTTGGGGTTCATTGGATGTCACAATTAAGTATGTCAATGAACGCCAAGCGTTCGGACAAGCAATCGGCAAAATGCAGAACACACGATTCACCTTGGCTCAAGCGAAGATTGATGCGCTAGCTGCTGATGCGTTTATTCGTAATTGTATTGAGCTATATATGGAAGGTAAGTTGGACGTACCAACTGCTGCTGCGGTTAAGGCGTATTCATCCGATGTTCAATGTAAAGTTGCGGATAACTTGCTGCAAATGTTTGGTGGCTACGGCTATATGAGCGAATACCCAATTTCTCGTTTCTACGTCGATTCGCGTGTTCAACGTATCTACGGCGGCACGAACGAGATCATGAAAGAAGTTGTTGCGCGTGATATTTTAGGTCGTTGATTCAAAATATAAATAGCTCATTGAGCTTGTCGAAATGTGCGAGTTTAGGTTGCGTGCTTCGACAGGCTCAGCGAACTAAATGTGTTTGAGATGATTTGATTAACAAAAAGCCCAGAACATATCTGGGCTTTTTGTTAAGCGAAAATCGATTATTTGTTTGGATCGAGTTTGTCATAACCGATTTCTACACGGCGGTTTTCAGCCCATCCAGCTTCGTCATGCGCTTCGTTCACTGGTTTTTCTTTACCATAGCTAACAACATCGATTTGGTCAGCACGTGCACCATTGGTCACGAGGTAAGTTTGTACTGATTTTGCACGGCGTTCGCCGAGTGCCATATTGTATTCACGTGTACCACGTTCATCAGTATGACCTGTCAAAACAGCGTGTGCAGCACCGTTGCTTGCAAGGTAGCTTGCATGTGCATTCAAGATTGCAAAGTCACTTTGCGCAATGTCACTGCTGTCGAGGTCAAAGTGAACAACACGCGCTAGCAATGCACGACGTACTGCATCTTGTGGCCCGCCGTTGCCATTTAAGCCGTTACCGTTTAATTCGCCGTTTGCACCTAAACCACTGGTGTTTGCGCCGCCTTCAACATTTCCGCCTACCAGCCCTGAAGCATTGCCATTTTTAGCAACAGGTTTAGAAGTACAACCTGTGATAGCGAAGGTTGCCAATAATGCGGTTACTGCAAGAATCGAGATGTTTTTCATACTAAATTTCCTTTGATTTTGAAAGCCAATGTCTGTTTTATAAGACCATAATTACAATAGAACAAATGTGTTTGACGCTGATTTTAAACAACTCAAAGTGCTCGTAAATCTGAATTAATTGCTCGGTGCCCATGATGCTTCGCGGACTTCGCCAGTTTGACTTGGCAAACGCATTCTAAAGCGTCCATCAATTGAGGTAATTGACAACAAGCCACGACCAGCTTCGCGTGTTGCATAGACAATCATTTGTCCATTTGGTGAAAAACTTGGTGATTCATCCAATGGTGTTTGAGTCAAAATTGACAAGATGCCCGAGTTTAAATCTTGAATAGCGATTTGGAAGTTTTGTCCACTTTGACGATGAACTAAAGCCAAAGTCTGACCATCTCTGCTAATGCTACCACGTGCATTAAAGCTGCCTTTAAAGGTCAAACGGCGTGAGCTACCATCTTCTAAATTATAACGATAAATTTGCGGTGAGCCGCCACGATCGGAGGTGAAAATAAAGCTTTTACCATCGGGTGCGTAGCGTGCTTCGGTATCTATAGCACTGTCATTCGTGAGTCTGCGTAGCTGTTTTGTTGCCAAGTTCATTTCATAGATATCCGGTTCACCATCCTTAGAAGTGGTGAACAGCATGCGTTGACCATCTGGTGAAAAACTTGGTGCACCATTCAAACCTTTATACTGTGCAAGGATCTCACGACTGCCTGAAGCAAGGTCTTGCAAGTAGATTGCTGGGCGACCTGTTTCAAAGGAAACGTAGGCAATTTTTTTGCCATCGGGTGCCCAAGTTGGGGAGAGCAGTGGCTCTTTTGATGAAAGCACTGTACGAGGTTGTTGACCATCGGTATCCGCAACTTGCAGGGTGTAAACACGTCCGCCATTTACTTTATCGAGCAACACATAAGCAATACGCCCCGAAAAGTCGCCTTTAATGCCTGTTAATGCTTGATAAATTTTGTCAGCAATCAAATGTGCCGCAGCGCGCATACGATTTGCTGGAACATTGATTGTTTCACCCAAAATCCGCGTGTTTTTCTGAATATCAACTAATTCATATTGAACGACAAAACCATTGCCTGATTGGCGAACTTGACCAACGACGACATAAGGAATTTGAGCGTTTTGCCAAACGGATGGGTTGATTTCTCCGCTCGTGGTCGGCATCGCAGGTAGATTCGCGCTACTTGCAAATTTGCCTGAGCGTTGTAAGTCGCTTTGGATAATCGGTTGTAACGTCGAATCAGATGCAAATGGCACAATCGCAATTTGCGGTGCTTGATCAGGCGCTTTCACAATCTCAAGTTGCAATTCGGCATGGCTCGCACCGATTGGCAACAAGCAAAACATCGCAAGTGATAATGCACTGGTTTTCAGGAACTGTACTCGGCTGTGCATGGGTTTTACTCCAAGGTGAATATTTGAGAAATGACTTAATTTAAAATTCTTCATGGTGCTTTAAACGTAATGATTAATGGATTTACTTGTCTGAATGTGTCTGAATCATCGGGTACAGGTAGTCCGCTGTGACCGCTAAGTGCTTTGATGCTGGCATTAAAATCATCACTGTCACTTGGATTGATAATGACAACACTCGCAATTGAACCATCCGCGCTGAGCGTGATTCGTGCAGTTGCTTTTAAACCAGAGCTTCCACTAGGAACGCGCCATGCGTTTTTAATTCGCGACTCAATTTGAGCTTTATATTTACCAATGCTGTTTGCCTTTGCATTCGCAGCCACTTGGCTTTTCAAATTACCCAGTTCGGCATCATCATTACCCAGTGACTGAGTTAATCGACGTTTCGCATCAGCTGCGGATTTAGCCGCTGAGAGTTTGTCGGCTTTTTCTTGGGCAGCTTTAGCTGCTTTTGCATCATTTGTGGTTTGTTCTTTTACAGCTTTCGCTTTTGCTTCTTTGTCTGCTTTTTCCTGCGCAAGTTTTACATCTTTTATCGCGCGTTCTTTCACAGCTTTAGCATTGTCGGTCGCTTCTTTTACTGCGAGTTTCTTAGCATCTTCGGCTTGTTTCTTTTCTTGCAAACGAGTTTTAGCTTTTTCGTCAGCGACTTTCGCTTCTTTCTCAGCAGTTTCCTTAGCACGTTTTACGTCGAGCTCTTTTGCACGCTTCGCATCAAGTTCGGCTTTGATTTTTTCAGCGTTTAGTTTCTCTACTTCTTTTGCCTTTTTGAGCGCGTACTTTTGCTCTGTTTCAACTTGTTTTTGCTTAACGGCGGCTTCTTTAACCACTTGCTGTTTCTCTAATTCAGCTTGTGCTTTTGCCTGCTCACGTTTCTGTTGTTTAGCTTCAGCGACAGCTTGCAGTTTCTGAGCTTCAGCTAATGCTTCTGCTTTTTGTGCCGCTGCGGCGGCAACTTCAGTAGCATGGCGTTCGGCTTCTTCACGCTTGTTCACTTGCTGTTCTTGAGGCTTTTCCTTTGCAGGAGGTAACGCTTGTTTCGCAGCACTTGATGATGATTCTGAAGTGCTTTGTGTCGATGGTGGCGGAATAATCACGGCTTTAATATGTTTAGGGACGGGCAGTGGCTTGATGTCTTGTCCAAACCAAATAAACGCAACCAAAATTACAATGTGCAGCACAATCGTAATCGCAAGCGGAACCTGTTCTAGGCGACGCGGTTTTGGCATCCCATGCGGGTGTCTTGGTGAAATTGCGTTGATTGAGTTCACGGTTTTGGTATCAACATTAAATAAATTAAATCCATGATTTTAATTACTAGTTTTCATTGCTAAAAAGTGGCTATTACAATATTTACTTACGTGGTGTCGTTGACGGTGGCTCAGTCATTAAACCCACCTGCGGTAAACCACTTGACTGCAATGTCGCCATTAACGTCACCACGTCGCCATAAGGCACTTGTTTTGAACCATTGACGAGTACTAAAAGCTGTGGGTTTTTCGTCAGTGCTTGGGTCAGTTCATCATGTAGCCCATCTTGCGTGACGCTATGATCTTTACCTTCACCAAAACGCACAGATAGTTTGCCATTGGCTTCAACAGTTACAATCGCAGGCGGCTCTTTAGAGCTGGATAATGGATCACTGACCGCTTTCGGTAAATCGACCGTAAGACCTGCCGTAATCATTGGCGTGGTCACCATGAAAATAACCAACAGCACCAACATCACGTCAATATAAGGCACAACGTTCATATCGCTTTTCAGCGGTTTTTTTGCCCGTGTAAATGGGCTGCCTGTCAGTGACATTTAGCTCGCCTCACGTTGCAGTAAACCCGTTAACTCTTCAGCAAACAGAATGCGTTGTTGATACACCGCTTCACTCTTTGCACTGTAACGGTTGAAAGCGAGAACCGCTGGAATCGCGGCAAACAGACCAATTGCAGTGGCAATCAATGCTTCTGCAATCCCTGGAGCAACAGCCGCCAAACTTGCTTGCTGAACTTGTGACAAGCCCATAAACGCATTCATGATGCCCCACACTGTACCGAGCAAACCGATATAAGGTGATACAGAACCGATACTTGCAAGCAAAGGTAAACCTTGTTCCAGCGGAGTTTGCTGACGTGATAATGAAACGCGTAACATTCTTTCTGTGCCCGCTAAACGCTCTTCGCGACTTACACCTTTTTGGCGCAGTTTGACGAACTCTGAGAAACCTTCATAGAAGATTGCCTCATGACCACGTTTAGTTGGGTTGATTTGTGCGTTTTGGAACAGTGTTTTTAGCTCTGCACCAGACCAAAAGACTTGTTCAAAGTGCTGATCTTCTTTGCTAATTTTTTTATTCAAAATCTCAAGTTTGGCAATGAGATACCAGCCATAGATCGAGGCAGCAAAGAGGATGAGCATGACAAACTTAACAACAGCACTCGCATGAACAATTAAATCAATAAAACTTAAAGATGGAGTCATGGGTAATCACTATACAAAACAAAGGGTTCAAATTAATTTAATCAAAAAAAATCATTCATCAAAACAAATACGATTAAACAAAAATCAGTTACTGCGTTCTTAATCTTGAAGCGCAGTTTGTATCAAGGCACGAATATTACTGGGTAATCGACGTGGTTTTAAATCATCATTTAAGCAAGCCAGTTTTACTTTTCCTGAAGCGACAATAACGCGCTTGGTTAAGCCATCTACGACATCATCACGTTCTATGCGCTGCAATAATACAAATGACGCCGCACCACAAGAAACAGCTTCAATCGTCACAATAAGCAAGTCGTCCATCAACGCTGGTTGGTGATAGCGGATTTGTAGCTCATGCACGACAAACGAAAAAGACGAGTCTGGTAAATTTTCATTCGTTGCTGTGAGATCACTACCTTTGTCGCCAATTAAATAGTGATCAATCCCTTGCGAACGAAGCCATTCAGTGCGTGTGCGTTCCATGAATTTGATGTGGTTAGCATGGTAAACAATTCCACCTGCATCAGTATCTTCAATATAGACACGAAACGGGTAGGAGAAGAACTTTCTGTGTGGCATAAGGATTCGCATTTATGGGTTTAAGCGACAACTACCGTATCATAAGGCGCATTAACACTTCATTAAACAGCAAGTGAGTAGAGTGCATTAGGGATTTTGGTAACGATAGCGTTTTTTGATAAACAGTTTGTCTAACAATTTATGGTGCGTTGCAATTCGTTATCGAACTTGAAATTACAACGACCATTTCCATCGTCATACTAAACCATTGGTCGATCGACGAGTATTGCGAGAACTGTCACTTTAGGCTTTAAAAAATACGCCACCATCAGAGTGAACTTCAATGTCGATCTTGGTTAACGATTGATTTTTGCACGGTCCAAATACACAGTGTCCATCTTCCACTTGAAAGAGTGCACCGTGATTTGCACAGATCAAAAACTCGCGATCCATGTCCATAAATTGATTTTCTTGAAATTCAAGACTGACGCCTAAATGCGGGCAACGGTTCAAGTACGCATAAAACGTCCCGTCGCGCTGAGTGACAATAATTTCACCTTTAGACGTATCAAAGCTGCGTGCGTCACGTTCTTCAACTTGTTCAGTCTTGCAAATCAATTCCATCAAGCTATCCATCCACTCAGATTTAGTTCTTTAACGTTGCTGCCAAAATTTCAGCATATTGTTCGCGATGCAAGCGTGCACCGAATTGACCAACCAAAGTCGAAGCAATCGCAGTTGCTAAATAACCACAGTCACTTAACGGCAAACCACGACTCAAGCCAAATAGGAACGAACCCGCAAACGCATCGCCAGCACCATTGGTATCCAATACTTGGGGTGCAACTTGTGGTGGTACATCAATGCGAACATCGTCGTAACCAATCGCTGCACCTTGTGCACCACGTGTGACAACCACTAATTTGCTCTGTTTTAGTAGTGCAATTATCGCGCCTTCAACAGTGGCTTCGCCAGTAAACATTAATGCTTCTTGTTCATTACAGAACAGAATATCAACACCATCGCCAATCAAATCAACCAGACCTTCGCGTGCATATTGCACCATGGCTGGGTCGGATAAGCTGATGGCAATTTTAGTGTTTTCTTGCTGACGTGCTTGCGCGCGCGCAATACGTACTGCATCACGGGCAGTTTGACTGGTTGCCAAATAACCTTCGATATAGAGAAATTTAGCAGTTTGAAGTGGAGCAAGATCCACTTGGTCGATCGACAAATCAGTCGTAATGCCCAAGAAGGTATGCATGGTGCGCTCACCGTCTGGTGTCACGAGAACGAGGCAAGTACCTGTTGTACCTTGACCTTCAGAAATTGGTGAAACGTGGACTGCGCCAGCTGCCAAATCTGTCAGATAAAACTTACCTAAATCATCGTTGCCCACGCGACAAGCGTAGAACGCCTGACCGCCAAGTGCACTAAACGCATAAATCGAATTTGCACCTGAACCGCCGCTGACTTGACCCGCACTCGTAGTGTAGGCATTGAGCGCAGTAGTGAGGGTTTGCTGTGCGTCTTGATCGGCTAACTGCATCATGCCTTTGGTTAAACCAACTTTAGTCAAAAAATCATCTTGAATTGAATATTCTTGATCGACGAGTGCGTTACCAATTCCGTATAGTTCAATTGACATAAAAAGGTTTTTCCAAAGAAATGAGACAAATATCGGTATTTTTTAAACTGGCGATATTTTAGTACAGCACAAGAAATTAACAAAGGCAAATATAACGAACACAGGAGCCTATGTTCGTTGTTGAGTCTATTAATTGACCAATTAATGGTTCGTGGGAAGATTCTTGCGATATTGAATAAATCCAGACGGTTCGGCTAACTTATCGTACAGTCCTCTCGCTTGGATATTCCCTTCTTGAGTCAGCCAGTGAACCCGCGACCAGCCTTCAAATTCGGCCATTGCGTAGACTTTTTCGATTAAAATTAGTCCGATACCGTAGCCGCGATATTCCTCAGCAACATATAAGTCTTGTAAGTAACCATAATTACTGACTGTCCAAGAACTTGGATGTTCTATGACATGAGCAAAACCGACTATTTTATCATCGTATTCAGCTAACATTAAATACATGGGTTCGGTCGGTTCTAATAACCGATGCCATGTGGCTAAGGTGACTTCAGGGGCGACGGTGGATTTGTAGAATGCTTGGTATGCTTGCCACAAGAGTAACCAACTGTGGTGATCTGCTTCCGTTGCTGTACGAATAATGAGGTTATTCATTGTATTATCCCTTTTTATTGTTCTGAGATTCCATTTTTTATAATTAGAATGTAGTTCACAGCGATTGAAAACGACAGTGATTCAATCTTATCCCTAAATCCTTTAGGAATAAAATGAATTTAATGCTTGTTATCTGTATGCAAAAGCCCAAATAATCCAATATTGTTTCAATATATATTTTTGGCGATATTTTGCCTTCGGAGTTTCCATGACTGCTGCATTGCCCACGACATCCTCATTTGAAACCGACGCATCGGCATTTGAGACTTTTGAACTTCTACGTCGTGAGCCGATTGAGTCGTTATCTGCCGAATTGCTCGAATATCGTCATAAAATAACGGGCGCTGCACATTATCATCTCGCGGCTGATAATGATGAAAATGTATTCATGGTGGCGTTCCGTACGCAGCCAATGGATTCTTCAGGCGTTGCCCATGTGCTTGAACATACAGCACTATGTGGCTCGAAACGTTTTCCAGTCCGTGATCCATTCTTTTCGATGATTCGTCGTTCACTGAACACGTTTATGAATGCGTTTACTTCATCAGATTGGACGGCTTATCCGTTTGCATCACAGAACAACGCTGACTTTTTTAACCTTCTATCTGTTTATTTAGACGCGGCTTTCTTTGCCAATATTGATCCGCTGGATTTCGCGCAAGAAGGCATTCGCATTGAGTTAGAAGGTGGCAAGCCAGTTTATAAAGGCATTGTGTTTAATGAAATGAAAGGTGCGATGAGTTCGCCAACCGATCAGCTCTATCATCAATTGGCGCATACACTCTATCCGACCACGACTTATCATTATAATTCTGGTGGTGATCCAGCCGATATTCCGCAATTAACCCATCAAAAACTTGTCGATTTTTATCATTCACATTATCACCCAAGTAATGCGGTGTTTATGACTTATGGCAATTTAGCGCCAGCAGTTTTGCAGCAAAAATTTGAAGAGCAAGCACTGGCGAAATTTGCTAATGGCGAAAAACTTGAGTCTGTGCCAGAAAAACGTTACACAGAGCCGCAACGTGTTGAGGCAAATTACGCGGTTGATTTAGCTGAAGATGAAACTTTAGAAAATCGTACGCATATTGTCATGGCATGGTTATTACCCAAAACAACCGATATAAAAGCGCGTTTTGCCTTGCGTTTGGTCGAAGGCGTTTTACTAGAAGATTCCGCTTCACCATTACGTCAATACATTGAAACTTGCGGTTTGGGCGAGTCACCATCACCGCTTTTAGGTTTAGATGATAGTAATTTTGAAATGAGTTTCTTGTGTGGCTTGCAAGGCTCAAATCCTGAACAAGCTGATGCGTTTGAACAAGGTGTTTTAGCAGTCCTTGAGAAAGTTGCAGCTGGCGATATTCAAACAGCGCAGGTTGAAGCGGTTCTGCATCAAATCGAATTGCAACAACGTGAAATTGGTGGCGGCAGTTATCCTTATGGTTTGCAATTATTGTTGAATGGTTTAGGCAGTGCCATTCATGGCGGCGATCCTTTACCTGTTTGGCAAATTGAACCATTACTTGCTGAATTACGTGAAAATCTCAAAGATGTAAATTACTTACCGAATTTGGTTCGTGAGTATTTGCTTGATAATCAGCATCGTGTGCGTTTGGTGTTGCGTCCTGACAGTGAAAAAACCACTCGTGATCAACAGCATGAGCAAGATGCGCTCGACAAAATTGAAGCTGGTTTGACAGCGGATGATCGTGCGCAATTAGACAGTGATGCGGCGGCATTGGCTGAACGTCAAGCGCAAGTCGATGATTTATCGATTTTGCCAAAAGTTGGCTTGGAAGATATTCCTGTCGATTTAAAAATCCAAACGGGTGAAACCACGACTTTGAAATTGGGCGAACAAACTGCGCCGTTATATCGTTATGCATCTGGTACGAATGGTCTGTATTACAACCAAGTGATTATCGAAGTGCCGCAAGCGTTATTGAATAGCAAATTGTTGTCGATATACGTTTCTCTGGTTGGTTCGGTTGGTGCTGGAAAATTCGATTATCTTGAATTACAGCAACAACAAACGGCAGTGAGCGGAGGCGTGGGCTTAAGTTCAAGCTTACGCACGGCGATTAATGACCAAGGAAAAATCAGTGCGTTCTTGGTTTTATCGACCAAAGCACTAGTGCATAAATTAGAAGCGATTCAATTACTGCGCGATGCGTTTATTAGCCTGCGTTTCGATGAGACGGATCGTATTTTAGAGTTGCTACAACAACGTAAATCCCGTTGGCAGTCACGTTTAAGTGGTTCAGGGCACGCGTATGCGATGCAGACTTCATCACGTGATTTAAGTGCACTTGCTCAGCATGAATATGAAAATACAGGACTTCCTGCATTACTTTGGTTACGTGATTTATTGACCAATATCGAGCAAGATGAATTGGTTAAAACGCAGCTGTTGAATGATTTGGCTTCTTTACATCAGCAAATCGTTGCATTACCACGTCAATTCCTATTGGTTGCAGAAGAAAGCCAACTCACCAAATTAAGCAGTGAAATTGCAAAAGTTTGGGCAAATGATGTGGTGATTGAAGCTAGTTCTCAAGCTGAAGTAGATGCACAGGCATTAACTAATTCAAAAGACTTAGCTTGGCTCATTCAAACCAATGTTCAGTTCTGTGCGGCATCTTATCCTGCAACAGTTGTCGATCATCCTGATACCGCGGCACTGATGGTGCTTGGTCCATATTTGCGTAATGGTTTCTTGCATCGTGCATTGCGCGAGCAAGGCGGCGCGTATGGTGGCGGCGCAGGTTACGATGGCAATGCCTGTGCATTCCGTTTCCACAGTTATCGCGATCCACGTCTAGCTGAAACATTCGATGATTTTGAAGCCAGCATTAACTGGTTAATCGAGACCCCACAAGAAGCGTATCAATTGGAAGAGGCAATTTTAGGCTTAATGGGTGCGATGGATAAACCAAGTTCACCCGCTGGTGAGGCAATGTCTGCGTGTCATTCCATGTTACATGGCCGAACACCAGAGCAACGTCGTGCGCTTCGTAAATCATTGCTTGCAGTCACTACAGATGACTTGCAGCGTGTTGCAAAAACTTATCTGAAGCCTGAATTGCGTCAACGTTCTGTTGTCGCGCCTTATGGCAAAGAAGAAGAGTTATTCACGCTTGGATTTACAGTTGAACGCGTATAAATGTATTAAGCTAATACATTAAATCTGCACGTTTAAACATAAGTTTGTGATATGTTCAGAGTCAATGCTTTACTAACTACTTAAGTAAGAGACTTAAGCTTAATTATGCATTCCATTGACTCTGAAATTTCGGATGTACTAAAAGAACAACAACCTGCCGCGTCTGAACAAGTTAATCAGAATGCGGCAAATCTCGTTTGCTGTGAAGAATGTGATGTCGTCTATAAACGTGTTGAATTAAAAAAAGGCGAGAAGGCGTATTGTCTACGCTGTGGCGCCGCACTTTATAAAAATGGACGCACGCTTGAGCAGTTATTGCCTCTAGTCATTGCAAGTTTAATGATCTTTGCCATTAGCAATGCTTATCCAATCGTACAAATAGAATTACAAGGGATTCGTTCGGAAACCACGTTGTTTGGCGCAGTGATGGCGATGTTTCATGAGGGACGAAGCTTAGTCGCTATTTTGGTTTTATTGACGACCATCATTTTTCCGCTATGTGAGTTGCTATTACTACTCTATGTTTTGTTACCTGTAACACTTTTAAAGACAAGACCTTTGGGTATGGCAATTGCCTTGCGCGTGATTCGAGTTTTTCGAATTTGGGGTATGATTGAGGTTTTTCTGATCGGTGTATTGGTTACTTTAGTTAAATTAGTGGTGATGGTGACGATTATTCCAGGCGTTGCATTATGGTCATTTGCGGCTTTGACGGTACTCATGGTGCTGGTGATGTCGGTCAAGGTCAGTGATATTTGGGATCAGGTTGAAGAGCTTTGAATATATTAGAATTTTTTAATAAAAAGAAAGCGGCTGAAATTGATCAAATTGATGATTTTAATACGCATTTATCGACTGCTAAAGATTTATCGCTCGTCGTTTGTCATAGCTGTGGACTGTTGAACCCCTTATCGTTAAATCCACAGTCTTGTACACGATGCCAGTCGGTTCTACATGAGCGTAAACCGAGTAGTTTGGAGCGAACTTGGGCGTTGATGCTGGCTGCGGCCATTATGTATATACCCGCGAATCTATTGCCGATGACGGTAACAAGTTCTCTGATGGGTGAGCAGCAAGATACGATCATGAGCGGTGTGATTTACTTTTGGCATAATCAAGATTATCTGGTTGCCTGCGTCATCTTTACTGCAAGTATCTTTATTCCGATGTTGAAGTTGATGATACTGACTTTTTTGCTTTTGGTTGTCCGTAAGCAAACGATGGATAAACAGCGTTGGCGACCAGAGCAATGTGCTTTTTTATATCGGGTGGTTGAATTCGTCGGACGTTGGTCAATGATTGACGTGTTCGTCGTGTCCTTGCTGACGGCATTGATTCAAATGCAGGCGCTCGCATCCATTTCAGCAGGGCCAGGTGCGGTGGCATTTGGCGCGGTCGTTGTATTAACGATGCTCGCATCTCTCAGTTTTGACCCTCGAATAATTTGGGATAACTACTACAGAAAACCTGTACTTCAAACCAATATTTTAAGCAATGATCGACAAGGCTGATATTAAAAAATGACTGATGACAATAAGCCCGCGAGCGACGATTTACCAAAATCACCGAATCCATCCAATGAAGGCTCAAAGCTACCTTCGGGCAAGGTTTTGGCTGAGCCGCGTACGGCACAACCCAAGCGCTGGAAGTTCTCACTAGTTTGGTTAATTCCGTTAATTGCATTAGCCATAGGTTTGTCATTATTTGCCAAAGCGATTCTAGAAACAGGCCCAACCATTAGCGTGTCCTTTCGTACTGCAGATGGATTGCAAGCTGGGAAAACCACGGTTCGCTATAAGGAAGTGGACATTGGTTTAGTGCGTCGTATTGAATTGGCTGAGGATCGCTCGCATGTCATTGTCAAAATCGAGTTAAGTCATGCTGCACGTGGTTTCGCTGTAGATGATACCAAGTTTTGGGTGATACGTCCGCGTATCGGTGCAAGTGGTATTTCTGGTATTAATACTTTATTTTCAGGTGCTTATATCGGTGTGGCTGGTGGTAAATCTAAAGCTGATAAAGACGAGTTTGTCGGCTTAGAGTCACCGCCGATTATTACTGGAGATGAGGCTGGTAAAGTTTTTGTCTTGCGTTCTAATGATTTAGGTTCACTCGATACGGGCTCGCCAATTTTCTACCGTCGAATTAATGTCGGTCAAGTCAGTGCCTATAAACTTGCTAATGATGGAAAAAGTGTTGAGGTTCAGGCTTTTATCAAGTCACCCTATGATCGTTACGTCACAACTGATACACGCTTTTGGCATTCAAGCGGCGTGGATGTCTCACTCAATGCTTCCGGATTCCAAGTGAATACTCAATCACTCGCCAGCATTGTTTCTGGTGGCATTGCTTTTGGTTTCCCAGAAGGCTCAAATTCGGGCATTGCTGCAAATAATACCGTCTTTAAACTGGCGACTAATCAAGCAGAAGCACTGAAAGATTCTGATGGTAATCCTGTGCAAATCCTGATGTATTTTGATCAATCATTACGCGGTCTTGCCAAAGGCGCACCGATTGATTTCCGCGGCATTGAATTGGGTTACGTGAAGTCGATTAATGTCGAATTTGATTCAACATATAGCCAATTACGTATGCCAGTGATTGCGGAAGTTTATCCATCCCGTTTGTCACATGGCCGTGAGTTTGATCCCGATAAACAAGTTTTGAAAGCGTTCATTCAACGTGGTTTACGTGCGCAAATGAAGACTGGAAATATCCTGACTGGGCAAAATTACATTGCGATCGATTTCTATCCGAAAGCAAAACCGGCTGAAATGAAATTTACCAATGGCATTGCTGAAATCCCAACGATTCCAACCGAATTGAGTGGTCTACAAGCTCAAGTGACGCTTATTGCTGATAAGTTAACGAAGTTCCCTCTCAATGAAATTGGTCAGGATGTCCGTAAAACCATGGCTAATATGAATACAGCGATTAATTCAACGGACAAATTGATTAAACAGCTTGATAGTAAAACTGCGCCTGCTATGCAAGCGACGTTGGATGACGCGCGTAAAACGATGCAGTCTACGCAAACCATTCTGGCGAGTGATGCGCCGATGCAGCAAGATGTTCGTCGTGCTGTGCAACAAATGACTCGCGCTGCGGCCTCATTACAATTGATGGCAGATTATATCGAACAACATCCAGAATCACTGATCCGTGGTAAAGCCCCAACGAAGGAAAAACCATGAGCCCAATAAATAAGAATATTCACAAGATTTCATGTGGTTTAGGAGCTGGCGTTAGCCTCTTGCTTGGCGCATGTAGTCTGTCTTCGACGCCCAACTATTACACGTTGGCTTCAAGTGTTGTGGCCATGCCGAGCAATGCACTGCGTGTCATCGAAGTCTTGCCAGTCGGGTTACCTGATCGTTTAGACCGCATGCAAATCGTGTTGCAAGATGCATCAGGCAAATCACAATTGCTCGATCAACAGCGCTGGACATCGACACTCAGTGCAGAACTTCGTGATGGGCTTTCTGCGGGATTACAGCAACGTTTAGGCGCAGCTGATCGCTATCGCAGCGGTTCAACTACGACGCTGCCTGTTTATCGTATAGCGACTGATTTTTCACATTTTGATGTGGTGCGAGATCGCAGTGGCGTAAACGTGAATGTTTCGGCGACATGGACTATTAACCGCGTTGAAAATGTGTCGGGCACAACTGCAACAGTTCAAGCAAAGCGCCAAGTAGCTTGTCGCATGACATTCAATACATTGGCGAATACGAATTCACTGTCTGAGGTCGATGCGTTGGTTGGCGCCTCTAGACAATCATTGGATCAAGTTTCTAATGCGATTGCTGCGTCGGTTTTAACTTTGGAAGGTGGTACGAAACCTACAGATGCGGTGTGTTCTTAAAATTAAAATAACATAATCAAGGAGTCACATGATGTCCATTCATTATTTACCAGAAGGCTATAACACGGTTAATTCGTATCTCGTTGTGCCGAATACCGATCAAGTGATTGAGTTTTTGATTCAAGTGTTTCAGGCGGAAGTGATGGGTCGATTGACTTATCCTGATGGCAAAATTTCTCATGCTGAAGTTCAGTTGGGTAATTCGCGGGTGATGTTGAGCGAAGCAATTGAGGGCATGCCAGCTTTACCGTCTATGTTAGTTGTGTATGTTCCAAATGTAGATGAGGTTTATCAACGTGCTTTAGCTGCAGGTGCGAAATCTATTCGTGAACCGACTGATCAGTTTTATGGTGATCGTTCTGGTGGGGTAACGGATGTTGGCGGCAATCAATGGTGGATTCATACCCATATTGAGGATGTTTCATTTGAAGAGATTGAGAGGCGGGTGGCGCAGAAATAAAATTATAAAAATCGTAGGATGGGTTGACGCAGGAAACCCATGATTTATTTGATATCGTGGGATGGGTTTCGTGCTTCTACCCATCCTATTGTTATTGCAAATTAATCTCAGAAAACAAAAAAAAGGCACTTCATCATATTGATCAAGTGCCTTTTTATTTCTCAAACCAGATTACGCGTTCGCTACAACCAAATTCGCATACAAATCATATTCATCTGCATCGGTAATGGTCACTGTGACTTTATCACCAGATTTCAAACGCGCTAAATCATCAGCCGTCAAATCTTCGATGTAGACGTGACCATCAATCTCTGGTGCATCCGCATAAGAACGTGCAATCGCTACAGAATGTTCCAAATCAAACTCATCAATCAACACTTCGAAAGTGCGACCAATACGCGCTTGTAACTTCTGTGCAGAAATCACTTGCTGAGTTTGCATGAAGCGCTCATAGCGTTCTTGCTGAATTTCTGGTGCAACGTGATCAGGTAGATCATTAGCCACTGCGCCTTCAACAGGCGAGTAGGTGAAACAACCAACGCGATCAAGCTGCGCTTCTTGCAACCAATCGAGTAAATATTGGAAATCTTCTTCAGTTTCACCAGGGAAACCAACAACAAACGTTGAACGAATAACGATATCAGGGCATTTGGCGCGCCATGCTGTGAGACGCTCAATCGTATTTTCGCTGTGCGCAGGACGCTTCATTAACTTCAAAATACGTGGACTTGCGTGCTGAAATGGAATATCCAAATATGGCAAGATTTTGCCTTCAGCCATCAAATCAATCACCGCATCCACATGCGGATATGGGTAAACATAATGCAAACGTACCCAAACACCGAGCTGACCCAGCGCAGCACATAAGTCGATAAACTTACTTTTCAGCGGCTGGCCATTCCAGAAATCGAGTTTGTATTTCAGATCAACACCGTAAGCAGACGTATCTTGGGAAATCACCAAAACTTCTTGTACACCAGCATTGACCAAGTTCTGTGCTTCTTCCATCACGCTGCTAATTGGACGAGATACCAAATCACCGCGCAATGAAGGGATGATGCAGAACGTACAACGATGATTACAACCTTCCGAAATCTTTAAGTACGCATAATGCTTTGGCGTCAAACGAATGCCTTGTGGCGGCACGAGATCGAGGTACGGGTTGTGGTCAACTGGTTTTGGAACGTATTCATGGACGGCATTCATGACGTCTTGATAGGCTTGTGGGCCTGTAACTTTCAACACGCTTGGATGCATCGAACGGATTTTCTTTTCATCTTTACCCAAACAGCCAGTCACGATCACTTTACCGTTTTCACTGATCGCTTCGCCAATTGCGTCGAGGGATTCCTGAACGGCAGACTCGATAAAGCCACAAGTATTGACCACGACTAAATCCGCGCCTGCATAATCTGCGGCAACTTCATAGCCTTCAATACGGAGCTGGGTCAGGATTCTTTCAGAATCAACCAGTGCTTTAGGACAACCGAGGGAAACAAAACCGACTTTTGGCGAACTCATATAACTCATCAACTCAAATAACAAACTTTAGACGTGCGTATTGTATGCGCTTTAGGCAGTAGACGTAAGCATTCCTGTGATTTATTCAGTAAGAAGCGATGAACGTCCAGTCTATATATTTGCTGCGCATTGTTTTGGTGCTATATTTGCTTAAAATAATGCATTATTTTGGTGCAAATAAAAACGATAACCGATTTAAAACAGGCTAATATGTCATGTAGATGAGCTATTCTTTGATAGTTTGTGCCAATCTGGAACCATAATTTGAAAAATGTGATTAAGATTACCCGTTCGCCTAACAGAATGTATTAATTCGCACTTTTTATCACGTTACATAAAAGTTGGCGTGTGTTTTGCACTGTATTAGTGATGTTGATGAGCCGTATTCATGTGAATGGTTGTCATTTTGATGCAGATGTTATGAAACCTAATAATTTTTCAGTAATTTTTTATTTGATTCACCCAAATATTAACCAAGCGATTAACGCAATTATTTATCCAAGTTGTTTATGCAACGGAGTGCTATGAAACTCGAGCAATATCAACGCATCACTGATCATATGTTGACCGCTATTATTTTAGTGCGTTCCGATCTCAGTATTGAATATCTCAATCCTGCCTGTGAAGCGCTCATTGAACTCAGTCAATTTAGAGCATTGAAACAGCCTTTGCTATCTATTCTGATTGATCAAGATGCGCAATTTGATGCGCAAATTGCATTGTCACGCCTGCTGGCAAATGGTCAGCCATACACACGCCGTGAAGCAATTCTGAAAGTGGGATTACGCGACAAAGTAGTGGATTACACCGCATCGCTGATTATGGATAACGATGCGCCTGATGACATCGAACATCATCGAATCCTATTTGAAATTCAACCTATGGATCGGTTATTGCGGATTAGCCGTGAAGAGCATTTGACGCAGCAACATTCGATTGCGCGCCAACTGGTGCGCGGTGTTGCCCATGAAATCAAAAATCCATTGGGCGGTATTCGTGGTGCAACGCAATTATTGGCGCGGACATTGCCTGAAGCCAGTGCAGAATATACCGATGTGATTATTAGCGAAGTTGATCGCTTACGTCATTTAGCAGACACGATGTTGGGTTCAAGAAAGCCGCCAGCGTTTGCATTGGTCAATGTGCATGAGCCACTAGAGCGCGTGCGTGCATTGATTCTTAGTCAATTCATGAGTCAGTTTTCATCGCCGCCAGAAGTTAAATTTGAAGTGGTGCGTGACTATGATTTGTCATTGCCAGAAATGCGCGCAGATAAAAATCAATTGATCCAAGTCATGCTGAATATTGCCGTGAATGCACTGCAAGCCATGACTGAAAATACCCACAAAATGCTGGGACGTACGCCGACGCTGATTTTTAGAACACGTATTTTGAGGATGTTTACCATCAACAATACGCTTCATCGCAGCGTGATTCAGGTTGATCTTGAGGACAACGGTCCGGGTATTCCGGAAGAGCTGGTTGAGTCAATTTTTTACCCAATGGTCACGGGGCGTGCTAATGGCACGGGACTTGGTTTGAGTATTGCTCACGATATCATCCATCTACACAACGGCATGATTGAATGCCATTCTATGGCTGGCAAAACAATTTTTAGTTTATTTTTACCTTGGGAGTAAGTTATGTCGAACGAGACCATTTGGATCATCGACGATGACCGTGCCATCCGCTGGGTACTGGAAAAAACATTCAAAGAAGAAGGTTTAAACGTAATCAGCTTTGAAGAAAGCCAAAGCGCGCTGACGCGTCTTGAGCGCGAGCAACCTGATGCTATTCTGACTGATATTCGTATGCCAGGAATGGATGGCTTGACGTTTTTAGCACGCGTTAAAGATGCATATCCTGATTTGCCTGTCATCATTATGACTGCGCATTCGGACTTGGAATCTGCAGTTTCTAGCTATCAAACGGGTGCATTTGAATATTTGCCAAAGCCTTTTGATATTGATGAAGCGTTAGCGTTAGTACAACGTGCGATTCAACATACCGCTCAAATTCAAGCACGCGTTAATAATGATATGGTCGCGAGTAAGCCAATTCGTTCGGTTGATATCATTGGTGAATCACCAGCGATGCAGGAAGTTTTCCGCGCGATTGGACGTTTAGCGCAGTCACACATTACTGTGCTGATTAATGGTGAGTCGGGGACAGGTAAAGAGTTGGTTGCGCATGCATTGCACCGCCATTCGCCACGTGCCAAGAAGCCATTCATTGCGTTGAATATGGCGGCAATTCCAAAAGACTTGATCGAAACCGAATTGTTTGGGCATGAAAAAGGCGCTTTTACAGGTGCAAATACCCAACGCCAAGGTCGTTTTGAACAAACCAATGGCGGCACGTTATTCCTCGATGAAATTGGCGACATGCCATTTGAAACGCAAACTCGATTATTACGCGTGTTAGCGGAAGGTGAGTTCTATCGCGTCGGCGGTCATATGCCCGTGCATGTCGATGTGCGCATCATCGCGGCAACCCATCAAAATTTGGAAAAATTAGTTGCTGAAGGCAAGTTCCGCGAAGATTTGTATCATCGTTTGAATGTCATTCGAATTCATATTCCGCGCTTGCGTGACCGCAGCGAAGATATTCCGATGTTGGCAGAACATTTTCTACAACGTGCAGGGCATGAGCTGTCTGTCGAACCTAAACAACTCCGTAGTGAAACAGCGGCGTTTCTCCAACAGTTACCATGGCCGGGGAATGTGCGTCAGTTAGAAAATGCCTGTCGTTGGCTGACTGTCATGGCGAGTAGCCGTGAAGTGTTGCTCTCTGATCTTCCGCCAGAACTTCGTTCGCCTAGCACCGCGCAATCTCATGCAGCTGTAAAAGTAGATGGCATGACTGCAGGACAACCACAAGTGTCTCCAGTCCAATCGTCACTGGAATGGGATGCAGCGCTGAGTTTGTGGGCGAAGCAGCATTTGATGAACGGCGAGCAGCAAATTCTCAATACTGCAACGCCGATGTTTGAGCGTGTCATGATTTTGGCCGCATTAGAACATAGCCAAGGTAAAAAACGTTTGGCTTCTGAGCTACTGGGTTGGGGGCGTAATACCTTAACGCGTAAGCTGAAAGAACTTGGAATTTCGAGTGCAGAAGATGATGAAGATGCTGCTTAATATTTAAAGTTTTGCAGATTAAGTTAAAAAAGTCTCACAGTTTATTGATTGTGAGACTTTTTTTATTAAAAAAAATCTGATGAAATGATTATTTTGGAGCACTTGGTGCGCGTTTATGAATTGCATCCATTTTTGCTTTCCAATCTACACGCGGTGGAATCCTCGCACAACTTGAAGACAGCCACTGGCCTTTAATATCAATGTGAATCTTTCCATTTTTGGGTTGAGTGATATCAATCGTTCCCACCATTTTTTCAGGTGTGATCGCTTCTACAGTTGAGATGGCTGACGATTCGTGTGGTGGAGGGCAGCTACTTTGTGTCGTCATCTTATTTGATGAACTAGAAATAATTTTACTTGTGCAATTGAGGATTTGTGCTGACTCAAGCATTTTGTTCTGGTTCAAGTCGTCTTGGGTAATACAACTTTTGGTGACATGAGGTTTTTGGCTGGCTTTAATTTGCGCTTCAAACTGCGCACGCATTTGTGGTGGTATTTTTGCGAGTGTCTCTGCGGGAATAGTTGATTGATTCATTGAGCTGCTAGTTGTTGTTTCCCATGCACCCGTTTTTACAGAAAATGAAGATGCAAGGGTAATGGTGGGGACAATGAGAGTGACTAATAGGAGAGTTGTTTTGAGCTTAGCCATGACCTTTACTCCGAAATCTTGATGGAATTTTTTGTATAGTTTTGGGTAAATATCGTTCGATGCACTAGTGTGCACAAGATTTAATCAATAGGCAATATTCAAATGACGAGCAACAAAAAAGCCCTCAAGCTAATTGCTCAAGGGCTTTTTCATATCTATCGCGAGCAATAGTTAACACAAATAATGGTGGGGATGGAGAGACTCGAACTCTCACGTATTGCTACGCCAGAACCTAAATCTGGTGCGTCTACCAATTTCGCCACATCCCCAGCGGGGCACATCATATCAATATCAGCTTCAACTAGATAGCCTTAGAACACTCGTTTTGCTTAATTACACGCGCAGTAGGCGAATATTTAAACAGTTCAAGTTGTTGCGTCTTGTTCTTCCACTTTCTTATGAGATAGTTTGCCATGTGACAGCATGTAATGCTGTCCGATAGGATCAAGCGGATCATGTAAATGTAACGTCACATGATGCTTATGTGTGAATCTGCCATAAGGATGCGCAGTAGGGAATGGATGGGCTAAATGATCTTTAACGCGTTTTAAAATCCACGGATGTGCTGCAATATTTAAGTCTAAAAATGCAGCTTTTCGGCCATAAAAATCTTGCCAAATACCCAAGTCATACGTCAGACGTCGAAAATTATCTAAAAATTCATCGAAATCGTTTGCGCTGAAGCTGACGGTTCTTGTTATTTTCTTAAACAATAAACCGCCTGACTGTTCGTCAGCTGTAGTATAGAAAGACTTATTAGAAGGTTCTTTTTCAACTGACAAAACGCATACTCCAGAATTTAGATTAAAAGTTAATAATTAATCTACACGCAATAATTCATTCAAGCCTGTTTTAGAACGAGTTTGCGCATCGACTTTCTTCACAATCACAGCAGCGTACAGACTGTATTTACCATCTGCAGAGGGTAAGTTACCTGCTACAACCACTGAACCAGCAGGGACGCGACCATAGGTCACTTCGCCAGTTTCACGGTCATAAATCTTGGTTGATTGACCTATATAAACGCCCATTGAAATCACTGAACCTTCTTCAACGATCACGCCTTCAACAATCTCAGAACGCGCACCAATAAAGCAGTTGTCTTCAATAATTGTTGGGTTCGCTTGCAATGGCTCAAGTACACCACCAATGCCCACACCACCTGATAAATGCACGTTTTTACCGATTTGCGCACATGAACCTACTGTTGCCCATGTATCGACCATTGTGCCTTCATCGACATACGCGCCGATATTGACATACGAAGGCATCAAGATGACGTTACGTGCAATAAAGCTACCTTTACGTGCAGTTGCAGGAGGTACAACACGAATACCCGCAGCTTGGAATTGTGCCTCATTCCAGTCAGCAAACTTTGTAGGAACTTTGTCAAAGTATTGTAATGAATTGCCACCGCTTTGAGTCACGTTGTCATTTAAGCGGAAAGAGAGCAGTACTGCTTTCTTCAACCATTGATTGACTTGCCATGCGCCATTGAGTTTTTCTGCAACGCGTAGTGAACCATTATCTAAGCCTGCAAGTGCTTCTGCAACTGCATCACGTACATCTTGTGGCGCGTTGGTCGGTGAAAATTGCAGACGGTCTTCAAAGGCTTGTTCAATGATGTTAGCAAGTTGAGTCATGGGAGATTCCATTAATTTTAAAGTGAAAAAAGAGATAATCATTTGCAGTGGTTTTGCGTCTATTTTGCGCTGATTTTGCATCAGCTAAGACGCAAGTAGATAAAAGCATGGGCGAATTGTAACGTAAATTGAGACGTGATGGCGAGTTGAGATACCGATCACGTCTAGCTTTTTATAAGTAAGCTGTAACAAGAGCATTCAATGAGGGATATAGATCACGTTTTGCATGATTAATCCGATTCATAATCTCCGCATACCGTTAAATCTTTAGAGGCTTCAACTTTCGAGAAGCGAATTGCCAATGTGATTGTCGAGGCAACAAAAAGATTAATTAGTAACGCATACAAGGCGGAATAACCAGGAATGCTGTAACCATTGATCACTAATGTATAAATCGGTTTGAAGTTGACTGAATAAGCCATCCACGTTCCTATAACCATGCCGACGAACCAGCCAACCATCAGTGCGCGATGATCAAACCAGCGTGTATATAGCCCGATAAATACAGCAGGCAACACTTGAATGATCCACACGCCGCCAAGCAGTTGGAGGTTAATTGCATATTGAGTGGGAATAAATAACACGAACAACAACGCACCGAACTTCACGGCTAAAGAGATATTTTTGGCAATAAAAGTCTCTTGTTTCGGTGTCACTGCAGGGTTAATAAATTCTTTATGAATGTTGCGCGTATACAGATTTGCCGCTGCAATTGACATGATCGCAGCAGGGACAAGTGCACCAATGCCGATCGCAGCAAAGGCCACACCTACAAACCATGAAGGGAAGCTGTGAATAAAGAGTGCTGGAATCGCGAAATTATTGCCATATTGAGCAAATCCTTGGGCAAATTCAGGCATGTCTTTGACGCCTGAAGCGATTGCCATATAGCCGAGTAATGCAATCAAACCCAGTAAAACAGAGTACGCAGGCAATAACATCATATTTTTACGCAAAGTATTCGCACTGCTAGATGATAGAGATGCTGTCATTGAGTGTGGATAGAGAAACAATGCCAAGGCCGAACCCACAGCTAATGTGAAGTAAGCGCTAAATTGATTCAGACTGGTGTCAGAGGGTGCTTTCAGTAGTAATTTTTCAGCAGGAACCGCGTCGAAAATTTTACTAAAACCGCCGAGTTGCGCTGGGATAATAATAAACGCAGCAATAATCGTAATGTAGATCAGCACATCTTTGACCACTGCGATCATCGCAGGCGCACGCAGTCCACTGGTATAGGTGTAAGCCGCCAAAATAATAAACGCCACAATCAGTGGTACCTCACCTAAAGCACCAGAGGTATCTACGCCTAAACCACCGATGATTACTTCAATACCGACCAGTTGCAACGCCACATAAGGCATCGTTGCCAGAATGCCAGTGACGGCAATCGCAAGGGCTAATAACGGACTGTTGTAACGTGCGCGAATAAAGTCGGCAGGTGTCACAAACCCATGTTTACGTGACACTGACCATAGGCGTGGTAGGATCATAAAGGCTAATGGGTAAATCAAAATCGTGTAGGGAATACCAAAGAATCCAAACGCGCCCATACCAAATAGCAATGCTGGAACTGCAATAAAGGTATACGCCGTATATAAGTCACCGCCGAGCAAAAACCAAGTGATCCATGTCCCAAAACGGCGGCCAGCCAATCCCCATTCATCAAGTGAGTGAAGGTCGGCTTGTTTCCATCGCGCGGCGTAAAATCCTAGAATTGTGACGAATAAAAATAATGAAACAAAAACAATCGTTGCGGTCATATCCAACTTCATGATTTTGTTTCCTTTGAATCGTTATCGTTTTTATCGGAGGCTTGTTTGTTGGCGACTTGAACGTGTGCTTTGAAATACACGACACCAATGGTTGCTGCAGCAACAAAAACCAAAACCAATTGATACCAATAAAAGAAAGGAAAGCCGAATAGGCGAGGTTCCAAATGATTATAAGAAGGAACCCACAGTGCAAGAATCCAAGGAAATGCGAGTAGCCAATACCAGCGCTTGGTTTTGTTTTTTGGAAGATTATCCATGATCTGAAAATCGAAAAAAGGTTATGCGGATATTAGAGGATTTTGCGCAAAAGTGCATAGCAGAAGAAATAATTTTGAGTCTTTGGCTTATTTTTCATTATTTTTAGATGAATCTTTAGTTTTTTTTTGGCGTGCATTGTCAATAATAACCCTCCACTTGTCAGGGCTTTATCATCCTAAATCCACCATAGTGTCTCTTACCTCTACAGATATTGTCGGAAAATTCATGAATGTCGCCGTCAAACACACTCACACTTCACAGTATCAACGGGCGGACATCCATGTTCGCAAAGATCTTGATTTCAAGATAAATCAGGTCCAAACCCGCTATTGGTATGAAAATAGCGCCATTAAGACGCGCATATTTGATGCGATCTGTTTTACTTTCCCAGAAGGCGAACGCTATTTCATTAGCAGTGTGCGTGCATTCAGAAATCAAATTACCAATCCTGAGTTAAAGGCACGTGTTGCGGATTTTATCAAGCAAGAAGCACAACATGGGATTGCCCATGACAAGATGAATCAGCATATCGAAAAACAAGGCATGCCTGTTGCTGCCATGCGCCTACAACTGAATAAGATGCTCAATACAATGCTTGAGAATCGCAGTGCAAAATATAATCTGGCGTTTACCGCAGCATCCGAGCATTTGACAGCGATGATGGCAGATGCTTTTTATACACACAAATCGACCTTGGCTCATATTGAGCCAAACTTTCGGGCGTTATTGGCGTGGCATGCGATTGAGGAGATGGAACATCGTGACGTGGCATTTGATGTGATGAGCGATGTTGCTCAAATCTCCTATTTTCCACGCGCCTTTGCAATGGTTGCTGTGTTGACCAAAGTAGGTATCTTGGATGTACGTCTCATTAATCAATTAATCAAAGCCGATGGCTATACGTTGATACAACGCATCCAGCTCTATCGTGAAGGGATCAGCTTTACATTTGGCAAGCATGGCGTCTTTACTCCAATGATAAAACCTACATTGAGCTGGTTTAAACCCAATTTTCATCCAAATAAGCATCCAGTTATTGCGCAGTATCCTGTATGGGTGAAAACTTTAGAGCGAACTAATGATCCTATTGCCGCAGGTGAAGCGTTCTGGGCAGCAGGAAAATAAAACACCCAGATTCACGATAAAACTCATAAAAAACCTCGCCATGCTGCGAGGTTTTTTATGTCAATCGTATTTCAATGGATCACGATTTTTTTAAAGATATCAGGCATATTCATTACATGACAGTAAACGACCAAACGCTTGAGCTGCGAGAATCGTGGCTTGTTTTGCACTCTTATTTATGCTGGTATAGTTAATAAAACCATGGGTCTGACCTCTGATCAACAACTGCTGACAAGGTACTTCCTCATTGGAAAGTTTTTGGCAATATGCTACGTTTTCATCTCTCAGAACATCATATTCAGGGATAACAATAACTGCAGGACAAACCCCTTTTAAGTTGCCTATGATAGGACTGAGCAATGGATCATTTGAGGCATAAGTACCTTTGTACACATAGTTTTCACGAACTGCATGAATGTCTTGATCTGTAATAAACAGTCCCTTACTGCACGTTTTTCGTGAGGGATAGTCTGCGATTTCTTGCAGATCAAGGCCTGGGTAAAATAATAATTGACCAGCCAAGGTATAACCCTTATTCACTGCCATTTGAGCCAGTACTGCGGCAATATTTCCTCCCGCACTATCGCCAGCGACAGCAATTTTCGTATCATCAATATTCAGGTCAGCCGCGTGATTGTAGACCCAAGTCAGTACATCCCATCCATCATCAATGGCTGCAGCTGGTGCGAGTCGGTAATCGACACTCAGTACTGAAGCCTGAGCATATTTACAAATCAGACGACACGCTTCGTCATGGGTATCTAAATCACCCACTATAAAACCTCCACCATGAAAAAAAATGATCAAGGCTTGTGATTGTGTGCTCAATTTGTGAGTTGAAGTTCTATATAAGCGCACAGGCACTTGACCCGCAGATGTTTTAATTTTGAAATCTTGAACCCGCTCAACCTTAGTCGGAACACCAACGATCGACAGCGTATTCTTTCTAAAATCTTGACGGCTCTTGTGATAATCATCTTGAAAAAGATCCCCACTACCAAACCGATGATGCACTGCAGCAAGTAAGCGCAGATGTGGATCAAGATTGGGATAGAGACTCTGATCCCCAAGATTTTTGGCAAAATTCAAGAGCGCTTTTTCTGGAAAATGGGCAGTTAAGCGTCCCATTGTCCCCTTAAGGCGGGATAAGTGAAATTGAGGTATCGACGATGGAAAATACATGGCGGACTCAGACATTGTTAAACCTACATTTTCCAGATAAATTGATGATCAGACAGTACATTGGGCGACAGAGAAATGACGTGAGATGCCAATCTGCTGATGAATATTGATCCAAAAGATGCAGAACGAAAAAGATCATGTGATAATTTAGAAATCTAAATGCCTGCTGAATAAGAATGACGATTCCACGAAATTTTGATCAAGCGACTATTCCCGGAACCTATGTCCATATCCTGATAGATATCGTCTCTCGCTGGCATATTTCGGCCGAATTATTCCTGTGGGGCAGTGGCATCACACAAGAGCAGTTAAAAGACATCCGTTGGCATGTCAGCTATTCGGTTTATGCTAAATTGCTACAGCGAGCTGTCGAACTGACTCAAGAACCTGGATTGGGCTTTTACTTTGGCATGCAACTTAAAGTCAGCTCGCATGGCTTAATGGGCTTGACCGTATCGGTCGCCAAAAATATGCGTGAAGCGATCGAAACACTGATTCACTTTGCTAAATTACAAGGAACTGCCGCTCGGTTCCGTTTGGAAGTAGGCGAGCAAGCATCCTTATATATCGAGGAGAATTTTTTTGACTTCAACAATGAACTTGATCGTCTGGCCTATGAAATAGGTACCATATATGTTGTGATTGGTCTCATTAATATGGTGCGGTCGGTTACAAATTCAGAGTTTAAACCCGAAGTTGATCTTCGATGTGCAGAACCTCAATATTTTGAGCGTTTTGCTAATATTTTAAATGCCATGATTGAAACCATTCATTATGAACAGCCTTTAACCTGTCTAAGGTTCCCTCTTTCATTTTTAGAGCTTCCGCTCGTCACTGCCGATCCTGTCACGGCAAACCTCTTGAGAGAGCAGTGTCAACAAGAGTTGGATGAACTGATTTCACATCAGAATATTGCTCATCTAGTCCGTGAGTTGATTTATGACGAGGCTACAGGGATCCGGGGTATTGAGGAAGTCGCTGATAAACTGAAGATGTCTGTACGCACATTACAACGGATTCTGCAAGAAAATGGTTCTCAATTCCAGCGGATTTATAATAATGTTCGGATGCACAAAGCCAAATTTCTTCTTGAGTATAAGGAGTTGTCTTTGATAGAAATTGCTGACAAGTTGAGCTATTCTGATGTGACCAGCTTCAATCGTGCGTTTAAGAATTATGCGGGCATTTCGCCGGGTAAGTTTAGAGTTAAGTAGACGAATAGGTAAATGATTTAACAACTGTATTTCTATGTTTAGAATCAGTTTTTCAAGCTGAAGCAAGAGTTCAAGAGAAGATTAGTGGCTAATTCCAGCGCTTGGGGTAGTTTTCTGAAAGATTGTCCAAGATCTAAAAGTCGCAAAAAAGATTAAGGGGATATTAGATGATTTTGAGGGGTTATGCATGAATTTGAAAAGCACTTAGTTGATTAGACTTACTACTAACTGTTAAAGTATTTATTGTATTGTGAGGGAAATAGTCTTTGATATTGCACATGGTCTATTCCACATGCTGTAATCCAAATTTCGTCTAATTCCTGAGAGAAGTCTTCAATTTTTATAAAAATAGGGATTACTGTTTCGCCACCAATTAATCGAATTGTAAGATTTAAATGGTCTTGTGAACTTTCTCGACTTGCGACAAAGTCGGCTTGGATATTTGTATAGGCTGTTAAAGGATAAAAAATCCCTTCAGCAACACCCATTGGAGGGTCACCGCCCTCCAATTCTGAATGACCGACTACGATAGAGCTACTTAATACTTCAAATCGCATAAAGAGCTAATCCCATCATTAATCAACCCACCACCTTAGCACTTCTGCGCACTGGCGGTACAGGCTCGCCGCGATATTGACGATCCGCAAAATAACTTGAACGCACCATTGGCGCCGCCCAAATATTTCTAAAACCTAATGTTTGTCCATGAGCAGTGTAACGCTCAAATTCTTCTGGATGTACAAAACGCTCAACAGGCGCATGGCTTTTTGAGGGCTGTAAATATTGTCCAATCGTAATGTAATCCACATCATGCGCTCGCAAATCATCGAGCAGCGCGAGCACTTCTTCTTCAGTTTCACCTAATCCAACCATCAGGCCGCATTTGGTTGGAATATCAGGACACACTTCTTTGAATTTTTTCAATAAATTTAATGAATGTTGATAATCTGAACCTGGACGCATAGCTTTATAAAGGCGCGGAACCGTTTCAATATTATGATTAAACACATCAGGTGGACATTCCGCCATGATGCGCAGCGCTATATCCATACGACCACGGAAGTCAGGCACAAGGATTTCAAGGAGTGTATCAGGACTGGTTTTGCGTGTTTCAGTAATACAATCGACAAAATGCTGTGCGCCGCCATCGAGTAAATCATCCCGATCAACCGACGTGATCACGGCATATTTCAAACCTAAGCCTAAAATAGTATCCGCCATATGACGCGGTTCATCGGCATCGAGCGCATTCGGACGACCATGTGCCACATCACAAAACGGACAACGACGGGTACAAATATCACCCATAATCATAAAAGTAGCCGTACCACCACCAAAACATTCCGCAAGGTTCGGGCAAGCCGCCTCCTCACAAACCGTATTGAGCTTCTGCGCACGCAAAGTATCTTTAATGCGCTGTACTTCTGCTGGCGCAGTCATTTTCACCCGAATCCAATCAGGCTTACGCGGCAGTTCTACAGTCGGAATAATTTTGACGGGAATACGCGCCATTTTTTCCGCACCCCGTAGCTTCTCGCCTTGAATGGCCTTTTGTGGCACTGGGTGAGTGTTTTCGGGGGTCATGGCGTTTGTCGCGAGAGGGGATGTAGACATTGAAAGGCTTTGCCTCTGCTCATCAAGCAATATATGTTGTAGTGATAGATTATAAGGCAGATGAACATGGGATGGCATGTGATCAAGTGATTTTATTCTGATAATGATCATAAAAATCTGTGATGTGGGTATGTCAGTTTTTTTGTTGATGATTGATAAAGAAGTCGAGTTTTAATAGTAATATAACCTTTATAAATTAAGCCGTTTAGCTATTTTTACACCTATTGAGAGCTTGTTATGCCACGCAAAATCAAAACCCCAGACCAACCCCAAAATAAATTTGATGCGATTGTGCTCGGGGCAGGACCAGGCGGTGAGGGTGCTGCCATGAAATTGGCAAAAAGTGGGCGACGTGTTGCAGTCGTTGATCAGCGCGATACGGTTGGTGGTAATTGCGCGCATGTGGGCACCATTCCCAGTAAAATGTTGCGTCAAACGGTTTTTAATATCATGCGTTATCAACGCGATCCACTGTTTCAAAAAGTCGGTGAATGGAAACACGTTCCGCTGAATAAGATTCTTGGTAGTGCGCGTAAAGTGATTAATCAGCAAGTTGAAACGCACACGCGATTTTATGAACGCAATCAAATCGAAATTTTTCACGGTCACGCGACGATCAATGACCCACATTCATTGACGGTACATTTACGTGATGGTGGTCAGGAAACGCTTAGTTTTGATCAACTTTTGATTGCAACGGGCAGTCGGCCATATCAACCGAAAGAACTTGATTTTAATCATCCTCGTGTCTTTGATAGCGATAAAATTTTAACGCTCGATTATCCAATCCAAAAAATTATTATTTATGGCGCGGGTGTAATTGGCTGTGAATATGCGTCTATTTTTATTGGTTTGGGTTATAAGGTCGAGTTAATTAATACCCAAGCACAATTACTCAATTATTTGGATAATGAAATTGCCGATGCGTTGTCTTATTACTTGCGTGAATTGGGTGTTTTGATTCGTCATAATGAAATGATCGACACTTTAGAAACACATGAAGATTATGTTATTTTAAATCTAAAAAGTGGTAAAAAAATTAAAGCTGATGCCATTCTTTGGTGTAATGGTCGCTCTGGAAATACCGATGGGATGGGGCTAGATAATCTTGGATTGAAGACTAATAGTCGTGGTCAGCTATCGGTGAATGATCATTATCAAACTGAAGTACCGCACGTACATGCCGCAGGTGATGTGATTGGTTGGCCTTCACTTGCTTCGGCAGCGTATGATCAAGGTCGCTGTGCTGGTGCGCATATGGTCGGTGAGGAAAATGTTCTGCCTGTGACGAATATTCCGACTGGTATTTATACAATTCCAGAGATTTCTTCACTCGGTAAAACAGAGCAAGAGTTGACCGAAGAAAAGGTTCCTTATGAAGTCGGGCAGGCATCTTTTAAGCATCTTGCGCGCGCACAAATTACGGGCGATACCGTCGGCGTTTTAAAATTGTTATTCCATCGTGAAACTTTGGAAATATTAGGGATTCACTGTTTTGGTAATAATGCGGCTGAGATTGTGCATATTGGACAAGCGGTGATGATGTGTAAGAGTAATAATAGTATTCATTATTTTACTCAAACGACATTCAATTATCCGACCATGGCGGAAGCCTATCGTGTTGCAGCGTTGAATGGTTTGAATCGTTTGTTTTGATATTAATGCATGCATTTGATTCTGAGCGAAAACTAATATGACTGTTGAAGATGTTATTGAGAGCGATCTACCAACCATTTCTGGGGAATGGTCTTTTATACTAAATTGCATTGAGATAACTTGCGATTTGCCATTCGAGATTTCAACTGGAATACGAATCAATAAAGCTTCATTCGACCAAGTGGTTAAAATAAAAGAGAGATTGATATCATTGTTGGGTGGGGATTACCATAAGGGAATAGAATCACTCTATGAAAAGGGGTTTATAAAATCACCAGAATTTCCAAATCAGTTTTTACCAACAGAATTGCCTCAAGAAAAGTGGAGGTACTATATAGTTGAAATTGATGATGATACCGGTAAGAAGAAAATATACTTGCAATTTGCTTCAAATACTTCATTGTTACCAATGGATATTATCTCATTATCTTTTAAAAACAATGATGTATCAGGTTGGCGTACTGGTTCAGCGCATAATTTTTTCTTTGGTAAAATTGCTGGGCCAGCAAAACGTGCTGGACTTGATGAATTACTTGATCTTTCAGAAGCATATAATTTATATGTTAATACGACTGGCGGTGTTTGCACGCAATCGGAATATCCTGAATTGGTGCGAGCCCAAGAGTTATTGGATAATCTTAGCTTAATCCCAGAATTTTCAGGTTTTCACATATTAGGCTTGTTTTCGATAATTGAGATGCTTATTACGCACAACCCGAAATTGGAAGATCGTGGAGATACAATAACACATCAAATGCAATCAAAAATTCCACTTCTTTCCAAACGTTTTAAACACAAAATCGATTCAGAATCTTTTTTTGGTGAAGTTTCTGATAAAAAAATCTGGGCTGCTTTATATAAATATAGGAGTGCCATTGCTCATGGCGGTACAGCGGACTTCAAAGGTGATTTACAAGTACTAAAAAGTGAAACTAAAGCTAAAGAATTCTTATTGGATGTAGTAAGAAAAATGATTCGTCATGCTCTTTCTGAACCCATACTCTATCAAGATTTACGTTTATGCTGAACAAAAAATAACTAGTTAAATGAATTGACTAGTGGTTAGTAATATACCATTAGATAACTATTTTATTTACGATTTTCAACTAAAGCCTTCTGAATCGCATTAGCTACTTGCTGACGTAACTCAACTTTGACAGTGTCGTATTGGTCTTTTGAAATATGACGTGTTTCGATGCGAGTACAGAAAATATAATCTAAAGCCTGTCTACGCGGAATAAATGGTAGCCCAAGAAAACCCGTTGTGAAGGGTACAAATGCTTCACCATTTCGCATACGTTTTAAAAGGCTATGTCTGCGTTAACAGTTGAAATGGATTATTTTTAGCCAAAGCAACTGTTAGCGCAATTTCTGGAGTTAGAGTTTTTCCCCAACGCTCCAAAAACCTTCGCCATCCCAAATAATTCTCCAGATACTTAGTCGCC
>JANYEL010000150.1 GCA_025363155.1 Moraxellaceae bacterium
GCTGGCAAATGCTTCACATCAATATGCGAAAACATGACGCCGCCTTTCTCGATCACATCGCCACCTTGCAGGACGCATGAACGACCACCACCACCTTCTGGACGTTGCCAATCATCAGCAATGAAGCGTGCAGAACCACCGCTTTGCTGTTCTTCGCTTTCAAGCGAGGCGCAGATACGCGCCTGCAAATCCAGCAAAAACGACCGTACGCGCTCGATGTCGTTTTGAGTCGGATTGTCGCGTACGTTGTTGATGGCCATGTGATTCTCTAAATATTTAATTGTGCTAGCGATTCATTCGTAATGCTTCGGGTGCATTGTTGATGGCTTCTGAGCCGTAAGGCACTAAATGGAGTGCGCGACCATATTGCCAAAACCGTGGCGCATTGTCGTTGTCAGTACTCATACAATTGCTGCAGATGATATCTCTTCCATGCACAAACAGCATGGCGAGTATTGCAACCACAGCGATCACTTTGAGCATGAATTGCCATGACAAAAAGTGTGATTTCGATATCATTTTAACTGGATGATTATTAGCTGTTGCTAAGCTTGAATTGAGTGGATGTGTCGGTAATAAAGAAACCAACCATGCCAATGACCAAACTCCAAGCATTTGGCTGAGCGGATAATCCAACATACCAGAAAATAATGCATCGATCCCAGCGGCAACGACTGCGCCGAATGCAAACACTGGTAAAATCTGACGATGGCGGAAAAAATTATAGGCAAGCGGCAGGAGAAGTAGCAACGCGAGTAGTCCTGCGACTCCCCATTCACTGAGCCATTGCAGTGGCAAGTTGTGCGGATGACCATTCAATAGCCATGGATTGCTGGTGACGAAGTTGTTTCCGCCAATACCTAAAATAGGATGTTCCTGCCAGAGCTGAAGACTTTTAACCCATAAATCACCCCGACCCGAGCTGCTAGTCCGAAGGATGGAGTTGGCGAAAAAGTCGGGGAGGATGATCTGTTTGAGCACTAAAAATAAAATGCCAGCACCCAACAACGTCAATAGGGGTAAGCGTAATTTTGACCATGAATCGCGCCAAAATATGGCGATGAATCCTAGTCCAACCAGTGTAGAGAATAATGCTGCTCGAGCGCCGTCATAGTACAATATCAGCATATAGGCTGTTGAGGTCAAATAAATGGTGCAGGTTATTAACGTGTTTAATATGTGGTTTCTATCGGTATTTTTTGCCAGCCAAGCGGGACGTTGCCACAATAAAAAAAGACAAGGCAATAGCGCATCATCGAGCATGCGAATATTAGCAAAAGATTGATGCCACCCTGAGGTTGTGTCAGTAGCTAGCGCATGAGCGAGGCTTGTCAATAAAGAAATGATCGTAAATAAAGGTAGGACCGCAAGCCATGCGGCAATGTGTGCGGCAACGGCAGGATTCTTTCTAAATAGGTCGGCTTGCGCCCATACACTGATCGCGAGCAATAAGTAGAGGGATCCGTCAGCTGCTGCCCGCGCGGAATGCTCCGCTTGCCAACTACTTGCGACCATTAATCCACATAAAATTGGAAGGGCAGTGGTGAGTGTTTTGCTTATGGGTTGTGAAAATGACGTACTGTGCGTCTGTATAAAAACTGCATAACCGCCCAACATCATTAATAAAATAATTTGAAAAATTCGCCAGCCATCATAAGCATCTCTCACCCAATAGAGATTCGAATCTGAAAAGGCAATCAGCGCAAGTAAAGGAACGCCGCACAATAGTAAAATTGGAGTTTTTTTTAATTGGGCGGCCTTCGATAAACCATTAGCCACGTATGTGTCTCATTCGATTTTGTTTGGTTTCTAGATATGCGGCATTATGCGGATTTTCGCCGACGTGTAATGGCGTACGTTCCACAACGTCCAAACCTAAAGCTGTCAGTGCTTCAATTTTGGCGGGGTTATTGGTAATGAGATTGACTTTTTGGATGCCTAAATGATCAAGCATCACTTTGCACATTTCATAGGTGCGTGCATCTGCGGGCAAGCCCAAAAGAAGATTTGCATCTAATGTATCGTGTCCTTGATCTTGTAAGGCGTAGGCGCGAATTTTATTTGGCAAGCCAATTCCACGACCTTCTTGACGTAAATAGAGTAGCGCGCCGCGACCTTCTTTTGCGAGGAGTTCAAGCGTAGTGTTGAGCTGTGGACCGCAGTCGCAGCGCAAAGAACCAAAGGCATCACCTGTCAGACATTCTGAGTGAATACGAACCAGTGTAGGCGCGGTTTGATCGATTGCGGCAGGGTTAAGAGTCTGCGCCTCGGTTGATACCAGTAAACCAATCGAAAGTGCGATGTGTTCTTGCTCAGTTTCAGGATCTTCAAATACCGAAATATCAAACAGCCCATGTTTTGTGGGGAGTTTTGATGCAGCAACAAACACGACAGGCATTATGCACTCTGTAATTCAGCGAACGGATAACTAGTATAACCTAGCTTTTGTAAGGTTGCAGTGAGACTCATCGAAGGATTGTTTAGTTTAATGATATTGTATCTGTGAAGCCGTTAAAATTTGACTCAGTCATATCTTCTTTCATCATGAATGATTTTTTCTTTATAATCATGTTTGTTGATTGTCCGAGTGGCTATCAATGAAGCCTGTATGTCGATTGGATGTGTTTTGGGTGAATTTACTTTTGCTGTACTAGGTCGTTTTGTTTGAGAGTGGTATCATTGGCATGAATATTTTTTTGAAATTATTTCTTATTGGTTTGATATAAAAAGCTGAAGGTAAATTTTTCTTGTAATAAGTGTCTTGTTTTTGAACATATTTTCCCACTTTAGTTTTTGGCATATCTAAACGCTATGATGTATACACAGATTCCAGCGCTGCGCCCCGATACGCCGTTTTTGGACGGAATCGACTCTCCAGCGCAACTAAAAAAATTAAGTGTTGCTGAGTTAAACGTCTTAGCGGACGAACTGCGCTCGTATTTATTGTATGCGGCTGGGCAAAGTGGCGGGCATTTTGGGGCGAACTTAGGTGTTGTTGAGTTAACCGTCGCTTTGCATGCCGTGTTTGATACGCCTCGAGACCGTTTAGTGTGGGATGTCGGCCATCAAGCTTATCCGCATAAAGTGCTGACAGGGCGCCGTGAGCAACTCACCACGATTCGAAGCAAAGGTGGTCTTGCTGCATTTCCTGCACGCGAAGAATCTGAATTCGACACCTTTGGTGTAGGTCATTCATCGACCTCGATATCCGCTGCATTGGGCATGGCACTGGCTTTGCGCTATCAAAATCAGCAAACATCAGAAACGACGCCGACAGCGCGTGTGGCTTGTGTCATCGGTGATGGTGCAATGACCGCAGGGATGGCGTTTGAAGCCATGAATGATGCGGTACAGCATCACGCCGATTTGCTGGTGGTTCTAAATGATAATGACATGTCTATTTCGGGCAGTGTCGGTGGCTTATCGCAACATTTATCTGGATTGTGGCAGAACGGACAATATGTTCATGTGAATGATGACGGTTCTCCAGAGATTCGTCAGCGTCCTGAATGGGCTTTCCGCGCACGTAAACCTGCACCTGATCACATCAGTGACAATACTGATAATTTGTTTAAAGCGATCGGTTTTGAATATTTTGGCCCCGTCGATGGTCACGATCTCACCGAACTTTTACGCGTGCTGAATGCCCTAAAAGATCGTAAAGGCTGTCGATTGCTGCATGTCTACACCACCAAAGGCAAAGGCTTTACACCTGCGGAACAAGATCAAATTGGCTATCATGCGATTGCCAAACTGGGTGTCAATAAATTAGGTGCGGTCAGCACCAAACATGCTTCGCATAAGCCGATTAAATATTCTGATATTTTTGGTCAATTTCTGTGTGATCAAGCGGCGCTCGATCCGAAGCTGCTGGCGATTACGCCTGCTATGTGCGAAGGCTCGGGCATGGTTGCGTTTGCTAAGCGTTATCCTGAACGGTTTTTTGATGTCGCCATTGCGGAACAACATGCGCTGACCTTGGCTGCGGGCATGGCGTGTGAAGGGGTGAAACCTGTTGTCGCAATTTATTCGACCTTCTTACAACGTGGCTATGATCAATTGGTTCACGATATTTGCTTACAAAACCTGGATGTGACTTTTGGTATTGATCGTGCAGGTTTGGTCGGTGAAGATGGCGCGACCCATGCTGGTACGTTCGACTATGCCTTTATGCGGACTTTGCCGAATTTAGTGTTACTGGCACCGAAAGACGAAAATGAATGTCGCCAAATGCTTCACACCGCCTATCAACATCAAGGTCCAGCGGCGGTCCGTTATCCACGTGGTGCTGGAGTGGGTAGCCAAATTGACGAAGCCTTTACGGCCATACCCATCGGTAAAGCTGAAGTGCTTGCAACGTTTAATGAAGACAGCTCGCAAAAAATTGCTTTGCTTGCCTTTGGTAGTCGCGTCATGGCAACGCTAGATGCAGCAGAGCATCTTGCTAGTGCTGGTTTGGGTGTAACCGTGGTCAATATGCGCTTTATCAAGCCAATCGATCTTGAGATATTACAGAGTCTTGCGCTGTCACACCATGCTTTCGTTACGATCGAAGAACATGCAGTGATGGGCGGTGCGGGGAGTGCGGTTAACGAAGTCTTGCATCAATTGTTCATCCTTAAACCTGTCCTGAATTTGGGTTTGTCCGATCGCTTTTTAGCGCATGGCGAACACAGCGATATGTTGAAAAGTGAAGGCTTAGACGCAACGGGTATTGCCCAATCGGTACAGGATTTTTGCACTAAAGTTTTTTGAATGACTTAAAAACCAAGAGTTGGTGATCTAGCGTTCAATGAGTCACATGCTTTTTTAACGGTTTTCTAGCCGTGTAGGTGTGATTTACGTTAGAATACTTCGCTTCATACAGACAAGCCTAAAAGAGTGACGGTAAATGGAACCAATGGTGGTGATGGCGACGCGCGCAGCGCAATTGGTCGGCAGTGAAATCCTTAAGGCGCATCAAAATCGCCATAAAATTGATCTTCAAGTTGAGACGAAAGGTGTTGCGGGGCTGACCAGCTTGGTCACTCGTGTAGACCGTTATGCGGAAAGTTTGCTGATTAGCACACTGCGTAAGAGCTACCCAACACATAGCTTTCTCGGTGAGGAAGAAGGTCTTCAAGAAGGTAAAGATCCTGATTGGTGCTGGATCATTGATCCGCTTGATGGCACAACCAATTTTGTGCAGGGCTTACCGCATTTCTGTATTTCTATTGCTGTGCAATATAAAGGCGTGACCGAGCATGGTGTGATCTTTGATCCTGTGCGCGATGAAATGTTTACTGCGAGCCGTGGACGTGGTGCTGTACTCAACCAACGTCGTCTGCGCGTGACTGAGCAAACGACTTTAGAAGGTGCCAATTTTGCAGTTGGGCATCCATATCGTGTTGAACGTGCAGGCGAAGTTAAAAGTTTTGCGAAAGAACATTTTGCATCGCTATTGGCGGTAACAGAAGCGGGTGCACAAATCCGTCGCTGTGGTTCTGCTGCGCTTGATTTAGCCTATGTTGCTGCAGGTCGTTATGACGGTTTCTTTGAGCTAGGCTTAAAGAGCTGGGATATCGCCGCGGGTGAACTGTTAGTTCGTGAAGCAGGCGGTACGGTTGTGGATGCAAAAGGTGGTGCAGATTTCTTGAACAATGGACAAGTGATTGCATGCCCATTGAAACTGCTCAAACCGCTTATGCAAACGGTTGTTCCTGCTTGGGGTGATGCAGTTCGCTAGAGCTTGCGTCATGCTTCATTTGCTCGATCATAGACCTTGTGAGAAATATTGCTGGGTCTTGTTCGAGTAAAGTATTTAGTGGTTTAGGGATGTATTGTTTTTAAGATCAGGTTTCGATTAATGTATTTGGGGCAGAATGTCTTAAATATGCGCTGTTATTTTTTTCATATGTGATTGCTCTATGTTGCCTCGTCCAGCTGCTTCAATTTCACCAAGTATTTATCGCCGACTGGTAGAACAACAGTTTACGGGTCTACTCATTCGATTTTTGGGACTCATACTGCTGAGCTGGGCATTTCAGTGGCGCGTCATGCCGATTTCGCAATGGCATGGTGCAGTTTTGCAGGCTTGGTTGCTTGATCCGTTTACTTTACTTTCAATTGCTTATTGCGTCATCAGCCTTGTGCTGATTTTTTGCCAAATGGCATGGGTAGATAAGCGCTGGTTGTTTGTTGCTGGCAGCATCAGTGATGGTGTGATGACCGTTGGTTTGTTGGCCTTGTATCCCGGAGTTGCACTGATTGGTTTTGCTGTTTCTGTGGCAGCATTGCTGGCCATGTTTCAAGGGTTGTCTGGTCGATTTATTCTGGGTTTGAGCTTAGTGCTCGGTGTTTGTGCGCTGGTTGTGGCGCATTTTGCGGGTGTTTTAGTTGATAGCGCTCCATTGCCGATCCATGGTGTCCAGACTCTATTGGTCATTTTTGCCTTGCTGACCGCGTTGCGTTTTGAAAAAATTACGCAGGGAGCAACGCAAGTCGAATCAGAAATCAATCCTATCAGTCGGTTGCCACGTGTGAAAGCGTTGCATACCAGTTTGCATTATTTATTGCCTTATCATCAGCGTAATAAAATTCCAATGAGTTTGTTGATGATCGGTCTGACTGGACGGGTGAAGCATCCACCGACCATGCAGGAATTGGTGGTCAAGTTGCTGGGGCGTATTCGCCACAGTGATGTGTTGGTTCATATGGATGACGAAGATTTTATTATTTTGCTCTGTGATACTCCCGTGTCAGGCGCCAGTACGTTAGCCAAAGATATTGGCTTGCGTTTAGTGGGCGAAACATCGCTCAAGTTAACGTTTGCAGTAAGCTCGGTTTCTTTGAGTAATACGGCTATTGATCCGTTATTAATTCGGATGCGTGATGCTTTAGAGCAAGCCAGACATCAGAAAACGGATCGAATTATCTTTGTCACTGAAGAAAAATTAGAAAGCATTAGTTAACGTGAATGATGATTTTGTTGTGATATGTATTTGATTTACAGTAAATATGTTTTATTTGGTATTGATTCGGCAATAACTCCTTCAATTTTTTGTGAAACAACAGTAGTTTTTCATAAATAGCAATGTTAATATCACGCCACCATTTGGTCTGTCTATAAGCTCTTGCCCTATTCGTTTAGGTATTAATAGCAAAAAAGTGCAGATTAACAGTTGGTTTTTTGAATCCCCCCTTTTTTACCTGTGAGAGTGACACTATGCAACTCAAAAATATCGCTATTGCTGCTGCTATCGTTTCTACTGTAGCTATTGTTGGCTGCCAAAAGAAAGAAGAAGCTACAACAACTACTACAGCATCTGAAGTAACTACTACTGCACCTGCATCAGAAGCTACTGCAACTGCACCAACTTCTGAAGTTACTGCAACTACTTCTGAAGTAACGACAACAACAACTGCATCTTAATCGATCAGTTTTTGTTTCAAAAAAAGGGAAGTTACGACTTCCTTTTTTTTATGCCTGCTGTTTTGATATATGATTGATTTAAAATATTATAAACCTTTGTTAGAATTGTATTTTTTTTTTTTGGGGTGCAGGTGCTTCATTAAAAGCGCTGATCACCCAATAAATATGAAAATCATCATGCTGTGTAAACGATTTTGTATTAGAGATTGAAGCCATGCAAACTAAATTAGAGTTATTCAAGAAGACCGCAGTTGCCGTCGCATTTGGCGCCACACTTGCGATCGTGGGTTGCCAGAAACACGATGATGTTAAAACTCCAGATGCGGCCGAAAGTGCAGATAACGCAGCTCAAGCAGCGCAAGCGGCAACTGATGCAGCCTATGCTGCTGCCCCAACAGCGGATGATGCGGCATCTACCGCAACGGCGACTGCAAATAATGCAGCGGCTTCTGCGCCTGTTGCAACAAAGTCAGCTTCTTAAGCGTATTTAATAAGTATATATTTAGTTTATGTGTGAGAAAAAAAGGAAGCCTTGGCTTCCTTTTTCTATAAGAATAAAGTATTTATACTCTCATCAAACAACGAATCTCTTTGATTGCGCCCAACGTGATCCTGACTTACCGCGTTATACTATTCCTATGAGTATTTCTGTACAAACATTGAGTGGTGTGGGTGAGCAAGTTGCGCAATTACTGGCGCGATTGAGTATTTACGACGTCAGCGATTTATTATTTCATTTACCGCGCGGCTATGAGGATCGTAGTCGGATTATCGCGATGAGAGAGTTAAAGTTCGGTCAGAGCGCGCTCATTGAAGGAATCATCCAATCTGTTGAGCCCTTATCTGCTGCACGCGGGGGTCGTACTTCTTTACTGGTGCAAATCAGTGATGGTGAGCGCCGTATGACGTTACGTTTTTTTCAGGTCTATCCTGGGCTAAAAGAAAAAATGCAGGTTGGACATTCCTTACGTGCTTTTGGCGAAGTGCGAATGGGTGGGCGTGGTCTAGAGATGGCGCATCCTGATTTTCAAATTGTCAGTGCGGGTGCGCCGTTACCTACGTCACGGTTGACCGCAATATATCCGACGACTGAGGGTTTAACGCAAGCCAAACTCCGGAATTTGGTGGATCAAGTGATCAATAAGTCTAAAGTAGAGTTGGCCGAGTTAATGCCTATCAGTGTCATTCCGCAGAATGGCTATAGTCTGCGCCAAGCGCTTCGTGAAGTGCATCAGCCCGCTAATGATGCGGATACCGACGCATTGATGGCGTATCGACATCCTGCGCAGATTCGGTTGATTTTTGAGGAGTTGGTTGCGCATCAGGCGAGTCTGTTAAGCCGTCGCTATTATATGCAGATTAAAGCAGCACCTGTTGTCGCTCAAAGTCAGGTTCTTGCACCTAAACTTCTTGCTCAGTTGCCATTCAAACCTACTCAAGCGCAAATACGGGTCAGTGATGAAATTCGTCAGGATCTACAGAAAAGGCATCCGATGTTGCGCCTTGTGCAGGGGGATGTCGGTTCTGGTAAAACGTTGGTTGCAGCGCTTGCAGCGTGCCATCTATTAGAGGCGGGCTGGCAGGTTGCATTGATGGCACCGACCGAAATTCTGGCAGAACAGCATTTTATTAATTTCAGTAATTGGTTTGAGCCATTGGGTATTCAAATCGCGTGGTTAGCGGGTAAACAAAAGGGCAAAGCGCGGTCAATTGCCGAAACGAATGTGGCGACTGGAGCCGCGCAATTAGTCATTGGTACGCACGCCTTATTTCAAGACAGTGTGCAATTTTCTAAATTGGGTTTAGTGATTATTGATGAGCAGCATCGATTTGGTGTCGATCAGCGGCTGGCCTTGCGTGAAAAAGGCGCAGCAGGCATGAGTCCGCATCAACTGGTCATGACCGCGACGCCGATTCCGCGCACACTGACGATGAGTGTGTATGGCGACTTAGATACATCCGTGATTGATGAACTGCCTCCAGGTCGAACTTCGATTACGACGGTCGCCGTGCCTTTTGAACGCCGGGAAGACGTGATTGCACGGATATCAGCCAATTGTGCACAGGGCAAGCAAGCCTATTGGGTCTGTACTTTGGTTGAAGAGTCGGAGACGCTGGACGCCAAAGCTGCTGAAGCGACGTATGAAGAGTTATCGACGCGATTGCCGCATCTTAAAGTTGGTTTGGTGCATGGGCGCATGAAGTCTGATGAAAAGCAACAGGTCATGCAGGCGTTTAAAAAGAATGAATTACATCTGTTGATTGCGACAACAGTGATTGAAGTCGGGGTGGATGTACCCAATGCATCACTCATGATTATTGAGAATGCAGAACGGCTTGGTTTGTCGCAATTACATCAATTGCGTGGACGTGTTGGGCGCGGCAGTACTGCCAGTTTCTGCGTACTGATGTATAAATCCCCATTGTCTGAAAATGGCGTGGAGCGTTTATCAACACTGCGTAATAGTACCGATGGCTTTGTCATTGCTGAAAAAGACCTTGAGTTGCGTGGTCCAGGGGAGATATTGGGGACGCGACAAACGGGGCTTTTAGGCTTTCGTTTGGTTCAATTACAACGCGATCAGCATCTATTACCGGAAGCCCAGAAGATCGCTGCGAAGATGCTGAAAAATTATCCGAAAGAAAGTGATGAACTGATGAAGCGCTGGTTACCCTCCGCGCCACATTATGCGCGCGTGTAAGGGTGGCTTTTAAAGCATTAAGATCTACTCTGAATCGTTTCATGCGTCCGCGTTGTGTACTGTGTCAGCTTCATGAGGCGCAAGATGTACATCTGTTGTGTGATGGATGTCGTTCTGATTTATTGTGGCGCGGCGAAACTGTGCACGTACAGGATTTGTCGGTTCAAGTGGCCTTTGCCTATCAGTGGCCGATTGATCGCTTGATTCATTTATATAAATATCAAGCACGCTTGGAACTCCTGCCAGTGTTTCAATATGGCTTGACACAATTACAGCGCCCACAGGTTGATGCACTCCTTGCAGTGCCACTCTCTCCCGTACGGTTGCGCGAGCGCGGTTTCAATCAAAGTCATGAACTTGCAAAACGAATGGCGTATCATTGGGATATCCCATTATTAACACATGTCAGTCGTCTTGAAGGCTTAAGACAAAAAGGCTTAAGTCGCGCTGAACGGTTACAGAATCTGGATAATGCCTTTGTCATTGATCCTACTATTCACGTTTTACCATGCCGAATTGCGTTGATTGATGATGTACTGACGACGGGGAGTACCTTACTAAGTTTGGCTGCCTATTTACGTGCCGAAGGTGTAGAAGAGGTCAGTGGGATTGTGGTTGCCAGTCAACATCAGCATCGTTCAAACAAATAGCGGAATTAATGGCGAATTGTGGTGCAATATGCATGAAAAAACAGGTTTCTCCTACTGCACTTTGTGGGTGTATTCATTAGAATAGCCAAGTCGATTAAGCGTCGTTTTTAGAAGTTACCAACTCCGCAGAAGGCGGGAGGAGACGCTATGCTGGAAGCCTTTCAAGCCACAGAGCAGGGCAGCTTACGAGAAGTCACATTGCGCGGTGGATTTGATCTTGCCCCCGATTTGGTTTGGGTCGACCTGATTGCGCCAACGCAAGAAGAGCAGCAATGGGTCACAGAAGCTTATCAGCAGAATATTCCAACTTTAAAATCCCTTGAAGATATCTCCGCATCGTCACGTTATTACCGTGATGACGATGGCGTGCTGCATATCAGTACTTATTTCCTGAGTATGAATCGAAATTCCACCCAAGATGGAGAAGGCGAGCTTTCGAGCAATATCTTGGCAACAGCGCATACAGTTGCATTTATTTTGCACAAGGACCGTCTGTTGACGGTTCGTGGCCATAAATTATTATCCTTCCGTGCATTTCGTGCGCGCGCACATCGCAACGATTATGAGCTGAGCTATAAGGATCCGGTTTGGATTCTGCTCGGCTTACTTGAGGCTAAGCTGGATGAGTTGGCGGATATTTTGGAAGATGTGCATAAGGGGCTAGAGCAAGGCACGACTGAGGTGCTGAATAATCACCATCGTGAATATCATTTAGATTTGGATGATATGGTCACGCGTTTGGCGCAACAAGAAGACGTATTGGGTAAAGCGCAGCTCTGTTTAATCGATTTACGTCGCGTGTTGACTTTTCTGAGTCGTCCACGCGCTTTGGGTAGTCATAAATACGATACGGATGTGCGAGAGCTGAACGAAGATGTTCGTTCATTGGTCGAACATAATGCATTCTTATTCCAAAAAGTCCGCTTCTTGCTGGATACAACTTCAGGTTTTATTAATACCGAACAGAACGATATCATCAAACGATTTAATGTGGTGTCGACGATGGTTGCTCCGCCGATGCTAGTCACTGGATTTTATGGCATGAACGTCGACGGTCTACCGTATTTACATAGTACGATAGGCTTTACGTTGGTTTGTGTAGTGATGCTGATTTCATTCGTTGTACCGATGTGGTACTTCCGCCGTAAAGGTTGGCTGTGATTCTTCTTTTTTAATTTTGATATAACAATAAAAGACTGCGGCTCATAGAGTGATCTTGATCCGCAATCTTGATTACAAGATTTCTTCTAATCGAGAGGCTTGAATGATGGATTTCATTTTTGCAGGGACGTTGTCTAAGTGAATGCGTTGCGTAGATGCTAAGTTCCGAATCCACTGCACAATCACAGCTACCAGCACAGTATGACTTTGAGTCAATTCGGCTAGGTCAATCGTAATGATTGGCGCAGCGATGCTGCCGAGAATTTTCTTGCCTTCATTGTACGTTGCATTGGCATTATCGAAGTGAACAGAGCCGATAATTGAAAGAGTGTCTCCTGCGAGTTTTAAGCTTGCAGGGGCGCGGTCACTCTCATGGCTCTTGAGATTTTGTTTCGCTAATTTGTTCAATGCTGAACGCTCACTGACCCGATGTGCTTGCAGAAGGAATGAAGTTCTTAATCGCAAGATCGAGGCTGTTTTTATTGGTTTGTACTGCAGTCGCAAATTGGTTGCGGAAGGTTAAACCAATATCAATGCCATTCAGTTGCAAGTTACGCACTTTCCATGAGTCGCCGCTTTGGATCAGTTGGTAAGCCACTGGAACAATAGTGCCTGTATCTGTTTTGAAATCCATATTCACAACGGCTTTGCTTGGATCTTTACCAGCAATGAATGGACGAATGGTATAGCTTTCATTGTCATACGCAGCTAAACCTTTCGCGTAAGTTCTAATCAAACTTTGGCGGAACGTTTGAGCGAATGAAGTCCGTTGTAATGGGGTTGCTTGACGGTAGTAAGGACCCATAACGCCACGCGCAAAGCCATCAAAATCGACATAAGGCTCAATGTTATCTTGCACAATTTGATTGAGCGCGGCTGGATTTTTCTTATAGGTTCCGCGCTCTTTCACCAATCGGGCAATGAGGGCATCGGAAATTCTTTTGACAAAAACAGGCGCTGGCTCAACCGCAGCAAATGCAGAAGACATTGAAAAAACACTCGCGAGTACTACCGCGGTCATCGTAGGAAATAAAATGCGTTTCATAAAAAATCTCCGAACATCAAAAACAAAATAAATAGGGTTGCGTAAACTAGCAGGCTCCTGAAGAGCCTTGCTATGCACTGGTCAACTAAAATGCTGCAGTGCTTGCGGCGACTGGTGCTGCTGGAGCCGCTGCTGCTGGCGTTGGTTCAGTGGCCTTACTGAACAGAAACTTACTGATCAAGTCTTCTAGTACCAGCGCACTTTGAGTTTGCTCAATTTCGCTGCCATTTTTCAGGACTTCATCATCTGCGCCCACAGAAATACCGATGTATTGTCCGCCGATTAAACCTTCGGTGAGGATACTTGCAGTTGAGTCAGTACTGATTTGTTTCATGCTATCGTTGATTTGCATGGTCACAACAGCATCAAGTCGTTTTTGATCAAGACTGATATCCGTGACGCGTCCAATCACAACACCACTGAGTGTCACTTTAGCACGAGGCGTGAGCCCACCAATGTTCTGAAAGTGTGCAGTTACTGTATAGCCATTTTTATGGACTTCATCGAGTAGACCGCTGACCCGTAACGCAAGAAAAAAGACTGCGATAATGGTTAAAACCGTAAAAACCCCAACACTAAACTCTGCACTACGAGTTCTCATGACAAACCTCCGAACATGACCGCAGTCAGAATAAAATCAAGACCCAAGACACATAATGATGAATACACCACAGTATTTGTGGTGGCTGTAGAAATACCTTCCGATGTAGGTGTTGCTGCATAACCTTGATACACGGCAATCCATGTACAGACGACGCCAAACACGATACTTTTGATCACGCCGTTGACGACATCATCCATGAAGCTGACGTTGCTTTGCATGCTGCTCCAGAATGACCCTTCATCTACGCCTAACCAATCCACACCAACCATTTTACCGCCAAAAATACCGACAGCGGAAAAGATCAAAGCAAGCATGGGTAAGCTGACGATTCCTGCCCATAGACGCGGTGCGATAATGCGATGGAGTGGATCAACGCCGATCATTTCCATACTGGCGAGCTGTTCGGTAGTTTTCATTAACCCAATTTCAGCCGTCAATGCAGAACCTGCACGTCCCGCGAACAGTAGTGCTGCGATCACAGGACCGAGTTCGCGAACCAAGGTCAACGCAACCATCGTGCCCAGTACTTGAGAGCTGCCATATTTAGATAAAATAGTGAAGCCTTGCAAACCGAGCACTAAGCCAATAAAGAAACCCGAGACAAGAATAATCAGCAGCGACAATACGCCAACCCGATACATTTGCTCAACAAAAAGTCCGAAACCAGATCGGCTAGGCACTCCAAATGCGGAACGAACCAGCATGATGCCAGCCGCGCCAATACCTGTTGTGCGATCAATGACTTCACGACCGAGTCGTTGTATTCCATTTATCATGACTGATCCGCTCCCGTAGATAGGAGATTTGACTTTTGCATAGACCCGACCATTATTGGATGTTCCTTTTTGCGGCGTCTTCATTTGAAGTCAAATACGGGGTTTGGCTATATTGGAATTTCACGGGGCCATCTGCCTGACCTTGCAAAAATTGCTGTACGTATTCTGACGAAGAGGCGCGTAATTGTTCAGGCGTCCCTTCGCCCATGACTTTGCCGTCTGCAACCACATAGACATAATCAGAAATGGACAATGTTTCAATCACATCGTGTGAAACAATAATGGAAGTCAAACCAAGCGCATCACGTAGTGAGCGGATCAGGCGTACTAAGACGCCCATCACGATCGGATCCTGCCCAGCAAAGGGCTCATCATACATAATCAGTTCGGGATCGAGCGCAATTGCACGTGCGAGTGCAACCCGTCGATTCATGCCGCCTGATAGCTCTGCTGGCATCAAGTCTTCAGTACCACGGAGTCCTACCGCTTCTAATTTCAGTCCGACCAATTCGCGAATGAGGTTTTCATCAAGATCAGTATGTGCGCGAAGTGGGAAAGCAACATTCTCAAATACGGTCATATCGGTGAATAACGCACCACTTTGAAAGAGCATACCCATGCGTGCACGCGCAGCAAAAAGTTCTTTGCGATTCATGCTGGCGACATTGATCTCATTCAAGAGTAGTTGCCCTGAATCTGGAGTGAGTTGACCGCCGATGAGTTTCAATAAGGTCGTTTTGCCCGTGCCTGACGGCCCCATAATGCCAGTGACTTGTCCACGACGAATGATCAAATTCAGACGATCGTAAATCACCCGTGAGCCCCAGCTGAAAGAGAGGTCGCGCGCTTCTACCAAATGAGGAGTAGTGCTAATTTTCGAAGTGACAATCGACGATTGTTGTTCAGAAGGTGTCGTCATGCAGCAAAAACCAGTGTTATAAGATCCATAATGTCCAATGTAGCACGAAATAAGCTAATTTTAAGAGTGTTCTATTGCAGTGATATGTACGTGCTTTGTATGGATTATAATCATAAGTGCTATATATTGTTGATAATTTTGAAGGAAAACGCAAGCTTATCGCCGTTTCATTTACGCGAAAACATGGGTATTTCGATCTAACTACACTTTTTTATCAACATTCTAGTGATTGGCTAATAAGTTATTCATTTATATTTAATTATTTGAAAACTAGAATGAATTTTTTAACGGGTTATGAGGCTGTCGTTTTTTCTGCCGTTAACTTTGCGGTCATATTCGAAATTTGCTCAAGAATAGAGCGTTGCGATACCAAATGCAGTGTGACAGGAAAGTCTTTCTGGGTGGCATTAGCCAGCGACTGTAATGTGGCTGGTTCTACTTCTTTGAGTACTTGATAACCAAAGTAACTGGCGTTGAGTGCAACCAGGAATACGAATAAGTAAGGCATGTTGAAACTCCTTTTTCTGTTTTTTACTTTTCACTATAGCTTGACCATAACACAATTTCTTTGATTAAAAAACAGACCTGATTGATCAAAATTAAATTAGTAATAAATAAAAAGCCGAATGTTTTCAACATTCGGCTTTTTAAAATACTTAATAAGCAGTTACTGATAACTGCTTTGCATTAATGTATTAGTCTTCGCGTTTTTTACGGAAATCGCTGCGTGGCGCTGCATCGCGACCAAAGCTGCGTTCTTGACGTTCGAAACGATCATCACGGCTGCCAGCTTGGAATTCGCGACGTGGACGTGCTGGTGCAGTGTTTGCTGCGCCTTCACGGTTGAAGTTGCGTTCGCCAACTACACGACCTGCATCACGACCGCCAACTTCGGAGTTGAAGCTACGCTCATTGCCACCAGCGCGTGGGCTGCTGAATGGACGCGGCGCGCCGCCATCACGGCTAAAGCCACGACCTGCATCGCTACGCGGTGCTGAGTCACGATTAAAGTCGCCACGTGGTGCTGCGCCGTCACGGCTGAAGCCAGTGCTGCGCGGAGCAGAACTTGAATCACGTGATGGATATGGACGGTCACCCGCTGGACGCGGACGATCACCTGATGGACGTGAATCTGAACGATTGCCACGGTTTTCATCGTTAAAACGTGGGCGTTCGCTGTTGAAGCGAGGCGCGCCGCCATCACGATCTGGACGTGGTGAGTTAAAGTCGCCACGTGGTGCATCGCTGCGACCTTCGGTACGATGACGATAACCGCTCGTTGCTTCACCCGCGCCATCGCGTGAAGGTGCCGCGTTATCGCGGTTGCCACGATAGCCACCTGAGTCACGGCTGCCGCCATCACGACTTCCGCCGTCACGACCACCACCGAAACCGCCACTGCGACCACCGCCATCACGGCTATAACCACCGCTGCTGCGACCGCCGCCGCCAAAGCCACCGCGTCCGCCATCACGACGTCCACCGCGATCACTGCCAGCAGGTGGTGGGCTTGGCTCTAAGCCAGCAATTTCAGTCACATTGATTTTTGCTTGTAAGTAATCTTCAAGCGCGCGAATTTTGCCGCGTTCGCGATGTGTTGCAATCGTGATTGCTTGACCACTACGGCCAGCACGACCCGTACGACCGATGCGATGGACGTAGTCTTCGTTTTTCATTGGTAAGCCAAAGTTAATTACATGGCTAATCGCTGGAACGTCAAGACCGCGAGCTGCAACATCAGTTGCTACGAGAACGCGTACTTTGCCTTCACGCAAGCTACGGATGCGACGCATACGTACTGCTTGTGGCATTGCACCGTGCAACGCAACCACCTGATGACCAGCCATTGCGAGCTCTTCAGCCAACGCTTCTGTATCTTCTTGTGTGCTTGCGAAAACAACTGCTTGATCCATGGTTTCATCATTCAACCAATGTGACAGCAATTTTTTCTTATGTTCAAAACCATCCGCATAATGCAATGTTTGTGTGACATCGGTGTTGGTTGAATGGCCTGTTTCGATCGCAATACGTGTTGGATCAGCTTTCATCATGCGTTTAGCAAGATGGATAATGCGATCAGCAAACGTTGCAGAGAACATGAGTGTTTGTATGCGGTTATTCGCCAAATCGCCAATCGCTTCTAAGTCTTCAGAGAAACCAAGATCCAACATGCGATCCGCTTCATCGACAATCAGCGCATCAACTTCACTCAGTGACAATTGACGACGATTAACCAAGTCAAGCAAACGACCTGGTGTTGCGATTACAACTTGCGCGCCTTTCAACTGAGCAATTTGCTTACCGAAAGGCATGCCGCCCATGATGGTTGCAATACGAACACCGCGAACGTGACGAACCAATTTGATCGCATCAGCGCTGACTTGCTGAGCAAGTTCACGTGTTGGGCACAATACCAAAATGTTTGGTGAAGGCATGTTCTTCAAACGTGCGTTTAAAGTAGGTTGATCTTGTACTGCTAATGCATTCAAGGTCGGCAATAAGAAAGCAGCAGTTTTACCGCTACCAGTTTGGCTTGATACCAATAAGTCTTTACCGTCGAGTGCGGCAGGAATCGCCTGCAATTGCACGTCAGTTGGTGTGGTGTATTCAAGGTCTGTAAGAGCTTGTTGTAGGCTAGGCGCTAGGGCAAAATCAGAAAAAGTCATGCTCATGGGGTATTTGTCCGTTCTACGGACACTCCAATTAAAAAATCAAAATAGCGCATCGATGCGAGCAGGATGAAAGACAACCAATACAGTTTTAAAAACTGATGTGTCTGAAATCGTTTTGAATGTGGGTACATCGGTAGCTGACTGATCCTCGCCATGGGTGCTTCAAATGAGCATCACATACGAGACATGTCAAAGTAGATGACCTAAATTCTTTAAACTAAGCTTTTTAAAAAGCTTCCTGAAAAAGACGATGCAGGGCTTATATACACAAAAACACACAAATGCTTTTGGACGTGGCCTGAAGATTGTCGATAAGGCTATCGACTTTGGCGTGGATACATTCTCATGAATGTGGACGCTTGATTTAGTTGCTTAAGCTTGCTGTTTTA
>JANYEL010000186.1 GCA_025363155.1 Moraxellaceae bacterium
TTCCTCAATCAAATCAAAGATACCAAACAGCATCTTGCCCGTATAAATCGGTTCGATCTCAATGCCAGTTTGTTGCTGGAATTGCTGAATAAACTGGAGTAGTTCAGGCGTGGTTTTGGCATAGCCGCCAAAGTGATAGTCCAGGCATAAATCCCAATTATTGCGCGTCGTCCATTGTTTGATTTCATCAAATAGGAAGTCGCCTTTTAGGGCGGGGAAGCCGAGGATTTTTTGCTTGTCGCTACTTGAGTTAATGATTCCTGCAATCGTGCCGCCTGTGCCAACTGCGCAACAGACATAGTCAAAATCCTGTTTGTCCTGTTCGGTCAGGATTTCTTCGCAGCCTTGGACGGCGAGGCTATTTGTGCCGCCTTCGGGGATGAGGTAGAACGTGCCGAATTTTGACTTCAGTTGTTCGATAAAGTCTGCGTCAGCTTTGCGGCGGTAGTCGCTGCGGCTGACGAAGTGGAGTTGCATGCCGAGGGTTTGGGCTTGGTGTAAGGTGGGGTTATCGTGGATTTTGTCTGCGAGTTCTTCGCCACGGATTATGCCGATGGTGTGGAAGCCGCATTCGTGACCTGCGGCCGCTGTGGCGGCGATGTGGTTGGAGTAGGCGCCGCCAAAGGTGAGCAGGGTGGTTAAGCCTTGTGCCTTCGCTTCGATCAGGTTGTATTTTAGTTTGTAGTATTTATTGCCAGAGATGGTGGGGTGAGTGAGGTCAGTGCGTTTTAGGTGTAGTTGGATACCTTCGGGAAAATTGAAGGATAGAAGTTGGTTTTCGCTAGGGCTAAGCGATGTAATCATGTCTAGTCAACACAATGCATTAGTATGGTTATTTCAAGTTTGTTAAGTTAATATGCGCGCAGCAAATATACGCTTTATGCAGTTATTTGAAAATAAAAATAGAGAAAATAATGAGTTCAATCATCGAAAATACACTTGCGCTTTGCGGTACGCTTTCTTTAGCAATCGGCGTTATACTTTTAGCTGCATCCTTAATTTTTTTGTTGATTGGTCTAGTGGTCAAAGACTCACTTCAAAAGCAGAAAGCCCAAAAACTTCTCAAGAAAATCCTATTTCTCGCTGCCATATTATTGTTGGTTGGCACGGGTGTTTGCGCGCTGCAGTTTAAATTTTTTCCATTAAGAATCGGTTAGTTAAATCAATGAAAAAACCTTTAATGATTTTGTTGTCACTTGTGTTGTGTGTGATGAGCGGTGCATGTGTGACGCATGAGTTGTATTCCAAGTCTGTGAAGACGTCTGTGCCTATGAATAAACCTTCTTTCGAGGAGGAAGTCAGTAGTTTTTTAATTACGAATGATCAGCAAGAGCTCGTGATTGTTGGGAAGGAACACCACTATATTTTCCCACTTTATAATGATTTAAGAGAAATTCTGATGTGGAGTGGTCGATCCAAAATAATGGCGACTAATTTACATTTTGTGATCAGTAAAGATAATAAAATCAATGGTTACTATGAACTAAAAGCTAGAGATTGGGCGACACTGACTAAAGCAGATAAAACTTTTTTGGATGAACATAATTTTTATCTTAGAGATGTTAAAGAGCTCATGCGTCTAGGACGATTAACAAATGGCACTGTATATTCTGCGGGGAAATTCAAAATGCCCGCAGGTCAGTCCTTTAATCAGCCTTATTTTGTAAACATTTCATATGATTACGCGACTGCTGGAGCAGTTGCTGGAACTCATGTAGCTAATGCAGGCGCTGTCGCAGAAAGAGTTTTACTGACACCCCTCGCTATTGCCGCGGATGGTGCCATTGTTGTTGGAGCTGTTGCTGCAAGTCCCGTCATTTTGCTGTTTGTGTCGATATTCGGATTTAATATTGGTCACTAGATAACTAACCCATGGCGACTTTCCCCAATTTCGATCCGACAACCGCACATGCCATTCATTTTTTCTTTGAGTGGCTGGCGATTTTTGCTGGCGTTCAGACCTACCGAGTGATTAAGCGTCGCAAAGGCATTGCTCAAATTACCGATGGCAGCTCATTTTATGTGATTTTGGGTTGTATCTTGGGTGCGGCGATTGGTAATAAGTTGCTCTACGTCATTGAGTGTCCTCAATTGTGGGAAAC
>JANYEL010000202.1 GCA_025363155.1 Moraxellaceae bacterium
TCGAATCCACTGCAATATTCAGCGGATTACTACCTGATTGAAGGCACCATGGCAATTCCGCAAGTTAAAGCCGTGCCTGACTTAGATGTGACCGCAGGTTACGAAGTAATGGGCAATGATTCAAGCGTGACCTCATCCAAAGTCGGCGCACCAAAACGCTTTGCGTTCCAAACACCACTTGGCACCAAGCATAAGTTTGATGGTTACGCAGATTTGTTCTTAGGCACACCGGCTTATGGTTTGGTTGACACTTATGTCGGCACCAGCGGAAAAATCCCAACGCTGATTGGCAACAACAAAGTGAAGTTTGAAGCGACGTACCATTGGTACACCAGCGCTGAAGGTTCAAGCCAATATGGTCAAGAATTTGATTTGGTGTTGAGCTCGCCGATTGGCTTACCGAAAACTGTACCCATGAAAGGGGCTTTTAGCGTAACGACTAAATTCGCGCACTACATGGCGAGTGCAAACGCGCCTAAAGACGCCTTCCCAATCACCAAGAACGGCGGTAATCGCGACACTGACAAACTGTGGCTACAACTCGATTATAAATACTAATAACGAGCATCTCCCCTTGTGATCTTTAGGGAATGAAGATCACTTTCTTATGTAGTTCTCCTCGCTGATATTGCTGCTCCGCAATATCAGCGTTTTTTTTTGTTTCAACCTTCCGCCCAGCTCTTCCCACCTCAAAAATCAAATTAACCCTGCAATCCCTTCGGAATTGCACTCAACAATTGCTTGGTATAAGGATGTTGCGGATTGAGATATAGCTCATCAGAATTCGCCATTTCGACGACTTTGCCATCTTTCATCACCATGACCTGATCAGCAAGATACTTCACTACCGACAGATCATGAGAAATAAAAATATAACTCATGCCAAATTCTTCCTGCAAATCTTGCAATAAATTCAATACTTGCGCCTGAACCGACACATCCAGCGCCGACACTGACTCATCACAAATGAGGACTTCGGGCTTCAATGTTAAACAACGTGCAATCGCAATCCGCTGACGCTGCCCACCAGAAAACTCATGTGGATAACGATGAAACGCTGCGCTGGGTAAGCCCACTTTTTGCAACAGTTGCATTGCCATATCAGTGCGCTCTTGATCATGCTTTCCGATCTGATGAATTTTCATTGGTTCCAGTAAAATCTGCCCGACGGTAAAGCGTGGATTCAGCGATGCATACGGATTTTGGAAAATGATCTGAATGCGACGTTTATACGCCATAAAATCCTGATTCGACATTTGAATAATGTCTTGACCATCAAACAACGCTTGTCCTGTCGTGGCTTGATGCAAACGCATCAAAGTCAAACCCACAGTCGTTTTACCTGAACCCGACTCACCGACCACGCCCAAGGTTTTGCCACGGGCTAATTTAAATGACACGTCACTGACCGCTTGGAATTCTTTACGCTTGAAAAGCCCTTCGTGGCTATAAAAACTTTTGCCTAAGTTACGGACATCGAGAATGATTTCTTCGCTACCCGTCAAACCGCGCGTGCGTTGCTTAACGTTCTGCGGCTCAAAATCGACATTCGCCTCGCAGTTATCATTGATAAAATCACTAATCACAGGCAACCGCCAAGGACGACTGTCGAGCGATGGACGACAGCGCAGTAGAGCTTTGGTGTAGCCATCTTTCGGCGATTCCAAAATCTGGCGCACATCACCTTGCTCACGAATTTCGCCATTACGCATCACAATCACGCGATCTGCAATCTCACCAACCAACGCCAAATCATGGGTAATGAATAACACCGACATCCGATGCTTCTTCCGCAGTGCCTCAATCAGGTCAATAATCTGCTTCTGAATGGTCACATCAAGCGCAGTCGTTGGCTCATCGGCAATCAATAGTTTTGGCTCGCAGGCTATTGCCATCGCGATCATCACGCGCTGCTGTTGTCCACCTGAAAGTTGACTCGGATAGGCATTGATCTTCGTTTCTGGTGACGGAATACCGACTTCATCGAGCAGTTCAATGGCACGCGCACGCGCTCGTTTAGCGTTCATTTTCATGTGAAGCTTTAACACTTCTTCGATTTGAAAACCGACCGTAAACACAGGATTCAGTGATGTCATCGGCTCTTGGAAGATCATCGCAATGTCTTTACCGCACATACGGCGACGATCGGCACTGCACATCCGCAATAGGTTTTTACCTTCAAACTCAATCACACTCGATGGCGCAATGACCGCATTTTCCGACGGCAACAGACCCATGATCGCCAGCGAACTCACCGACTTACCGCTACCCGATTCGCCAACCAAAGCAACCGTGGTGTTATAAGGAATCTCAAACGAAATGCCCTTCACCGCTTCCGTCACCGTATTCTGATCACCACGAAAACCAATGCGTAAATGATGAACACGTAGCAAAGCACCATTCATTGAAATATCAGCATCTTGTAGCTCATTCATCTCGATTTGATTCATTTCGCTTACCTATTTCAATTTGGGATCAAGCGCATCGCGCAGGGTATCGGTAAACAACGAAAACGCCGTCACCAACACCGCCATCGCCACACTGGCCGCCGTCAATTGCCACCATTTACCCAAGATGAGTTCGTTCTGGGCCTCATTCAACATGCTGCCCCACGACACCACGCCCACAGGTACACCAAAGCCCAAGAAACTCAAAATCACTTCTGCCTTGATAAAACCAACGACCATCAGCGACATCTGCACCAGCGGTACATGGCTGACATTCGGGAAAATATGGATAAACATTTTGCGCGCATAACTCGCACCAATCGCATCCGCCGCCATCACGTATTCACGAGACCGGTGTTTGATATATTCCGCGCGCAGTAAGCGGTATGTTCCCGTCCAACCCGTCAATCCGAGAATGAGGACAATCGCCATAATGCCTTTTTTCTGCAACACCGCTGCAATCGCCAGAATCAATAGCAAATAAGGAATCGAGGTAAAAACGTTATAAAACCATTCAAGTGTCGCATCGACCCAACCACCGAAAAAACCCGCAACCGCTCCCAACACTGTACCGATTGAAACGGCGAGTAATGCCGCCACAAGCCCGACAATAATTGAGGTCTCTGAACCTTTGATGGTTTTCAGGATAATGTCATGACCCCATTTGTCCGCCCCAAACAACAACGTCGGCTGACGCACCGCCGCAACTTCTGTGGTTTTTGGCGCTTCAGCACGGAGCTTATGAATAATGTCCGCCAGTGGATCAACAGGATTTTCTGGTAGCGGCGCGAGATCATTCACATCACTGGTGACGCCATGTGCAGCTTCTGTTTCAGCACCGATAAAGGTTGGTGGCGCGTAATTCACCCCAACTTCCTCATCCCAATGCTTCGCCACCAAACCTGTGATGGACAGCACCAACATCAGTAAATAAGCACACACAATCGCCAATGAAAACATCGCCACACGATCAGCACGCAAGCGTCGCCAAGCCAGCGCCCAGAGTCCGCGTGATTTGGAATAATTTGCTTTCACAGGAATAGTCGAAGTTGAATCGAGCACTGATGACATATCGACTCCCTACTTCAGTTGTACGCGAGGATCGACTGCCTGATACATCAGATCAGCCAACAAATTAAACAGCATCGTCGCCGCTGCTACATAGACCGTGATCGCCTTAATTACTGGAAAATCACTGCGCTCAACTGCCAAAATCACCTCACGTCCAATCCCTGGAATGCCAAAGAATCGTTCAATCAAAAACGCGCCAATCAACAGTGCAGGCAAACTCGACATAACATCGGTAATGATCGGAATCGCCGCATTACGCAACACGTGAACCCAGAGGATCCGTGGCTCGCCCAACCCTTTTGCACGTGCGGTGCGCACATAATCTTGATTAATCTCATCTAACACAAAAGTGCGATACAGCCGCAGACTAGGCGCAATACTCACGACCAACATGATCAAAATCGGTAATAAAGAATAATGCAGCAGGTTCTCGCCCAAGCTCTCACCCCAACCTTGCACAGGGAAGATATTCAACTTATAGGCAAACCAATATTGAAAGACGATGATATAAACCAGAATACTGATCGACATACCGACCGTACACGCCACCATCACCATACGATCCGTGAGTGACCCCCGAACAAACGCGATCATCAACGACAATCCAATTGCAAAAAAAGTTTGGATAATAGTAAGAGGAATCAAGATCGTAAGTGAGGGGCCCAACCGCGTCAGAATCACATGCGACACAGACTCGCCCGTACTCCAACTCATGCCAAAATCAAAAGTCACAATCTGCTTAATAAAAATCCACAGCTGCACGTAATATGGCTGATCAATGCCCAACTGCGCGCGGATATTGGCAATCTGCTCTGGATTCGGCATCTTGCCTGCTAGAATATAAGCAGGATCGCCACCCACCCAACTAAAAAGAAAGAAAATCAAAAGGATAACGCCGAGCATCGTCGGAATCATTTGCCCTAATCGGCGTAGAATATAAACAGTCATCGCTATCCTTGCTGATTTTTAATGAAATTCATCGCTTTTGCTGGTCTCCTTCCCCTGAGGGGGAAGGTTGGGAAGGGGGTGCTTTTAAAGCCATCCCCATCTAAATCTTCCCCTTGAAAGGGAAGACTTCAAAGCATTGTGAAAACCTTACTTCTTCTTACGCTGCAACTTACCGAACTTCGCTTTACCCACATAGAACGCAGGAGTCGTGCCACGGAATAACCAAAACTCGGTCATTTCAGAAGAAGGGAAAACATTCGGGAAGCGCGGATCACGTTTCGATGGGCCAGCAATGGTCTTTTCTTGCACCATTGAAATGTACTGATCAATCGAATTTTCCAAAGTATTTCCATTGATAATCACTTCAGTGCCAGTGATGCCCGCATAATCAGCAACACCCGCCGCAGTCGATAAATTAGGCATATACGCGTCAACGCTAATACCATTTTCGCTGGTCACCCAAATTCCTTCGTCGGTATGCACCACGATAGAATGATTACCTTCGGTATGACCTGGTGTATGAATCAGCGCCACGCCCTCACCGAGCATAATATCGCCTTCAAACTGAATCACTTTTTCTTCAGGAATCCCCGTGACACCATTTGGGCAATACCAATCGGCTTGGTAAGGATTTAAATCTAAAGTCGACGCCCATTCACGGCGATGCACAATCAATTTTGCATTTGGGAATAGACCTGGTTCAGTTGCAGTACCTAACCAACGACGAACATCCTGCGTATGCAAATGATCATAGGTAATATAATCAACATCTTCTGGTTTTAAACCAATCTTTTTCAGGATTTTTGGAACCGTCGATTGACGCTTCACGAGCATGTTAATCACAAAATTAGGCGTCTTATCCTGCACACGGCGGAAGAACGGCGTTTCGCCATTACGCTCATGATCAGACGGCGAAACCAACATGGTTTTTAGCCCTTCTGACGTTTGAAACTGAACGACAAAAAGTCGATTTTGCAGGTGCAAATACTCAACCAAAGCTTCATGCGCAAAGGCATTACGTAAGCCAAACCGACTTGGATAAGGCAATCTCACCAAATCAAACGACTCATGATATTTTACTTTCGGGCCAGCCAGCATGTCTTTGCGGAATGCTTCAGCTGCGGTGCGGGTGTCTTCCACGCGCGTCATTTGACCTAACGCACTACGACAACCTTCAAAATGTTTAATCTGGGTAAAATGACTCATGCCTAGCTCTCCTGCCAACTTTATATACAATCAAAACCATATAGATTTTAAATTATGCCAAATAAAACTAAAAAACAAACTCAGTGCTTCTCAACATCCAAATACATCCAAATTGACGCCAAAATTGGATGTCTTTTATAGCCCTTAACCCATGGGCGAATCAAGGAGTTACTTACGCGCGACATGCCAAGCAACCACGCGCCATCCGCCTCCACTTGACGATTCATCTGCATATACAACTGATTACGCTCCTCACCCGCAGGAAGCGACTTGGCTTTGACATATAACCCATCAAATACTGGAGAGCTATAGCAGCCATGGTTGCCTTGTTTCGCATTAGGGCCATACAGCAACTGCATGAAGTTTTCGCCTTCAGGATAATCCGCAATCCAAGCGCCGCCCCACATCATCAGTTTACATTCGGTTGCGGCTTTCAAATTATCGGCAAAACTACTGACTGGAAACTCAACGCGAATGCCAATGTCATCCAAGCCATGCTTCCAAATCTCTGATCTTATTTGTGATTTACTATCCGCTTCTGTGGTAACTTTCAGCAACAACGGCTTGCCATTCGGTAAGGTTCGATAGCCATCTGCACCACGTTTATACCCAAAATGATCAAGCAATTGATTTGCCAAACCAATGTCATAGCGCACACTGCTGCGATAACTCGGATCATGTCCAGTCACCCCAGCAGGAATAATCATCTGCGCTTTGACCGCCTGTCCCATTTGCAAGATATTCAAATCATCTTGGGTGTTATACGACATGATAATCGCTCGGCGCAGCGCAATTTTTGCTAAACTATTACCACCAACAATCGGATCTCGTTGATTCAAAATCGTGTAAGTAACTTCAGGTTCAGTGCTGCTAAATAACTTAATCCCTTGTTTGGTGAAATCAGGTTTTAATATGCCATGACTCATTGCCGTTGGCGTCAGACTTGGCGGCAATCCTGCAATATCTAATTGCTTGCTCTGAAATGCCAACCAGCGCGATTGTTCTTCTTCAATCACATCCACTTCAACTCGACCCACTTGCGGCAGTGTTTTGCCCTGCATATCTTTAACGAGTTGACTGTCCCACGCATCTCCCGTCGACTTAAAATCCCACGTCATTTTGCGAAAATCAGGATTAGCTACTAAAACAATCTTGCTGCGTGGTAGATATTTTTGCAGCATATATGGACCAGTACCGACAGGATGTTGGGCAATCTGATCCCCATACATCTCTACCACTTCACGCGCAACTGCACCAAAACCACTATAAGCAATCACATACAGAAAATTATAGTCCGCTGTTTTTAAAGTGATCTTCAGCGTATAACGATCTGGTGTTTCCAATCCTGCTACAGGCGCATCGTAATCAAATTTTCCCGTCTTAGACGCCTTCGCCACAACTTCATCCATCCCAAGAATCTTGCCACTCAAAAAACTGGCAGCAGGTGAATGATTCTTTGGATCAAGAAAACGTTTGAAGGTATACGCATAATCTTGCGCCGTCAGCTCACGTCTCGATCCTTTAAACGCAGGATCAGCGGCGAAATAAATGCCTTTTTGCAGATGAAACACATAGACCTTACCGCCATCACTGACTTCGGGCATCTCAGCTGCAGTTCCAGGCACCAGTTTCGCTGGACGCGCCAAATAATCGTAGGTCAGGAGTGTCTCTTGAATCGAACCCGCGATGATCGCGGAGTAATAATTCGCCGTCCGCACCATATCAAAACCATCATCCGCAGCAGGAAACGCCGCATGAATGACCTTATTTGGATCAGCTGCTTGAACAGTATTTGAAAAGGTAATAAGAGGAAATGCGCATGCCACAAAAACGACCAACGATCGTTTCAATTGAGCGATTTTTTTAATGAAATCTAGGTTCACACTTCTTGTTAAATCAGGCATCCATGACCTTCTTTTATTTACATTAGATGAGCTTTGCTTGCTTTAAGATTTTGCTTTAACTCATCCCTAACTACTATTTTCAAAACAAATACTTGCCTCCTTCCCCAGAGGGGGAAGGCTTCAATACAACATTTTCAAAAATTACTTACGTTTCTTACGCGCCTCAACACACGCAGGTTTATCACAAAACACATAAAGATTAAGCGAATGACCCGTCAACTCAAAGCCCAAACGCTCGGCAACCGCATGTTGCTCCGCCTCAATGACAGGGCTACTAAACTCAACGACACGACCGCAATTCTGACAAACGATATGATCATGATGATCCGCTTGCGTGATCTCAAAAACAGAATAATTATTCTCGAACTGATGACGCTCGATAATTCCAGCAGTCTCAAATTGAGTCAACACACGGTAAACCGTTGCCAAACCGACATCTTCACCTTGTTCCAGCAAGGTTTTATAAATATCTTCAGCACTCAAATGATGCTCAGTCGCACGCTCAAGCAACTCGAGAATTTTCACTCGAGGCAACGTGACTTTCAGTCCAGCTTTACGTAAATCTTGGTTGGTAATCGACATAACGGATCCATCATGGGCAGCGTGATCAGGGCATGTTAATATGCCGCGCATGCGTAATTCATATAAGTGAGGCATTACAGCCGAATTTTGTTGTTACCGCTCTCGCGTATCGCTTAGCATTAAACAACAGATTTTTTGATTGCACACCACAAAGGTGTTAACTAATTGCTACCAAAAATATGGCGCTAGTTTAGCCCATAACCGCAAACAACATCTAGAATACTCGTAACTAGATCTCGTAAACAGTCATAGCATCTTGGTAACAAACCGTCTATCCCTTATACAATAGACGATTACCGATGATGACATCATTAAACATATAGTCAAACGATGGGGCAAGTGTATCAAAATGCAAAAATTCATGCTGACTCACATTACTGTGGGAATCCTCGCAGTATCCTTACTCAGCTTATCCCAAAGCGGATGTTCGGCATTTGGTGTCTACAAAATTGACATTCCACAAGGTACGCCACTGACCCAAGCACAAATTGC
>JANYEL010000041.1 GCA_025363155.1 Moraxellaceae bacterium
CGGAATAGGCATATAAAAACAAGGCTTCAACATCGAAGATGACGAAGAACATCGCCACCAGATAGAATTTTGCAGACAGTCGCAGACGAGCACCACCAGCACCAAGCTGACCTGACTCGAATGGCTCTTCCTTCGTACGCCCTACCGCTTTTCCGCCCATAAGCAATGGAACGGTCAGCTTGGTGCTGGTGGTGCTCGTCTGCGACTGTCTGCAAAATTCTATCTGGTGGCGATGTTCTTCGTCATCTTCGATGTTGAAGCCTTGTTTTTATATGCCTATTCCGTTTCCGTTCGCGAAAATGGCTGGACAGGCTTTGTCGAAGTCTTGGTCTTTATCGTCGTGCTGCTTGTCGGCTTGGTTTATATATGGCGCATCGGTGCGTTGGATTGGGCGCCTGAAAAACGTCTTGCTAAAGAAAAAGCATTCCGTCAAAAACATGGTACTGCGAAAGAGCCTCTCGACCTTGCAGAAATTACACGTTTTGTGCCGATGGAAGAGCTTGAGCTCGATAATCGCGGCATGATTCCAGGACAATCTATTGATGCTGCTGCAAATGCTGAGCAACAAGCGAAGCTGCAAAAGGAAAGCGTATGAAATACACCCTCACTCGTGCTACTCCTGATGGCGAAACAGCACTCCAATACCCAGATACTTCCAAGCAAATCGTAAGTGATCCACTTCAAGATCAAGTTGATAAAAATATCTTCATGACCAAGCTTGAAGATATGGCGCATTTGGCGGTGAACTGGGGTCGTAAAAATTCCTTGTGGCCGTACAACTTCGGTCTATCTTGCTGCTACGTAGAAATGGCAACAGCCTTTACTTCTCCGCATGACTTGGCGCGTTTTGGTGCTGAAGTTATCCGTGCTTCACCTCGTCAAGCCGACTTGATGGTTGTTGCGGGAACCTGTTTTGTGAAAATGGCACCTGTCGTTCAACGTTTGTATGAACAAATGCTTGAGCCGAAGTGGGTCATTTCGATGGGTGCGTGCGCCAATTCTGGCGGCATGTACGATATCTATTCAGTAGTACAAGGCGTGGATAAATTCATTCCTGTTGATGTTTATATTCCAGGTTGCCCACCGCGTCCAGAAGCTTTCCTTGAAGCATTGATGCTGTTGCAAGATTCGATTGGCAAAGAACGTCGTCCATTGTCGAGTGTTGTTGGTGATCAAGGCTTGTATCGTCCAATTATGCAGCCACAGCGTGATCGTAAGCAGGCTGAACGTATTGCTGTCACCAATTTGCGCTCTCAAGACGAATCAAGTTAATAACTGGTCGGCTAAGCTGTTGTTGTCATGAATTAATTGTTGGGTAAGTTTTATTTTAGGGTCAGTATTGATGATATGTCCAAAATGCTCTTACGAACAATTGTCTTCTGATTCTAATCCGTTGCGGCAATGTCCTCAATGTCATGAAGCATACGATAAGGTTCTAAAACCTGGTGCTGCTACAGTGAAAAGGATAGCTGCTCAGAATGCGAAGATTGTTAAAAGGCAAAAAAAGGCTAATCGAGTAGGTGGCTTCCTGCAGTTGGGGGTTGGTCTACTTGGACTTTTTGGTCCATTGTTGCTGATGCATGTGATGCATTTGGGTTTCATGCTTGCACTATCTCCGTTGATTGCGCTTGTGCTTATTTTCGGAGGGATACTTGAGCTTATGACTGGGCGAAGTCTGGGTGAAGTATCTAAAGCGTGGGATGACTTGAGGGGTTTCCGACGTGTTGTATTTGGGATCTTGATTGTCTTTTTGTTATTTGTTGGTTTTGCTTGTCTAGGTCTGATTTTGGCCTTTGCTGGTTTGGGTTGATTGGTGTAAAGGCGAATGTTGCCTTCATCTGAATGTAGTTTATGTTTGGTATGTATGCCCAGAGAAAACAGGCTTAAAAGTTTATATTTTTAAAGATTTAAGGTCAATTTTAGGAAGCCGAAGCAATGGCTGAAACATTGAAAGACGTACCAGCAACGGATAGCGCGCCACAAGCTCGTGATCCTCGTCCAGCATTTGCTGTGGTTGAGGAGTTGCGCGCTAAGTTTGGTGATTCATTGT
>JANYEL010000044.1 GCA_025363155.1 Moraxellaceae bacterium
AGTTCGCGTAGAACTTCTTCTAAACGCTCAACTTTTAGATCATAGTCAAAGATACCCCCTAAGCGTGTTGCCGCGCTCAGTCAGGTCTTTAATGCGAAGGATATACGGGTTAATTTCCACGGATTTGCTACTCTGTAAATATGTAAACGTTCAATTAGGGGGCGATTTTAATACAAACTGACGTGTGACGGCGGTTTTTTTGCCATTATCCGATCAGCCTAACCAAATCACGCATTGGTTGCCTCTGCCAATTTCATTTCAAACAATGCTGCAACCAAATCAGATTGGGTAATGATCCCCTCAACATGCTTATCTTCATCAATCACCAACACATAATGTAAGCCTTGATCTGAAAACAATTGAACCAAATCACCAATCGGCTGTTCCGCACGGACTGTCGGTGCATCATGCGACATAATATCAATCACATTCTTTGCCCAATATTCCTCTAAAGGATTGATAATATGAGTGGAATCGCCGCGAGGCACCAAGAAATCCTGAATTGACAGCAAACCTTGTAACTGCTGTTGCTCGTTCACGACAGGTAAGGCCATCATTTCCAATTCACGCAGCTTGGTCAGCGCTTCGGTCAATGGTGTCGTTGGCTGCACTGTGATCAAATCCTTCGACATAATCTCAGCACAGCGCACATCACCAAATTGACACTGAAATGAGTTCACTTTGGCTTGGTTAATTAATTCCGCCAAATCGCTTTTATTAATATCGAGAAGCTCACCATAGCCGCTCAAAGCTCGGTCTAAATCATGACTCGTAAAACCTAAACGTTCACTGGGCAATGGATCGGTCGTTCTTGCTGGTTTTGCTATCTGATGCGGGTAACGATGACGCAGCACGTTGTTAAAAATCAATGCTAATGCTAATAAAAATAAAGAATTAACCAATACTGGCCAAATCACGAATTGATAACCCAGCGCATGAATGGCAGGCCCACCCATCACCGCCGTCATCGCGACTGCACCACTCGGCGGATGTAAACAGCGCAGGATAAACATAAAACCAATCGCAGTCGCGACCGCAACAGCAGCACCTAGTCCAAGATTAAACGCAAAATGTTGGGCACAAAAAACACCCACTAAACCAGAAACTAGATTACCACCAATAATCGACCAAGGCTGCGCCAATGGACTAGCAGGCACGGCAAATAACAACACCGCTGACGCCCCAATTGGCGCGACAAACCACAGGTTCACGTCGCCTAAAGCATAGCGACTGAGCCACTCCGCAAACATCAAGCCAATCAACGCACCCAAGCAACTATAAAAGATTTCACGCTTAGAGACGGTCAAAGGCGGTGGAACAAAAGAACGTAGCCAATTTGAAAACGCTGTCACGATTTACCTTCTATCTTTTGGTTTACCCAACTATTCAAAAGAAATGTCAGATGAAATTGCCACTCATACAGGCGCAAGCCAAATCACTTTTAACTGCACACGGCGTTCGCCACGAAATTCATTAATATCGAGCTGATAAGCCATTTGCACACGCGAACTTTCCGTCGGCCACACATCGAGATCGAGATCAACATTAAACGCAATCGCTTCCAGCCAATTGCCCCCCTCACTATGCCGCAAGGTCAATTTCAAATGTTTTTCTTTCAGAATACGCTGCTCTAAAATCTCAAACTCGCCCTCAAACACAGGCGGCGGAAAGGCTTGTCCCCACGGATCGCCTTCCTGCAATTGATTGGCGAGTTGTAGCGAAAAATCATTCGCGCCAAGCGCACCATCTGTCCACAACACAGGCTCAAACAAATGCGCATCATGCTCGGCAATCACCGCTGAAAACGCATCCGCAAACGCTTGGAAATTTTCAGCTGGCAAGGTCAAGCCCGCCGCCATTGCATGACCACCGAAGTGACTAATCAACTCAGGATGTGCTTCTGCCACGCGTTCAATCGCATCACGGATATGCACGCCGACAATCGAACGCGCCGAGCCTTTTAAGGTTTCACAAGAATCATCACTTGGGGCGAAAACAATGCTCGGACGGTTGAATTGTTCTTTGAGCCGTCCAGCCACAATGCCAATCACACCTTGGTGCCAACTCGACTCATACAACACAATCGCTGGCGGCACGACTTCTTCAAATAACCGTCGATCTTCCAATAACGCCAATGCTTCCGACTTCATCCCTGCTTCAACGCTACGTCGCGTTTGATTCAGTATCTCTAATTGCTCAGCAAGTTCGCGTGCTGTTACCACATCTTCCGCCAGCAAGCACTCAATGCCAATGCGCATACTGTCCATACGACCCGCAGCATTGATACGCGGCCCTAAAACAAAACCTAAATCCTGTGAAGTCAAACTTTTACGTTCTCGTTTGGCGATTTCAAGCAGTGCTAATAAGCCTAACCGACATTGACCACTCTTAATTCGAGCCAGACCTTGCGAGACTAAAATTCGATTATTTGCATCCAGTGGAGCAACGTCTGCAACCGTACCGAGCGCAACTAAATCGAGCCAATCAGTCAATTTTGCAGTGGCTTTACCTTGCGATTTACGCAACGTCGCCAACGCAGCAAGCACATAAAATGCCACACCAACACCCGCCAAGGCTTTACTGGCAAAAGTACAACCTTGCTGATTTGGATTGACCACTGCTTGTGCAGGTGGCGCAACTTTCGAAGTTAAATGATGATCTGTGATAATCACAGCAACATTCGCCGCTTGTGCTGCAGCAACACCGTCATGACTGGAAATGCCATTATCCACGGTAATAATCAGATTTGGCGTGTATTCAGCGAGGGCTAAGGCGACGATTTCTGGCGTTAAGCCATAACCATATTTAAAGCGATCAGGTACTAAGAAATCGACGGTTGCATCCATCTTCCCAAGCGCAAGCATCATCAACGCCGTGCTCGTCGCACCATCCGCGTCGAAGTCGCCAATAATCAGAATACGCTGTGCGGTATCAATCGCATGATTGATCTGCTCAATCGCGGAATCGAGCCCAAGCAAACCTTGCGCAGGCAAAAGTCGCGCGAGCTTTAATTCAAGTTCATCAATGTGTTGTACGCCACGAGCGGCATACAGGCGCGCCAAAACC